>NZ_QYUP01000152.1 GCF_003590855.1 Massilia cavernae
CCGTCCGGCTCCAGGTCGGTGCGCCGTGCTGGTCGCACACCACGCGCAGCACGTCGCGTTCCTGCCCGAACTCGAGCATCGTACGCAGGAAGTTCTTACCGCGCATGCCGTACATCCAGCTGGTGCGCAGGATCAAGTGAGGGATGCCGGCCGCGGCGACCGCCTGTTCAGCCTCGAGCTTGGTGACGCCATAGACATTGACCGGATTGGCCACGTCGCTTTCCAGGTAGGCGCCCTGCTTGTTGCCATCAAACACGTAATCGGTGGAATACTGGACCATGGCGGCGCCCAGCTTGCGCGCCTCGTCCGCCATGACGGCGGGCGCCTCCGCGTTGATGCGGCGCGCCACGGCCGGCTCGGTTTCCGCCTGGTCTACCGCCGTGTATGCCGCCGCATTGACGACCAGGCCGGGGCGGACGGCGCGGATCACCGCGCGCACCTGCGCCAGGTCGGCCAGGTCCATCTGCGCACGTCCGGGCGCGACGACCTCGCCCAGCCCCTGCAGGCTGCGCTGCAGCTCGTAGCCAAGCTGTCCGCTACCGCCGGTCAGCAATATCTTCATGCGAATACTTCGGCGTCGGCAAGCAGCACGCCATGGCTGTCCTTGCCGGAAAGCATAGGCTCGCCAGACAGCGGCCAGTCGATGGCGAGTTCGGGATCGTTCCACAGGATCGAGCGTTCATGCTCGGGCGACCAGTAATCGGTGGTCTTGTACAGGCATTCGGCGCTGTCGCTGGTGACCACGAAGCCGTGCGCGAAACCCGGCGGCACCCACAGCTGGCGGCAATTCTCGGCCGACAGCTCGACGCCGATCCAGCGGCCGAAAAATGGCGAGGAGCGACGGATATCCACCACCACGTCGAAAATCGCGCCGTGGATAACCCTGATCAGTTTTCCCTGCGGCTGGCGGATCTGGTAATGCAAGCCGCGCAGGACATTCCTGGCGGAGCGCGAGTGATTATCCTGCACAAAATTTGCGTTCTGGCCGGTCTGTTCGAAAAACTCGCGCGCATTGTAGCTTTCGTAGAAAAAGCCGCGGCTGTCGCCAAATACCTTCGGCTCAAAGACAGGACTTCCGGCATCGCGGTTGGCGTAGCTTTCATTTAGAACACCCTATCGTTGAGGACGCGCAGCAGGTATTGGCCGTAGCCGTTATTCTTCAGGGGTTCGGCCAGCTTGGCCAGCGCGGCGGCGTCGATATAACCCTTGCGGTAAGCCATTTCTTCAGGCACGGCCACCTTCAGGCCCTGGCTCGATACCGGTACCACGAATCGCTGCTGGAAGCGTCGCAATTCATCGCGACGATCGAAAAACGCCAGGGCCTGAAGGTGGCCGTGCCTGAAGAAATGGCTTACCGCAAGGGTTATATCGACGCCGCCGCGCTGGCCAAGCTGGCCGAACCCCTGAAGAATAACGGCTACGGCCAATACCTGCTGCGCGTCCTCAACGATAGGGTGTTCTAAATGAAAGCTACGCCAACCGCGATGCCGGAAGTCCTGGTCTTTGAGCCGAAGGTATTTGGCGACAGCCGCGGCTTTTTCTACGAAAGCTACAATGCGCGCGAGTTTTTCGAACAGACCGGCCAGAACGCAAATTTTGTGCAGGATAATCACTCGCGCTCCGCCAGGAATGTCCTGCGCGGCTTGCATTACCAGATCCGCCAGCCGCAGGGAAAACTGATCAGGGTTATCCACGGCGCGATTTTCGACGTGGTGGTGGATATCCGTCGCTCCTCGCCATTTTTCGGCCGCTGGATCGGCGTCGAGCTGTCGGCCGAGAATTGCCGCCAGCTGTGGGTGCCGCCGGGTTTCGCGCACGGCTTCGTGGTCACCAGCGACAGCGCCGAATGCCTGTACAAGACCACCGATTACTGGTCGCCCGAGCATGAACGCTCGATCCTGTGGAACGATCCCGAACTCGCCATCGACTGGCCGCTGTCTGGCGAGCCTATGCTTTCCGGCAAGGACAGCCATGGCGTGCTGCTTGCCGACGCCGAAGTATTCGCATGAAGATATTGCTGACCGGCGGTAGCGGACAGCTTGGCTACGAGCTGCAGCGCAGCCTGCAGGGGCTGGGCGAGGTCGTCGCGCCCGGACGTGCGCAGATGGACCTGGCCGACCTGGCGCAGGTGCGCGCGGTGATCCGCGCCGTCCGCCCCGGCCTGGTCGTCAATGCGGCGGCATACACGGCGGTAGACCAGGCGGAAACCGAGCCGGCCGTGGCGCGCCGCATCAACGCGGAGGCGCCCGCCGTCATGGCGGACGAGGCGCGCAAGCTGGGCGCCGCCATGGTCCAGTATTCCACCGATTACGTGTTTGATGGCAACAAGCAGGGCGCCTACTGGAAAGCGACGTGGCCAATCCGGTCAATGTCTATGGCGTCACCAAGCTCGAGGCTGAACAGGCGGTCGCCGCGGCCGGCATCCCTCACTTGATCCTGCGCACCAGCTGGATGTACGGCATGCGCGGTAAGAACTTCCTGCGTACGATGCTCGAGTTCGGGCAGGAACGCGACGTGCTGCGCGTGGTGTGCGACCAGCACGGCGCACCGACCTGGAGCCGGACGGTGGCGGACACCACCGCCTTGCTGCTGGCGCACGTGCATGCCGGCGGGAGCGCCGGGTGGGACGCGCACGGCGGCATCTATCACCTCAGCAGCCAGGGCGAGGCCAGCTGGTGCGAATTCACGCAAGCGATGTCGATATCGCCGGACTGGAGTGCCGGGTCACGCCGATCACCGCCGCCGAGTATGGCGCACCCGCACGCCGCCCCCGCAATTCGCGGCTGGATACCGGAAAGCTTGGGGCGATCTGCCGCCTGCCGCACTGGCGTGAAGCGCTGGCGCTGTGCATGACCTAGCTGCTGCTGCCGGTTCAATATTCCAAATGTAAATAACCTCGGCATGGCCCGATGATCCGGGCACAATCGTTGGTTGCCAGAAACGTAACTATTCAGCCTGAATGAACACGGCAATGAGCAGTTGTAAACTATTGGCTATTGCCGCATCATGTCGGCATGCCACCGAAACCGCCTCGTCCGACCTCACGCAGCTGTCCGATACCGACAAGGATCGTCTCATCGACGTGCTCTTTGCACGCATGGATGCGCTTGAGGCAAAGCTGGGAATGAACAGCCAGAATTCGAGCAAGCCACCATCCTCGGATGGACTGGCCAAGAAGCAGAAGACTAGCTCGTTGCGCGGCAAGTCTGGCAAGGCGGTTGGCGGCCAACCGGGCCATAAAGGCAGTACACTCAAGCGGGTGGCCGAGCCCACCAGTACGAAGGATTATCCGCCGCCGTCGCATTGCAACCGCTGCCACAGTGCGCTGGCGCTCGAACAGGCGCAGGTGCTGGAGCGCCGCCAGGTATTCGATGTGCCTGCGATGAGCTTCGAGTGGTGGAACACCGTGTCTACACGGTGGTCTGCGCCTGCGGTCAGCGGCACGACAGCGTATTCCCGGCTGCGGTCGGCGACCTTGCGCAATACGGCCCGAACGTGCGCGCACTGGGCGTGCATCTGACCCAGGGCCAGATGCTGCCATATGCCGCGCCGCCGAGTTGATTGGCGAGATGACGGGCTTGTCTGTGTCGCCAGCAACCCTGCTTGCCTGGGTTGGCGAAGCGAGCCTGGCCCTGCAGGGTACAGCCGACCTGATAGCGCGGCAATTGCACCACGCGCCAGTGCTGTGCGCCGACGAATCGGGCTTGCGCGTGGATGGCAAACTGCACTGGATGCATGTGGCGGCCACGGCGGAACTGACCTGGTATGGCATGCACGCAAAGCGCGGCCTGGATGCCATCGTCGCGCATGGCATTCTCCCCAAACGCATCGGCGTTCTGGTGCATGATTGCTGGGCCCCTTACTGGAAACTCGACGATGGCCTGCATGCCTTGTGCAATGCCCATCTCCTTCGAGAACTGGTGTATGCGCAGGAAGTGACTGGCCAGCAATGGCCGACCGCCATGACGGAACTGCTGCTCAACGCCCAACGACTGAGCGCGGCGGCGCGACAGCAGGGCCGGCCATTTGATGCCGATGCCATCGCCGCCTTCACCATCGTCTACAACGACATCGTGCGCCAAGGGGAGCAATTGAACCCTCCCCAACTCAAACCAGACGGATCATCCGGTCGCTGCAAGCAATCCGACGCCTATAACTTGCTGCGCCGCTTCCGGCTGCACGCCGATGCTATCTTGCGCTTCATCGCCGATCCGACCGTCCCGTTCTCCAACAATATTGCCGAGCGGGCCGTCCGCATGCCCAAGGTCAAACAAAAATATCGGGATGCTTCCGCACCATTGCCGGCGCCGACAATTTCTGCATCATTCGCTCCTGCCTCGACACGCTACGCAACAGGGGCACAGCATGCTGGAAGTGCTACGCCGCGCATTTACTGGCGATCCGATCATGCCAGCTGCGTAGCGGCCGAACAGTTAACAATCGCATTCAATACCATGGCCCGAAGCGCAAACTGACCGTCGCCCAGAAGAGGGAGAAGGCACAGTTCATGACTATCTTCATCAACGGAAAACAAAGGCGGGTACGTCGTCCGGTCCTGATCGATGGCCTGGATCCCGATGAGTTCTACTTGCGAAATGCCGATTCGATCGCGCTGCATCAAGACGGCCTGTGGGAATGCATAGCTGAGGCCGAACAAGGCGACATCGCGTTCACCGATGCGGATGACGCGGATTGCTTTGGCCATTCAGGCTGAACAGTTACCCAGAAACAATAGTGATTACCAGTTGGTCTATACAGAGTTATTGCGGCTGGGGTTATTGTCCCCAATCCGGTACAATCACGGCAATAGCGGGCAGGCAAATGCCCGCGTCATTCGAACTCCAGTTGCGCACGGCGGGGCACACGAGCCTGTCGGAAATGTCGTCATTAGAATAATAAGATAATAATGTTTTCTTTCCTCGTGAGTTTCGTCGCCTCCGCCCTGCTGACCCTTCTTGTAATCAAGCAGGCAAAGCTGCACGGTCCCGCCCTCGATTCCGACTTCCTTGGCGTCCAGAAGGTGCATTCGCACGAGGTGGCGCGCATTGGCGGGCTTCCCATCTTTCTGGCGGTGCTGACCAGCGCCTGCATTTCGGTGTGGCGCGTGCCGCAGATGGCGCAATGGGTATTGGCGCTAATGCTGTGTTCCTCGCTTGCTTTCATCGGCGGTATCGTCGAGGACTATACGGGGAATGTCAGCGCGCTGCGCCGCCTGATATTGACCATGGCGGCCGCACTGCTCGGTTATTTCCTGCTCGACGCCAAGCTGGCGCGCCTGGATACGCCATTCGGCGTATTCGTGTTCGATTATGTCTGGCTGGCGCTGCCGGTCACCGTGCTGGCGGTCGCCGGTATTGCGAATGCGGTCAATATCATCGACGGGTTCAATGGCCTGGCCAGCGTCGTTACCATATGCATGTTAATTTCGCTGGCTTATGTCGCATTCCAGGTCGGCGATGTGTTTGTGCTGGTGGCCGCACTGATGGTGGCGGGCGCCACAGCCGGGTTCCTGATATGGAATTACCCGGTCGGGCTTATCTTCCTGGGCGACGGCGGCGCCTATTTCATTGGCTTCATGCTGGGCGAACTGGCGCTGCTGCTGGTGATGCGCAATCCCGAGGTGTCGACCTGGTACGCGGCGCTGCTGCTGATTTATCCCGCTTTCGAAACGATATTCTCGGCCTATCGCCGCATGTTTGTGCGCGGCAAATCCCCGGCAATGCCGGACGGTATCCACTTGCATAGCCTGATTTTCCGGCGCATTGTGCAATGGGCGGTAGGTCGAAAAGAAGCGCGCGCGCTGATGCGCCGCAATTCGCTAACATCGCCCTACCTGTGGACGTTCTCCCTGATGGCGGTTATCCCGGCCACGGTGTTCTGGAAGAGTACCGGCATTTTGATTTGTTTCTGTTTATTGTTCGTTATCAGCTACATCTGGTTGTATGCGCGTATTGTTCGATTCAAGTCACCGCGCTGGTTGATTATGTACAGGAAGGACTAGCATTTGATCGGAAATGTAGTATATTGCGACAATTGGTGATATTTCATTTATTCGTTCAAACCCACAACTAAGGAACCATGATGGATCTGTCAAATATGTCCGTTGGTGATTTGCGTAACCTGCAGGAGCAAATCAAGCAGGAAATGAAGAAGCGCGAACACCAGGAAGTCGCGAAAGCGCGTGAACAAATCATGGCAATCGCCCAAAGCGTGGGCGTTCCCCTGAAAGACCTGATTGCCACCGGAGCACGCGGCGGTAAAACGGGCAGCGTGGCGGTGCGCTATCGCCACCCTGACAATTCGGCGCAACAATGGACCGGCCGCGGCCGCCAGCCGAAATGGGTCAAGGAGTGGGTCGAAGGCGGCAAGTCGCTGGACAAGCTGCGCGTCTGATCCCGGCCCGAATGTAGCGGCGAGAGCTGCGGGCGCAATTCCCAAGCGCCCCGCTTGCCGCTACAATATGATGTGTTCCATTCAATCCAACTCCCCCAGGCTTACGACGGTTTTCCTCCAGCGTCGCCGGTTTCCAGGCCGGGGCGGCCGGGCCGATCGCGCCACGCTCATTCAAGGTAAAAAAACAACATGGTTTCCCTTTCCAAGACGATTTTCAAAGCCTATGACATCCGCGGCGTCATCGGCAGCACCCTCGACGAGGGCGTGGCGCGCCAGATCGGCCACGCCTTCGGCAAGGCGGCGCTGGCCAAGGGCGAGCGCAAGGTGGTGATCGGCCGCGACGGCCGCCTGTCCGGTCCCGGCCTGTCCGCGGCGCTGGCCGCCGGCCTGCAGGAAGCCGGCGTCGACGTGATCGACCTGGGCATGGTGGCGACCCCGATGGTCTACTTCGGCACCAATGTGCTGGGAGCGGCGTCGGGCATCATGGTCACCGGCAGCCACAACCCGCCGGATTACAATGGTTTCAAGATGGTGCTGGCCGGCGAAGCGATCCACGGAGAGACCATCCAGGCGCTGTACCACGCCATCGCCGCCGGCGATTTCGCCGCCGCGGCCACCGCGGGCAGCTACAGCACCCATGACATCCGCGCCGAATACATCGAGCGCATCGTGGGCGACGTGAAGATTTCGCGCCCGATGAAGATCGCGGTCGATTGCGGCAACGGCGTGGCCGGCGCCTTCGCGGGCGAGCTTTACCGCGGCATGGGCTGCGACGTGATCGAACTGTTCTGCGAAGTGGACGGCACCTTCCCGAACCACCACCCTGACCCTGCCCATCCCGAAAACCTGCAGGACCTGATCCGCTGCCTGCAGGAGACCGACGCCGAGATCGGCCTGGCCTTCGACGGCGACGGCGACCGCCTGGGCGTGGTGACCAAGGACGGCCAGATCATCTATCCCGACCGCCAGATGATGCTGTTCGCGGCCGACGTCCTGTCGCGCAACGCCGGCGCCGAGATCCTGTACGACGTGAAATGCACCCGCCACCTGGCGCCGTGGATCGCGAAGCACGGCGGCAAGCCGCTGATGTGGAAGACCGGCCACTCGCTGGTCAAGGCCAAGCTGCGCGAAACCGGCGCACCGCTGGGCGGTGAGATGAGCGGCCATATCTTCTTCAAGGACCGCTGGTACGGCTTCGACGACGGCCTGTACGCCGGCGCGCGCCTGCTCGAGCTGCTGACCCGCGTGCAAGATCCGTCGGCGCTGATGAACGCCTTGCCGCAGTCCGACAGCACGCCGGAACTGCATCTGCACCTGAAGGAAGGCGAGAACGTCGAGCTGATCGAGAAGCTGCGCAGCGGCGCCACCTTCGAAGGCTCGGACAGCATCAACACCATCGACGGCCTGCGCGTCGAGTACCCGGACGGCTTCGGCCTGGCGCGCTCGTCGAACACCACCCCGGTGGTCGTGATGCGCTTCGAAGCCGAGACGCCGGAAGCGCTGGCGCGCATCCAGGGCGACTTCCGCCGCGTGATCGTGGCGGCCAAGCCCGACGCCAAGCTGCCGTTCTAAGGGCCGGCGTTGAACATCCTGCTGGTGCGCGTCTCCTCGCTGGGCGACGTGCTGCACAACCTGCCGATGGTGGCCGACATCCTGCGCCGCCATCCGGATGCGAACATCGACTGGGTGGTGGAGGAGGGCTATGTCAGCCTGGTGCGCCTGAACCCGCACGTCCGCAACATCATCCCGTTCGCGCTGCGCCGCTGGCGCAAGAGCCTGGGCAAGAAGGAAACGCGCGACGAGATCCGCAGCTTCTTCGCCAGGCTGCGCAAGGAACGCTACGATTACGTGTTCGATACCCAGGGACTGCTCAAGACCGGCATCATCATGGGAGCCGCGCGCGGCAATCACAAGATCGGCCTGGCCAACGGCAGCGAAGGCTCGGGCTACGAAGGCATCTCGCGCGTCTTCCATAGCAAAAGCATTCCGCTCGACCCGCGCACCCATGCGGTGGCGCGCGGCCGGATGGTCGCGGGCGCCGCGCTCGGCTACCCGGTCGACACCGCGCCCGACTTTGGGCTGCCGGGCCCGCGCCCGGGCACGCGTCCGTACTGGATGCCGGCCGAGGAATACGCCGTGTTCTTCCACGGAACCGCGCGCGACGCCAAGAAGTGGGCGCCTGAAAACTGGATCGCCGCCGGCCGCGCGCTGGCGCCGATGCCGGTCCTGCTGGCCTGGGGTTCGCCCGGCGAAAAGCGCGAAGCGGAAGCCATCGCCGCCGGCGTGCCGAACGCGCTGGTGCTGCCCAAGCTGTCGATGGACGAAGCGGTGGAGCTGGCGCGCAATGCCGGCCTGGCGATCGGCGTCGACACCGGCCTGACCCATATCGCCGCCGCCTTCGTGCGCCCGACCATCGAGCTGTATTGCGATTCGCCGAAGTGGAAGACCGAAGGCAACTGGTCGCCGCGCATCGTCAACCTGGGCGACAAGGGCGCGCCGCCGTCCGTCGCCGACGTGCTGGAGGCGGTCGAACGCCTGAAGGGCCAGCCTTGAACCGTGCCGTGTATTCGGCGCTGTGGCTGGCGGCGCTGCCGTTCGTGCTGGGGCGCCTGTGGTGGCTCGGCATGCGCGAACCTGGCTACCGCCGCCACTGGGGCGAGCGCCTTGGCTTCTACGGCCGCCGCGACAGCGGCTGGCACGCGATCTGGGTGCATGCGGTGTCGGTGGGCGAGACGCGCGCCGCCGAACCGCTGGTCACCGCGCTGATGCAGGCCTACCCCGACAGCCGCATCGTGCTGACCCACATGACCCCGACCGGCCGCGCGACCGGCCAGGCGCTGTACGCGAAGCACGGCGCGCGGCTGGTGCAAAGCTACCTGCCTTACGACCTCGAGTTCCTGGTGCGGCGCTTCCTGCGCTTCTACGCGCCGCGCATCTGCATCCTGATGGAGACCGAAGTCTGGCCCAACCTGGTCGCCGCCTGCGCCAAGCAGGAGGTGCCGGTGGCGCTGGTCAATGCGCGCCTGTCGGAGCGCTCGCTGCGGCGCGGCCAGCGTTTTGGCCGCCTGATGACGGGCGCGGCGCGCGGCATCGCGCTGGTGGCGGCGCAGACCGGCGCCGACGCGCAGCGCGTGCGCCTGCTCGGCGCGCCTCGGGTCGAGGTAACCGGCAGCATCAAGTTCGATGTCGCGGTGCCGCAGGCGGCGCTCGATACCGGCGCCTGGCTGCGCGCGCGCTTCAACGGACGCCCGGTGCTGCTGTGCGCCAGCACGCGCGAAGGCGAGGAGGCATTGATACTCGACGCATACCAAGGCATGGCATCCAGGCCGGAAGGCATGCTGCTGGCGATCGTGCCGCGCCATCCGCAGCGCTTCGACGAGGTGGCGGCGCTGGTGGCGTCCAAAGGCCTGTCGCTGGTGCGCCGCTCGCAGCTTGGCGAGGACGCGCTGGTCGATGCCGACGTGGTGCTGGGCGACTCGATGGGCGAGATGTTCGCCTACTACGAGGCTTGCGATGTTGCCTACATCGGCGGCAGCCTGCTGCCGCTGGGCGGCCAGAACCTGATCGAGGCCTGCGCGCTGGCGCGGCCGGTCATCGTCGGCCCGCACACCTTCAATTTTGAACAGGCGACCGAGGAAGCGATTGCCGCCGGCGGCGCGGCGCGGGTCCAGGATGCGGACGGCATGGTCGAACAGGGCGTGCGCTTGTTGCAAGACCGTGGCGCGCGCGCCACGATGGGACAACGCGCCGCGGGCTTCGCAAGGGCGCACGGGGGCGCTACCCTGCGCACGCTTGAACTGCTGCGGCCCTTAATCCACTAAGTGTTTGTTACCATGACTCCCATAATAAAAGCTGGGGAAGTCCATGTCAGGGTACAAGCATTCGAAACAGGCCGGCGTTGCACCGGCCGCCTTTGCCGGACCGGGCCGCCATGCGGTCAGCATGCCGGCGCCTCCCGGCGCGGCCAATGACGGCGCCGCACCCACCTTGCATAACGATTCTGCGCGAGCGGGGATGCTGTTCAAGGTGCGGTATTCCCTGGCCGAGTATGCGGGCTTCATGTGGGAGCACGGCGGCTACCTGATCCGCCGCCGCAAGCTGGGCTTCCTGCGCACTTACCTGATGCTGCTGAAGAGCACTGGCGCGGCCGCGCTGAACTTTGCCGCGGCCGGGCGGGGCAGGCTGGATTATGAATTTACCATCGACGACCACGGCATCGTGCGCAGCTGCGCGCGCGGCGTGACCCTGATCGCGTGGGATGACGTGATGCGCATCCGGCGTTACCGGCGCGGTTACCTGATGGTTCTCAAGCGCGGGACCTTGCCGATTCCTTACCGTTGCCTGGGCAAGTCGGATGTGGCCGGGATGGAGAGGTATGCGGAGATGTTGAAGCTGGCCGCGCAACGGGCCGTGCAGATGTAATCAAATTCATGGCGCCGCATCGGCTCGGCGTCCAACTGACGGCGCACGAAGTGTAACGCTCGCACGCCGATCACTTGCCACGCTGTCCCGCTGTCATTTGTAATTATCCGGATCGATGACTGGCGTCCCTCGATGGGCGAACACGTCGCCACCGCGCGGATGGAGTTGCTTCTTGCGCTTCTCGTTCGACGGTGGGCTGACCAGGACGATCGAGGCCTCGTTGTGGTCGCGCAGGTTGATTGCTGCGCTGATGCCGCCGTCGCGGTAGCTGCCCATGACGCCGATGGCCATTTGCATGAACAGGGTAGCCGCGCCCGTATTGCCCAGGCGCTTATCTGTATCGATAAACTGGCTGGATTTGCCGCTGTCGATCTCCGGCCCGCCGCTCGCGGCGTGCGCGTCCAAGGCGCCGTGTAGGGCAATCATTTGGTCGGAATTGCCCCCGGTGGCGGCGATAACGCGGGCTGGCGCGTCGGCGCGCTGCGCTTCAGGCAATGTTTGCAGCGCCGCCTGCCAGCCCGCCTGCAGGGCCTTCTGCCGCTCGTCGCGGCGGGTAAGCGGCTTGCCATGTTCGTCGACAAAGTGGACGAAGGTGGGACGATGGATGAAGCCGAGCGTGGGCAGCCGGTCGAAGGTGTCCAGCTGATCCCGGTTCCAGGGAATCGGGAACCAGGGAGTCGGTGTCCATTCCTTCGGTGGGCGATGCGCGAATGGGTTGAGGTCGGCCAATGTGCCGACGAAGCCGGTACCACGGATGTCGGGGCGCTGCGCGAAGGCCGCAGCCGCTTCCAGCCATTCGCTGACAAGTGGCATGCGCTGCACCGCAGTGCCCTTATTGCGAGTGGGATCGGCGCCCACCTGGGCGGGTGTCCGTGTGATCTGCTTGCGGTCCGGGTGTGGGACGGATTCCTCCAGCTCGCAGTACATCCAACGAAATATTTTCTGCACGAAGTTGTTGTCCGGGTCGTCCCAAACGAACGGGCGCACCGGGTCGACCCGCTCGCGCCGCGCCAGCACGAACAGCGCAGAAGCGTCGGGCATTTCGGGGATGTAATAGCCGTCCTTGAGCAACTCCGGCGTGCCTTCCGGCCGCTTGTCATCGCGCGTCCCCATGCTGTCCTCGGAGTTCAGGACGATATATGGCACATCGGGATGGGCGTCGAAGAAGGCGAATATGTCCTCAAGAATACGGTCAGGATGTTCATCGAAGCGCCGTGGCCCGACGACGAAAAGGTGCCAGGCCATGCCGGACGAATCAGCACCGCCGGCAAGCCCTGGATTGGGTAGGTCGGGCGTGTCGGCCCGTTCTGGCTTTAGTTCCGGCGCTTCCGCATTGAAAACTGGAACACCATAGTACATCGGGGTGTATTGCGCGCCGTTCTGGAGAGTGTGTTCATTGCGCCCGCCCCCGGTGCCTGCCTTGTCCATCGCGCTCCAGTCATATTTTTCCTTGTCCTGTTCACGGATGGTCGTGTGTGGACTCCCCGCCTGAAGCGCTTCCCACAGCTTGCCTTGGCGGTACTTGTCGAGCGTCACCCCTAAGCCGATCACTTCAAGCACATATTCGCGCCTGGACTGGTCGCTTGCAACGGCGACACCTTGCATCCGGCTGGCCGTTTTCTGCTCGCTCGCTTGCGCGCTCCTGCTCGCCATCGTCCAGCGTGCTCCCAGGGATAGCGTCACGACCGCCAGCGGCAACAGGACGCCCCACCTCACCACCGGCCAGATCCACTTGTCGTTCATAAATTGCTCCTCCGTCAGAATAAAGGAATCCGGTTGAATTACCTGTGCCGCGAACATGATCCAAAGAGGAATCAGGATCGTCAGTACCACCAACCCACCGCACAGGTATTTCCTCAGTTGCGGGCGCGGCGCGCCTGTCATGGTCGTCATGCTCCCGCCTTGCGGCCAGGAGCGGCCGCTTTGGTCACTCGATTGGGACCGTCAGGCTGGGCCTTTCGTGTGCGGATGCCTTGCATCGTTTCGCAGACGACAGTTGACGGCAAGCCGGTGTGCAGGGGCGGTACGCAGGCCGGCAGTTCGCCGGAACTGTAGTAGCGAGCATTGCCTTCGATGAGTTCCTTGCGCGCTGGCGTTTCGACGTCCCAGTAGGCCTTGAATTTGGAAGCGAATTTGTCCCATAGCAGGATCGAGTTTCGAATGGGCGCTCGTGGGTTGTTTTGCAAGCGCCAGTCGGCCACCGCGCACAGATAGGCATAGAAATGCGGATCGGTAGACGCCAGCCCGCCGCCGATCGCAAGGTCGTACGCAGTGACGTTGCTGTGGTTTTTGGCGCTGCCGATGATCGCGCCGTGGAACGACTTCGGGCTTACCTCATGCTGCCAGCGCTTGCGCCCCTCGTTTGGACTTTCCTGCACCAGCGCGATCACTCTGCCATCCGGGTAGCGCACGACTTCAAGAATCCTGCGGCACGCTTCCGGGCCTAGCGGGACCAGGTTCTTGTCTTCGTTGTAGCGCGCCTCCACCAGCTTGCGTTCGGGCAGCGGCAGCGTTTGCGGCGCGCCGGGGCGGCGCGGAGCGCCCGAGGGATTAGGGCATTCCTCGCGCCATGCCTTGAGTCCGCTGCCGCTGGTAATGGCAATTGCCGCGTCGATCGGATCGACTTCCTCGCAGGGCCCCTGGTCTGCGGCTGACAGCTTGGCCTGGGCAGAGTTTTTCGGTATGTTTTTCGGGTCGATCTGGCCGCTGCCGCGCAGGTCGGCTGGCGCCGGCACGCGCAGCGGTTCGCCATTGATCATGCGGACGCCATCGCGCTTGCCCGCCTCGGTCCGCAAGAATTCCCAGCGGCTCGGCTTGGGCGGCCATGCGGCTTCCTCATGGTTTGCGCGGTGCCCGCGATTAGCGGCCGCAACGTGGGCATGATCATCTTCGTCTTCGGTGCGCAAGGCGAAGTCATGTGGCGGCTGTCCCACCAACACGGGGCTGGCAGTTTTTCGAATCAGATCAACACGTTGTTTGCCGGTGAACACGCGCTGATAGAAGCTGTGGCCCAATTCGGAAAGCGGCTTGCGATCTTGCTGCTCGGTAGTCCATCGAGGGGCGGAATCACCCCATAGGCTGCGCTGTTTCTCCATCCTGGTCTTCGAGAGGGCTGTGCCGCTCATATAGTCCGGCACGCCTTGCCAGCCGATGCCCTTCATATTGTCGAGCGCGACGGTCATGTCTTCGGGACAGAAGTACAGATACACCTTGCCCCGGTTGTCGCGGTCGGCGCTCGCACTCCATTTGGCGCCGACCATGGCGTGATATTTCCCGTGGTCGGTCAGCGCCGTCAGCGCCGGCGTGGTGTGTCTTTTCGTCGCGACGCCCTGCACGATGTTGACCAGCGTACGCAGACGCGCGTCGAAGGTTTGGCGCGCGTTGATCGCGTCGAAGTGGCTGTCCATGGCCGCGTCGCTGCCGCCGCTGAGCGTTTCCAGCGCATCAAACATCAGGGTCGTATCCTCGTCCAGGCTGTATGGTGGATGCGTGAGAATCAGCGTGTCGGCAGGCCGCTGCCCCTGGTCGAGCAGGAACGCCTGCGCCAGCAACGATATCAGGCAGCCCTGGCTGTGTGCGACGACGTTGACCACCTCGTTCGCGTCGTAATCGCGGATCATTGCAATCAGGGCAGCCAGCCGCTTTGCGGCGAGCACCATGTACATCCGGCCAGGCGCGCTCAAGAGCGGCCGCACTGGGTCGCCTCCCACATCGGCAGGGGCGGACAGGCCGCGGTTCCACATGTCGGGCAGCGTGCTGGTGGCGTTGCCGAACGGACCTCCACCCTTCGATAAATCCTTGTCCAGCCGGTTGCCGAAGCGGTCGATGTGCTGGCCGTTTTTTGTTCCGGCTTCTTTCTTTAATTCTCTGAATCCCCAGTAGAACGGAATCACCGGGCTATGCGTCTTGCCGTCCATCTTGCGTTTGAAGAATACTGCATCCGGGTCAGGCTCCACCACGTCTTTGTCCCTGGCGTTTGGCATGCGGTAGCTGCCTGGAACGAACCGGCCCCTCTGGCCGGCTTGAACGCCGAGCAGCCGAACGTCGAGGCCGTTGCACAAGCCTTCCTCCACCGCGCTAAAACTGGTGCCGACATCATTGACGCCATGAATCACAATGACATTGCAGGGCAGGTCGGGTTTAACGTCGACCTTCTTGTCGGATCGACGATCGGATTGCAGGACGCTGGTTTCCTGTCCAATCACATACGGCTCTCGTGGATAAAGCATGCGGTCTCCTCATTTGCGCGGCATACGGCTGTTGAAGGCAAGTACGATCCCGCTTGGGCGACGCCGACGCTATTACCTCGGCATGCAAATAAGCATTTTGTCTCTTGTCGTAATGACAGACATGAGATTTCGCAACTAATCGGGGAGATCAGATATCGTCACGCTCACGGACGCTGGCTTGGGATTGCACGTGCGCGTGGTCGAGGGGAAGGAGAAGACGTCGCGCTGCGCGAGCCTCGGGAACGGGGGAACGTGTTCGGTGGGTTGCTGGCGATTGACGGAGGGCGGCGACGGGGAAGTCGATTGATTCCGACGGTGGCAGCTTACGGATCGAAGTTTGCGACCGGATACCGCGGCTGCCGCCGAGGCCGCGCATCCGCCGATTTCTTATCCAAACAACACTGGCAATTCCTGCGAACGCTGGCGCAATGCTGCGCGGGCGCCGTCGTAATCGGGATATACCGACCCGACCTGGGCCCAGAAACGCGGGCTGTGGTTCATTTCCAGCAAGTGCGCCAGTTCGTGCGCCACCACATAGTCGATCAGCGGCAGCGAGAAATGGATCAGGCGCCAGTTCAGGCGGATGTCGCCGCCAACCGTGCACGATCCCCAGCGCGTTCCGGCAGACGACAGCGTCATCGTCGAATACGTCACCCCGAGCCGCGGCGCATACACGTCCAGCCGCTCCAGGAACAGCCGCCTGGCCTCGTCCTGGTACCAGATTTTCACCCGTTCCTTCAGCTGCCATTCCGCCAGCCCCGGCACCACGCCCAGCCGCAGTTCGCGCGATTCGGCTTCGTAGATGCAGTGGCTGCGCGCGGCTTCCTCCAGCCGCAGCGTGATGTCGCCGCCCAGGTAGGGCAGCTGGGCGCCGTCCTGCCAGCACACGGGCGGACGCTCGTCGCGGGTGGCGCGCCGTTCGCCGCGCTCGTGCAGCTTGTTGATGATCCAGCGCTGCTTGGCGCGGATGGCGTTGTCGATTTCGGCCAGGGTGATGCGCCTTGGCGCGGTGACGCGCAGGCCGTTATCGTCGATCATGAAACCGATCGAGCGGCGCGTGGAGCGGCGCAGTTCGAAGTCGAGGAAATGGGCGCCAAGCTGGATGCGGCGCAGCGGCGGCGCGTCGGGTGCGCGCGGCGGGGTGGGGAAAGCGATGCGCGGCGGCGCAGGCGGCGCCTTGAACAGCGGCTGCGGCGGCGGTGACGGACTTTTGGCGGCCGGTTCGAGCGCCGCGAAAAAGTCCTGTGCAAATAATTCGAGTTGGTGCCCGTTGATCTTTGGTGACGTCATGTTTTGCTGCGATGCCCGGATCAGGGCGCCCATTTCGCTTAGCCAGCTTTGTAGGCGTGGGGTGAAATGACGCGCATTTCTGACTCTGTCCAATTTTGCACCTCTTCCATCATGCTGTCGGCCGTGTGGCCTTCCGGGGATATTGGTTTTCCGATCGATACGGTAATGAGGCCGGGGCGCTTGATGAACGAGTTCTTCGGCCAGCACTCGCCCGAGTTCAGCGCGATCGGCACGACCACCGTGCTGGTTTCGATGGCAAGGCGCGTTCCTCCGCTCTTGTACTTGCCAGCTTTTCCAACGGGGATGCGTGTCCCTTCAGGGAACATGATAATCCATTGGCCATCGGCCAAGCGGCGTTTTCCCTGCGCTACAACATGTTTGAATGCGTATTTCCCCCGGCTGCGGTCGATCGGGATCATGCGCAGCAGCGCCATGCCCCAGCCGAAGAAGGGAATGTAGAGGATCTCTTTCTTGAAGACGTAGACCAGCGGGTGGGTGAGGCTGGGCAGCAGGAAGATGGTCTCCCACGCCGACTGGTGTTTCGACAGCACGATCGCCGGCGAATCGGGCAGGTTGTCGTAGCCCTTGAACTGGTAGCGGATGCCGCAGATGGCCTTGGCCGCCCAGATGACGAACACGTTCCAGCGCGAGGTGATGTAGAAACGCTTGTTGTAGGGCAGGGGCGCGGCCAGCATGCAGACCCAAACCCATGTGACGGTGGCCAGTATCATCACGATGGTAAACAGCAGTGAACGCAGGAACAGGGTGAAATTGCGCAAAGAAGTCTCCGGATTTTTTGTTGTTTCAGGTGGCGTCGGCCGCAGGCTGCGGGGTGTCCCCCTTGAGCAGGGCGTCGACCATGTGCGCCAGGTCCGGGAAGACCTGGGTGCCGGGTGGCAGGCCGCCTGTTTCCAGCGTCTTTTCGCCCTTGCCGGTCAGGACCAGGTAGGGCACGCAGCCGCTCATGAAGCCGGCCTGCAGGTCGCGCAGCGAGTCGCCCACCGTCGGCACGCCTTTCAGGCTGACCTTGAAGCGCTTCGAGATCTCGTCGAACATGCCGGCCTTGGGCTTGCGGCAGTCGCAGTTGTCGATGGCGGCGTGCGGGCAGAAGAAGATCGCGTCGATGTCTGCGCCCACCTGCTGCGCGCTCATGTGCAGCTTCTGGTGGATCGCATTCAGGATCTGCATGTCGAACAGTTCGCGCGCGATGCCCGACTGGTTCGACGCGACCACCACGCGGTAGCCTGCCTGGTTGAGGCGGGCGATCGCCTCCAGCGAGCCGGGGATCGGGATCCATTCCCCCGGCGACTTGATGAACTCCGGCGAGTCTTGGTTGATGACGCCGTCGCGGTCGAGGATGATCAGCTTCATGGTGCAGTTCCGGTCAGGCCGCCAGCTTCGAGATGTCGGCCACGCGGTTCATCATCCCGTGCAGCGAGGACAGCAGCGCCAGGCGGTTGTTGCGCAGCGCCAGGTCTTCGGCCATCACCATCACGTCGTTGAAGAAGGCGTCGACGTCGTCGCGCAGCTGGGCCAGGGTCTTGAGCGTGCCGGTGAAGTCGCCGGCCGCGAAGGCGGCGTCGACTTCAGGGCGCACCCGGGCGATCGCGTCGTACAGCTTGCGCTCGGCGTCTTCCTGCAGCAGGTCCTGCGACACGGCGCCGATGGCGGCGTCGGTCTTCTTGAGGATGTTGGTGATGCGCTTGTTGGCCGCTGCCAGCGATGCGCTTTCCGGCAGCGCGGCGAAGGCCTGCACCGCTTCCAGGCGCTGGACGATGTCGTCCAGGCGGTCCGGGTCCTGGGCCAGCACCGCTTCCACTTCGTTCGGCGTGAAGCCGCGCTCGCGCAGCATGCCGCGCAGGCGGTCGATGATGAACACGGTGACCTCAAGCGACGGATCCTTGAACCCGGCGCGGGTCTCGAACTGGGCGGCAGCGTAGCCGAGCAGCTCGCTGATGGCGACCGGCAGGCGTTTTTCCAGCATCATGCGCAGCACCCCGAGGGCGTGGCGGCGCAGCGCGAACGGGTCCTTGTCGCCGGTCGGCTGCAGGCCGATGCTCCAGATGCCGACCAGGGTTTCCAGCTTGTCGGCCAGCGCGACGGCGGTGCCGGTGGCGGTGGACGGCAGGGCGTCGCCGGCGAAGCGCGGCTGGTAGTGCTCGGAAGCGGCGGTCGCCACTTCCTCATGCTCGCCGTCGTGGCGCGCGTAGTAGGTGCCCATGATGCCTTGCAGCTCAGGGAATTCGCCCACCATGTCGGTCAGCAGGTCGGCCTTGGCCAGCAGCGCGCCCCGTTCGGCCAGCAGCATGTCGTAGCCGAGCCGCTTGGCGATCAGGCCGGCCAGGCTGGTCAGGCGCATGGTGCGCTCGGACTGGGTGCCCAGCTTGTTGTGGTAGACCACATTGGCCAGCAGCGGCAGGCGCGCTTCCAGCGTCTTTTTCTTGTCCTGCTCGAAGAAGAACTTGGCGTCCGACAGGCGCGGACGCACAACGCGCTCGTTGCCGCCGATGATGTGCTGCGGGTCCTTGGCCGCGATGTTCGAGACGATCAGGAAGCGCGAACGCAGCTTGCCGTCAAGATCGGTCAGGGCGAAGTATTTCTGGTTGGTCTGCATCGTCAGGATCAGGCATTCCTGCGGCACGGCCAGGAATTCTTCCTCGAAGCGGCATTCGTAGACGACCGGCCATTCGACCAGCGCGGCCACTTCGTCGAGCAGCGATTCAGGCATCAGGACCTTGTCGGCGCCGGCCTTTTCCAGCAGCGCGGTGCGGATGCGGTCCTTGCGCGCGGCCGGGTTGGCGATCACGTGGCCTTCGGTTTCCAGCGCAGCCGCATAGCGCTCGGCGTGAGGAACGGTCAACGGGCCGCCGTGCGACAGGAAGCGGTGGCCGAGGGTGACGTTGCCTGCGGTGAGGCCGAACGCCTGCAGCGGGACCACGCGGTCGCCGTGCAGGGCGATCAGCTTGTGCACCGGGCGCACGAACTGCACGGTGGCGCCATCCGGGCGCTGGTAGCTCATCACCTTCGGGATCGGCAGCTTGCCGATGGTCTCATCGAGGGCAGCCTGCAGGCCGGCGTCGAGCGCGCTGCCGGCCGCGGTGTAGGTGTAGAAGAAGGACTCGGCCTTGCCGTCGACGGCGCGTTCCAGGCTGGCGACGGTCACGTCGGCGAAGCCCATCGCGGCCAGCTTCTTGGCCAGCGGCGCGGTCGGGTTGCCGCTGGCGTCGAGCGCGACGCTGACCGGCAGGACTTTTTCGCGGATCGACTTGTCCGGCGAGGTGGCGCGCACGTTGGTGATGGAGACCGCCAGGCGGCGCGGGGTGGCGTAGGTGGTGGCGGTGGCGCCGGCGTCGAGGAAATCGCGCGCCTTGAGGCCGTTCACGATGCCGTTGGCGAAAGCCTCGCCCAGTTTGACGAGCGCCTTCGGCGGCAGTTCTTCGGTCAGCAGTTCGACTAGTAATGTCTGGTTCATGGTTCTTTTCTTGTCGTTCAGGCGGCGGCTTCAACAGCCTTCGGGGCCATCGGGAATCCGAGCTTTTCGCGCGAATCGTAATAGGCTTGCGCGACCAGGCGCGACAGCGTGCGCACGCGGCCGATGTAGGCGGCGCGTTCGGTCACCGAAATGGCGCCGCGCGCGTCCAGCATGTTGAAGCTGTGCGAGGCGCGCATGATCTGTTCGTAGGCCGGCAGCGTCAGCTGCAGCTCGATCAGGCGCTTGGCTTCCGATTCGTGGTTGGCGAATTGGGCGAACAGCAGATCGGTGTTGGCGTGCTCGAAGTTGTAGGTCGACTGCTCGACTTCGTTCTGGTGGTAGACGTCGCCGTAGCTCAGGCGCTTGGTAGTACCGTTCTCTTCCCACTCGGTCCATACCAGGTCGTACACGTTCTCGACGCCCTGCAGGTACATCGCGAGGCGCTCGATGCCGTAGGTGATCTCGCCCAGCACCGGCTTGCAGTCAAGGCCGCCGACCTGCTGGAAGTAGGTGAACTGGGTGACTTCCATCCCGTTCAGCCAGACTTCCCAGCCCAGGCCCCAGGCGCCCAGGGTCGGGCTTTCCCAGTCGTCCTCGACGAAGCGCACGTCGTTCTGCTTGAGGTCGAGGCCGAGCGCTTCGAGCGAGCCGAGATACAGGTCGAGGATGTTTTCCGGCGCCGGCTTGAGCACCACCTGGTACTGGTAGTAGTGCTGCAGGCGGTTCGGGTTCTCGCCGTAGCGGCCATCCTTGGGGCGGCGTGACGGCTGCACGTAGGCGGCGCGCCATGGCTCGGGGCCGATCGCGCGCAGGAAGGTACCGGTGTGGAAGGTGCCGGCGCCGACTTCCATGTCATACGGCTGGAGCAGGGCGCAGCCCTGCTTGTCCCAGTAGGATTGCAGGGTCAGGATAATTTGTTGGAATGTGAGCATTGTGGGTAGCCGTCGCGCCGGGCGCGTATTCGAATATGGGTGTTTGCCAAAAGGCCAATTTTAGCGGGTTTTGCGAGGTGGCTGTGCCGGAAAAGTGGGAACTATGTCGGTTTCGGGCCGCCCGCGGCGGATTTTTGACGGTAGCGCCGTCCCATCAGCCACGCCGCGGCGAGGCTGGCGGCGCCCAGCGCGAGGAACAGCACGTTGCCCAGCCTGATGAACGGCGTCATGCCGCCCATGCCCTGCACCGTCGCCGACAGGGTGCCGTGGGTATAGTTGGGCAGGTGAGCGGCGACCCTGCCGCGGTGGTCGATCACGGCGGTGGCGCCCGTATTCGTCGAGCGCAGCATCGGGCGGCCGGTCTCGATCGAACGCATCTGCGAAATCTGCAGGTGCTGCGGGATCGCCACCGATTCGCCGAACCATGCCAGGTTCGACACGTTCAGCAGCATCGTCGCAGGGCGGCTCATGCTGCGCAGCTGCAGCGCGATCTCTTCGCCGAACACGTCTTCGTAGCACACGTTCGGCAGCACCAGCTGGTCCTTGACCGGGAACGCGGTTTGCACCGCGCCGCCGCGCGTCATGTCGCCCAGCGGGATGCGCATCATGTCGACGAACCAGCGGAAGCCGGGCGGCACGAATTCGCCGAACGGCACCAGGTGGTGCTTGTCGTAGCGGTAGCTTTGCCCGGCCGGACCGATGCCGGCCACGCTGTTGGCGTAGGTGCCGGGGCCGTCGGTCAGGGGTATGCCGTACATCAGGAAGCTGCCGGAACTGGCCGAGAACTGCTTGAGCGAGTCCAGGTAGCCCGGCGGCAGGTAGTCGGGGAATACGGCGAAGGCGGTTTCCGGCACCGCGATCAGGTCGGCCGGCGCGGCGGACACTTCGCGGCGGTACATGTCGAGCGCGCGCAGCACGTGCTCCGCTTCGAACTTGTTCTGCTGCGGGACGTTGCCCTGCAGGAGACGCACCGTGATCGGGCGGCCTTCGGGCTGGGTCCACTCCACGGCGCGCAGGCCGAAGCCGGCCGCCATCACCGCCACCAGCAGGCCGATGGCGAGCCCGCGCGCGCGCTGGGTCAGCATGACGATGCAGCCGGCGCACAGCGCGGCGATCACGCCGATGCCGTACACGCCGACCAGCGGCGCGTAGCCCGCCAGGGGGCTGGTGTTGTGCGCATAGCCGGACGATACCCAGGGGAAGCCGGTGAGCAGCCAGCCGCGCGTCCATTCCGACACGCCCCACAGCACCGGCAGCACCAGCAGCAGGAAGGCGGAAACGGGCAGCGACCAGCGCCGGCGCAGCCAGGTGGCGACGCCGGTGGTAAATGCGCCGAACAGGCCCATGTAGATACCGAGCAGGATCACCGCGGCCACAGCCATCGGCCCCGGGATGTTCCCGAAGCGGTTCATGGTGATGTACAGCCAGTGCATGCCGGCCACCGCCCAGCCGAAGCTGAAGGCCCAGCCGATCAGGGCGCTGCGCTTGGGCGAGATGTCCATGCCGGCTTGGTAGAACAGGAAGGCGAGCGCCAGGATCTGCACCGGCCACCAGCCGAAAGGCGCGAACGAAAACACGCCGGTCGCGCCGGCCAGGGCCGCGAACAGCATCGGCAGCGCAGTGGTGCGCGGCCGCTGGGTTGAAGGATTGAGCGTGGTGGCGCGGCGGCGGAACATCAGTCGTGCAGATCTTCGGCCGGAGGCAGCTTTTCAACCAGCAGGACATGCACCTGGCGCGCGTCGGCGCGCAGCACTTCGAAGCGCAGGTGGCCGATGTCGAACACGTCGCCCTTGTGCGGCATGCGCCCAAGGTGGCTGGCCACCAGGCCGCCGATGGTGTCGACATCGTCGTCGGGCAGCGCTGTGCCCAGTTCGTCGTTGAACTGCTCGATCTCGGTCAGCGCCTTGACGCGCCAGCGCGGGCCGAGCTGGCCTTCCTTGATCGACAGGATGTTGTCTTCTTCTTCGTCGAAGTCGTATTCGTCCTCGATGTCGCCGACGATCTGCTCGAGCACGTCCTCGATGGTGATCAGGCCGGCCACGCCGCTGTACTCGTCGACCACGATCGCCATATGGTTGTGGTTGGCGCGGAAGTCGCGCAGCAGCACGTTGAGGCGTTTCGATTCGGGGATGAACACGGCCGGGCGCAGCATGTCGCGCACGTCGAAGGATTCCTCGGCGTAGTAGCGCAGCAGGTCCTTGGCCAGCAGGATGCCGACCACGCGGTCGCGGTCGCCCTCGCAGGCCGGGAAGCGCGAGTGCGCGGTCGCCAGCACCTGGGGCATCCAGTCGTCGATGGGCTTGGAGATGTCGATCACGTCCATCTGCGAGCGGGGAACCATGATGTCGCGGGCGGAGAGGTCGGAGACCTGGAACACACCCTCGATCATCGACAGCGCATCGGCGTCGATCAGGTTGCGTCCGTGGGCATCGTACAGTACTTCGAGCAGCTCGACGCGGCTTTCGGGCTCGGGGGAGATTAGTGCGGTCAAGCGTTCAAACAGTGACCGGTGGGGCTTGGCGTCGGTTCTGACGTCACTAGGGTGCTCTGGCATAGTTGGCATGAAGCCGTTGTTGCGATGGTTAACAGGATACACCAAAAGCAGGATTGCCCGTTTTTTGGGCGGGCCTGCCCTGGCGCCGCGGCTTATTCGGGATAAGGGTCGGGATAGCCCAGCGCTTCCAGGATATCGCGTTCGAGCTGCTCCATTTCGGCAGCTTCCTCGTCGTTTTCGTGGTCGTAGCCCTGGGCATGCAGTACGCCGTGCACCACCAGGTGGGCGGCATGCTCCTCGACCGTTTTTTCCTGTTCGGCCGCTTCCTTTTCCAGCACGTCGGTGCACAGGATGATGTCGGCGCGGGTCGGTTCGTCGTCGGCGATTTCTTCGCCCTCGTTATAGGCGAAGGTGAGCACGTTGGTGGCGTAGTCCTTGCCGCGGTAGTCGCGGTTCAGGACCTGGCCTTCGGCGGCGTCGACGAAGCGCACCGTCAGTTCGGCCGGCGCGAACTGGGCGGCCTGCACCCAGCGCCTTACCTTGGCGCGCGCGCACACCTGTTCGAGGCGCGGGTCGGGATACTGGACGGTCAGTGAAAGCTTATTTTTTTCGGACATTTTTGGCGGCTGCACGTTTGGGGAGGGCGATGGCGGCGACGTCGGCGGCCGACGCCGCCGATTCATAGGCGTCGACGATGCGCGCCACCAGGGGGTGGCGCACCACGTCGGCGCTGGTGAACTGGGTGAAGGCGATGCCGCGCACGTCTTTCAGCACGTGGGCCGCGTCGACCAGGCCGCTGCGCTGGGTCTTGTGCAGGTCGACCTGGGTGACGTCGCCGGTGACCACGGCCTTGCTGCCGAAGCCGATCCGGGTCAGGAACATCTTCATCTGTTCGACCGTGGTGTTCTGCGCCTCGTCGAGGATGACGAAGGCGTGGTTCAGCGTGCGGCCGCGCATGTAGGCCAGCGGTGCGATTTCGATGACCTGCTTCTCGAACATCTTCTGGGTGCGGTCGAAGCCGAGCAGGTCGTACAGCGCGTCGTACAGCGGGCGCAGGTAGGGATCGACCTTCTGGGTCAGGTCGCCGGGCAGGAAGCCGAGGCGCTCGCCCGCTTCGACCGCGGGACGGGTCAGCACGATGCGCTTGACCACGTCGCGTTCGAGCGCGTCGACCGCGCAGGCCACCGCCAGGTAGGTCTTGCCGGTGCCGGCCGGGCCGACGCCGAAGCTGATGTCGTGCTCGAGGATCGCCTTCAGGTAGCGGATCTGGTGCGGGGTGCGTCCGCGCAGGTCGGTGCGGCGGGTTTTCAGCACCGGGCTGACCGCTTCGGCGTCGAGCGGCTCCTCGGCCGGCTCTTCGTCGGGCAGGGCCGGGCGCAGGCCGCTGCGCTGTTCCACCAGCGCCAGCTGCACTTCCTCGATCGGCACTACCTTGTTGGCGACGGCGTAGAAGCGCTCCAGGATTTCGACCGCACGCGCGGCGTTGGCGCCGCTGACGATGAATTTTTCGCCGCGGCGGAAGATGGTGACGTCGAGGGCGGCGGAAATCTGGCGCAGGTTTTCGTCGAGCGGGCCGCACAGGTGGGCCAGCCGCGTATTGTCCATCGGCTCGGGATAAAAGTACTCGGGCTGGACGGGTGTCTTGGTTTTCAAAGGGCTTTGACGATCGTTTGGCCGGCGGGAGATACGCCAGGCGCTCTATGTTATGAGGCGGGACAGGCGCTATGTGCGCGTATTCCGGCATGATTGCTTCGGCATGAATGGATGATCTGACAAGCCTCGGGCGCAGTTTACCGTAAATCACCGGCAAGGGCCAAAACGGGGCAGCGATGACGTGCGCGACGTTATAAGAAATGTTAATTAACGCGTGGAAATATAATCGCGAGAGATACTGTGTTACAACTTTCCAATTTCAAAGATTAACAATTAAATGGATTGTGCGCGAAATATTTCCTCTTGAAAATCAATGAGTTCCGAAGGAATGGTGAGGCGCGAAATTAAAACAAGAAAACTCTTGCGTGCGCCACCAAATTGATTTATGTGTTGAAATAATTATGTGACAAGCTTTCCGCACGATAGCTTGATTTCAAACAAGGACGCTTGTGCGCCGGTCGGATGTACTGATGGCGTATGAGTCTGATAATTTGTGTGAAATACAAGCCGGTGGGAAGCGCGTAGCGCAGGGCGCCTACGAACCGGTCGCGTGCTTGGACTGAGGACCAGACTTGTTCTGTAATCAAGTTGAAGAACGTATTTCCGGGGAACTTGTTTAGGCAAATTATGGTCTTTAGCAAGGTTCGGCACGGAATCATTTCAATCCAACCTAAGAGGTAAATCATGGCACACCATGCACTGGCATCACAGGAGAGTTACAACCCCAACCACTTACTGGACATCCTGCTGGGCAAAATGCAGCTGAAGAACGATGCAGCGCTGTCGCGCATGCTGGAAGTGGCGCCGCCTGTCATCAGCAAGATCCGCCACCACCGCCTGCCGGTCGGCGCCTCGCTGCTGATCCGCATGCACGAAGTGACCGGCATGAGCATCCGCGACTTGCGCGACCTGATGGGCGACCGCAGGACCAAGTATCGCCTGTCCGACGCCCAGGGCCGTCCAAAGCCTGAAGAAAAGGCCGCAGCGGAAGCCGCATCCAAGGCGCAAAACCAGACCCCTGGCAATTATGCGCACTAAGGCCGCCGGCGTGACCGCAGGCGCTGTCATGCGTTCGGCCGGGGAGGGCGCCTGTCGCATGTTGCGGCAGGCCCTGCCACGCCAGTGCGGCAGGTAAGCGAAGGGCTGCTGGCCGTTCAGGCCATCAGGATGGTGGAAATTTCGTCGAACTGCAGTTCCGTTTCGCGGAACACATGCAGGTAGGACTCTTCGTTGAGCCCCATCGCGGTCCATGCGACCGATGAGACTGCGGGTACGAGGTCGTCCGCTTCACCCGCAAGGTCCAGCGCATGGACGATTGCGTTCGCCACATGCACGATGGTGGCAAGAAGGCCCGCGCCGGGCGTTTCGGGGTCATGGTGCCTGGCGATGGCCTGCCGCATGGTATCGGAAAAGTTCCAGTGTCCGGCCAGGGCAACTCCCGCCTGGACATGATCCACCCCCAGCACCGCCCGCTCCGCTTCGAGCAGTTCGATGTCGACCGCCTTGCTGGCCGCGATCGCCTGCGCGTATTGCGCCGGGTAGGCCGACACCAGCACCTGGCGGCCTATGTCGTGCAGCAAGCCCGCCGTGAAGGCATAGTCCTGGTTGAACTTGACGCGCCTTGCCAGTACCTTGGCGCAGGCGGCGGTGGCGATCGCGTGGCGCCAGAAGGCGCGGTGGTCGAAGCCGGCGCACTGGGCTTGCGGGAAACAGCCGGTGACGGCCGCCGAGATGATCAGGTTGCGCGTGGTCTGGAAGCCGAGGAAGGTGATGGCCTGGCTGATGGTGGTGACCCTGACCTGCAGGCCGAACAGCGACGAGTTGGCCAGGCGCAGCACCTTGGCCGTCAGCGCCTGGTCGTGCGACACCTTCCTGGCGAGGACGGAAATGTCCACGTCCTCCTGGTCGATGCAGGTGAGCAGTTCCATCACCACCGCCGGCAGCGAGGGCAGGTCGTCCAGGGTGCGTACGACGTCGTCGAGTGCCAGGGCGGTCATTCCTCGATCCCCCGGTCCAGGCGGTAATCCTCGACGTAGCGGCGCAGCAGGCCGGTGGCCCAATCGTCGTGGTTGTCGATGCCGTTCTTTCGGAACAGGTGGGCGATGCGCTGTTGTACCTGGCCGGGATTGGCAGGCTCGGGCACCGCCGGCCCGCCCGGGAGCAGCACCGGGACCGCCTCGACGCCGTGGCGCGGAAGCAGGGCGATCGACTGGGTCGTCAGCACCGCGCCCTTGGGCAGCAGCATGTTGCCTTGCTCGTCCAGCAGTTCATCCGACAAAATCATTCCTGGTCTAATGTCTGCCAGCGCCAGGTGCTGGTAAGCAACGCTCATCGGATTCTCCATATCAATACAACGATCTTACCATCATGGCAAGACTCGTGGGCGCCCGAACGCCGCCATCGCCGTCTTGACCGGCGCAAGTAGACGGGGTTGTTTCGTTGTATTCTTGGCACTTGCCAACGCCAATACAAAGGAGAAACATGAAACTCTGGAAACGAGACCTGCCATCCCTGACACTCCGCGCCCTGTGCGCCGCCATTGCACTGATGTCCACGGCCGCTCCCGCGCTTGCCGCCAACCCGGCCGTCAAAGCGCTGCGCCTGTACGTGTTCGACTGCGGCACGGTCGAAGTGACCGACATTTCCTATTTCAGTCCCGGCGTCGACCAAGGCAAGAAGAAAACGCTGGCCGATTCCTGCTACCTGGTGGCCCATCCGAAGGGCACGCTAATGTGGGACGCGGGTTTTCCGGACAGCCTGGCTGGCAATCCCGAGGGCACCCAGGTCAGCCCGCGCTTCAAGAGGGTGTCGCAAAACGTTTTTCTGCGATCACATCAGGCCCGGGCGATGTTGTGGTTGAGGACGCAAGCCAAAAAAACGCGGCATGCGGCCGAAAAAACGTATGCGCCCCTCTGAGCGCGTATGGAACGGCGTAAAAGTAGAAAAACAGCGCCCTCAGCAGGGCAACCGCTCTGGACAAGTTGTACGCCATGACATGTAAGGCAAATTCGCGCTTGACCGCCTGTAGCCCACGTCGGCGAAAGCGATCCAGGCCCTGCTGACCGCGCAGGCTGCTGAACACTGGTTCGACGATCGCCTTGCGCTGGCTGAAAATGTAGCGCGCCTGGCGATGCTGCATCACGAGACGAAGCGCGTCCCGTTGTTCATCCTCGGGGTAGCGTTTGATGCGCCGCCCCTGCGCGGCCTTCGTACAGTTCGCACGCAGGCGGCAAGCTGTGCAGCTTGATGCCGCATACACGCTCACTGCCCGCGTGCGCGGTGTTTCTCCGCATTTGGAAATGAGGACCAAGGTTTGGCCGGCAGGGCATCGGTAAGTGTCGGTATGCGCGTCGTAGGTGAATGCGCTCTTGTGGTACAGCCCCTCCTCTTTGGTCTTGGCAGGCCACTGGCCCTCCGGACACAACAAGCTGATATCGCGTGTGAGCGTCGCGTCAATCACTTCATCATCGAAGTAGCCGGCGTCGAGCAGCAATTCCCTGACATCTTCTCCAGTCACGCGTGCACTTTGATCGAGCATCGGTGCGATCACCTTCGTCTCGCTCGATGGATCGATTTCGAAGGCTGTGATGATTCTGTCTGGATTTGCCAGTACCGATGGTTTGTACGACGCCGCAAACCCGTGTCCACGTTTCAGGCGCTGTACCATGGCCTCCGGTTCGCTGCCGCTGATACGCAAGGTCTCGACATTCTTGCCATTGCTGCGGCGCGCAGTCTGGCGCTGCTCGAAGAGTTCCTGGCATCGCGCACTGCGTTCCTGTTCCTGCTGCGCCGCCTGATTCTCCGGTGTGCGTTCTACGGCCTGGTGCGCCGCTGTTGCGCGCGCCTTGACGGCCTCTTCCTTGAGCAGATTGTAGTGCGAGCAAGCCGCTTCAATAACGGTGCCGTCACCGGCCAACCGAGCGCTGCCAGAACCCGTCGCTTTCAAAATCGACCCGGTCAGCGATTCAAAGAAATCCCGGGTCAGCGACGCTTCATGCTGGACGATGAAGCGTCCGATGTTGGCATGGTCCGGCGCGATGCCGCCGGTCACCCACATGCATCCGAGATCGAGTCGCGCCAGCCGTTCCAATTCGCGCAGGGAATGCACCCCTTGCATCACGCCGTACAGGATCAGGCCGACCATCAGTTGCGGCGCATAGGGAGCGCGGCCAGTTGCAGCGTAGCGCCGCTCAAACGCTTGCCAGTCTTGTGCTCCGAGCAGACGGGCCACGGTAAATGGAGCATGCTGGCCAGAACGCTTCAGATGTTCTTCCAGACGCATCGTCCCCAGGAAAATGGCGTTGGCATCGCCCGTCACGAAACGCCGACCGCTATGGACCGCCGTTTGCAGAGCCGGCGCATCCGAACCTGCCGGCACGCCGCCAAACAAATCGTACTGCGGAACGTCGGGCGAAGGTAATTTGCGGGTGCTGCTCATTGTCGGTTCCTGGCATTTCATTCTGAGCAATATTTTATCGCGCAGAGGGCTTTTGCGACACCCTCTCAAGGTGCGGGTGCCAAAGACGCTGGCGCAGCAGTTCAAGGCCATCGGCTATGAGCCGAAGGATGTGACCTACCTCGGCCTGTCGCACATGCATTTCGACCACATCGGCAACGTCGGCCTGTTCCCGGCCTCGACCTTGCTGATGCAGGACGAGGAATACGAAGCGGCGTTCGGCCCGGACAGCGCCAAGTACGGTAACGACCCGGCCAGCTATCCGACGCTGAAGGCCAACCCGGTGACAAGGCTGTCGGGCGATCATGACGTATTCGGCGACGGCAGCGTGGTCATCAAGCGCACGGCAGGCCACACGCCGGGCCACCAGTCGCTGTTCCTGAAGCTGCCCAAGACCGGCAACATCCTGCTGTCGGGCGACCTGGCGCACTTCAGCAAGAACTGGAAGCACCGCCGGGTGCCGAGCTTTAACTTCGACAAGGAAATGTCGGTCAAGGCGATGGACGACATGGCGAAGTTTATCAAGGACAACAAGGCGACTTTGTGGATCCAGCACGACCTGGAGCAGAACGCAAAAATGTAACTGTTCAGCCTGAATGACCAAAGCAATCCGCGTCATTCGCATCGGTGAAAGCGATGTCGCCTGGTTCGGCCTCCGCAATGCATTCCCACAGCCCGTCTTGATGCAGCGCGATCGAGTCTGCATTTCGCAAGTAGAACTCATCGGAATGCAGGCCGTCGATCAGGACCGGACGACGCACGCGCTTTTGTTTTCCGTTGATGAAGATAGTCATGAACTGCGCCTTCTCCCTCTTCTGGGCGGCGGTCAGTTTGCGCTTCGGTTTGGCCATGGGATTGATTGCGATTGCTGACTGTTCGGCCGCTACGCAGCTGGCATGATCGGATCGCCAGCAAATGCGCGGCGCAGCACTTCCAACATGCTGTATCCCTGTTTGCGTAGCGTGTCGAGGCAGGAGCGAATGATGCAGAAATTGTCGGCGCCAGCAATGGTGCGGAAGCAGCCCGATATTTTTTGCTTGACCTTGGGCATGCGGACGGCCCGTTCGGCAATATTGTTGGAGAACGGAACGGTCGGATCGGCGATGAAGCGCAAGATGGCGTCGGCGTGCAGCCGGAAGCGGCGCAGCAGGTTGTGGGCGTCGGACTGTTTGCAGCGACCGGATTTTCCGTCGGGCTTGAGTTGGGGAGGGTTCAGTTGTTCGCCTTGGCGCACGATGTCGTTGTAGACGGTGGTGAAGGCGGCGATGGCATCGGCATCAAATGGCCGGCCCTGCTGTCGCGCCGCCGCGCTCAGTCGTTGGGCGTTGAGCAGCAGTTCCGTCATGGCGGTCGGCCATTGCTGGCCAGTCACTTCCTGCGCATACACCAGTTCTCGAAGGAGATGGGCATTGCACAAGGCATGCAGGCCATCGTCGAGTTTCCAGTATGGGGCCCAGCAATCATGCACCAGAACGCCGATGCGTTTGGGGAGAATGCCATGCGCGACGATGGCGTCCAAGCCGCGCTTTGCGTGCATGCCATACCAGGTCAGTTCCGCCGTGGCCGCCACATGCATCCAGTGCAGTTTGCCGTCGACGCGCAAGCCCGATTCGTCGGCGCACAGCACTGGCGCGTGGTGCAATTGCCGCGCTATCAGGTCGGCTGTGCCCTGCAGGGCCAGGCTCGCTTCGCCAACCCAGGCAAGCAGGGTTGCCGGCGACACAGACAAGCCCGTCATCTCGCCAATCAACTCGGCGGCGCGGGCATATGGCAGCATCTGGCCCTGGGTCAGATGCACCCCCAGTGCGCGCACGTTCGGGCCGTATTGCGCGAGGTCGCCGACCGCAGCGGGGAAGACGCTGTCGTGCCGCTGACCGCAGGCGCAGACCACCGTGTAGACACGGTGTTCCACCACCTCGAAACACATCGTCGGCACATCGAATACCTGACGGCGCTCCAGCACGTGCGCCTGTTCGAGCGCCAGCGCACTGTGGCAGCGGTTGCAATGCGACGGCGGAGGATGATCCTTCGTGCTGGTGGGCTCGGCCACCCGCTTGAGGGTACTGCCTTTATGGCCCGGCTGGCCGCCAACCGCCTTGCCCGACTTGCCGCGCAAGGAACTGGTCTTCTGCTTCTTGGCCAGTCCATCCGAGGATGGTGGCTTGCTCGAATTCTGGCTGTTCATGCCCAGCTTTGCTTCGACCGCATCCAAGCGCGAAAACAGCGCGTCGATGAGTCTGTCCTTGTCCTGATGGGACAACTGCGTGAGGTCGGGACGGGGCGGTTTCGGTGGCATGACAACATGATGCGGCAACTGTACAAAGTTTACAACCGCTGATTGCTTCGGTCATTCAGGCTGAACAGTTACGCAAAAATCAAACACGTGCCGAAGTACTACGAATAAGGCAAAAAAAATCCCGCACACGCTGCGGGATTTTTTTCGGGCAGGCTGCCGCCGCCAGTTAGCATGTTGCGTTGCAGCAAAAATGACGGCTTTTGGTTCGTCTTATTTAACGATGGCGCCGTGGGTTCTCCAACGCCCGTTCGATTGAGGCAGGCGCCTTATCGACCATTTCTCAGCGTAAATTTTGTGTCGAAATATGCCGCTGCGACGCGGAAAATTCCTACCGGTGTTATTCTCTGTCTTGCGTCAACAAACCGAGGCAGTACGCATCATCCGACAGGTCGATGAGACCGCCAAGATGGTCTTCCTGCGGGGCAAAACCAGGATTCAGGAAACGTTGGAAGAATGCAAATAAGCGGCTCATAACAGATCGTCCATTGAATAAGTAATACGATAATGGATCGGCTATCCTGACTCATCAAGTCTTGATACGAACTGTTACGAACTCGGCCATTTTTATCGCTTGGCCAATAATGTTTGCCAGCTTCACAATCCATTCAATTGCCGGTCTGTCCACAGCTGTTGCGCAGCACAATTTTTTCTCAAAAACAGTTTGCGTGCGCCTTTTTTTTGAGGGTATAGTCTCCACATCCCTCTTGCCTTCAAGCACTAGACAGATGGCAAGAAAACCATATCCGGGCCAGCTTTTCCCGGCACATGTATAGCGACGTTGATGAACCAATATCGAGCGTTGCTGTCGCCACCGCGCCCCAGGCGCGCGGCATACACAAGCTACTAACGATGTTGCGGTACCTGCGTCCACTATTCATAAAGTCACTACATGTCAAATCTCGCCAAACTCCAGGTCGCTTTCAAGAACGTCTACGTGCGCATCGGCGCCGGACTCCTTCTCGCCACTGTGATTGGCCTGGCCATCTACAAGAACGATGTGCCCCAGGACCCGAGCCCTGTGGTCTATTCGCAAAACATCTCCGAGATCACCGGCCTGGCCGCCCAGAAAGGGCGGCTGGACTACCTGATGGTGGCCAAGCCGCTGTCGGAAGCGCCGCGCTACATCTACAAGTTCAAGGACGCGCCGCAGCTGCACGTGGTCAAGGTGCCAAGCACCTCGCACCTGTCGCTCGAACGCGAAGTGCTGCTGAAGAACGCGATTCCCTATTCGATCGCCAAGGACGACTACCTGGCCTCGCGCAAGGCCGTGCTGCTGGATGAAGGCCAGAACGCCGCCACCGAACAGGCGCTGGCCTTCCTCAAGAAGCACGCGCTCGACATCGCCATCATTCTGCTGCTGATCTACGTGCTGAAGTTCGGCATTCCCGGCATGGGCGTGAGCGCCTCCGTGATCGCGCCGGACAAGCTCAAGGGCAGCATGGACGACCTGATCGGCATGGACGACATCAAGCAGGAAGTGCTGCACCTGGAAGACATGATCCGCAACCGCGCGGAATACAAGTCGCACAATATCGACAAGCCGTTCAACGTGATGCTGACCGGGCCTGCGGGCACCGGCAAGACCAAGCTGGTCGGCTACCTCGCCAAGCGCCTGGACGTGCCGCTGATCCAGGCTTCCGGCTCGGCGCTGGAGTCGGGCTACGTCGGCGGCGGCTCCAAGGCGCTGAACGCGCTGTACCGCAAGGCCTGCAAGCAGGGCAGCTGCATCATCTTCCTGGATGAAGCGCAAACCCTGTTCACCCCGCGCGGCCGCGGCGAAAAGAAATGGGAAGACGACACCGCCAACACCCTGCTGGGGCTGCTGGACGGCGTCAAGAGCGACAAGGGCGCGGGCGTGATCTGGGTGGTGGCGTCGAACTTCGACGACGCATCGACCGAGATGGACGAAGCGATGCTGCGCCGCTTCTCGGTGAAGATCAACTTCCGCCTGCCGAACAAGTCGGAGCGTAGCGAACTGCTGCGCACCTTCCTCAAGCGCAAGAAGGAAGGACTGGTCGATTGGAGCAAGCTCGACCTGGACCAGGTTGCCGAGATGACCGCCAACCTGAGCCCGGCGCTTCTGGAGACCGTGGTCGAGCGCGCCAGCATGATCTCGATCCAGGAAAAGCTGATCATCGACACCGACCTGATGTTCCGCGCCTTCGAGCGCGCGACCCTGGGCCTGACCGACCGCGCCACCACGGCGGAAAAGCACAAGCAGCGCGAAAGGGTGGCGCTGCACGAGCTGGGCCACTTCTTCATGCAGATCGATCCCTACCTGCGGGCCGGCATGACGCTGGACGAGGTGAAGGAAAAGTCGCACCTGCTGAAGATCAGCACCGAATCGGTATCGAAGCTGGGCGCGCTGGGTTATGTGCTGCAGTCCGGCGACGACGTGTCGCTGCGCACGCTGGAAGAACTCGAGCGCGACGTGATCCAGCTGTACGGCGGCGTGGCGGCGGAAGAACTGTTCTACGGCGCGCGCGGCATTTCGGTGGGCAGCCAGAACGACATCGAAAAAGCGACCAAAATGCTGAACCTGATGGTCAACCGCCTGTCGATGTACTCGCGCTCGAAGATCGACTATTCGCAGCTGAAGCAGGAAGGCAGCGACAACCCGACGATCCGGCAGGTCGAGGAAAAGTCGGACGAGCTGTACAGCTACACCCTGGGCGCAATCCGCGACTACAAGGCCGTGATCGAATCGCTCAAGGACACGCTGCTGGACCAGTACGTGCTGTCGAAGGATGCCGTGTTCGCGCTGCTGGAAGAGCGCCGCGAGCTGCTGATGGCGCACCTGACCGGCCCGCGCAACGCCGGCCTGCATCTCTGCACCGAGGGCGAAGCCGCCTGAGCGCACGCAACAAGCTGAAACGAGAACGGGGCCCGCGGGCCCCGTTTTTCGTGAAGAACTCAGGAAGCACCTAGCCGTGCCCGTGGCCGGGTTCGGCGGCGAGATTGTCGAGCACATGGCGCGCCATGCTGGAGGCGAGCTCCTGTTCGCCGAGGAAGATTTTCGCCGACGTCTCGTTCCGCAGCAGCGCGGCTTCTTCTTCGTTATGCGTGCGGATGACGATCCGGATGTCCGGATTGAGTGCGCGCGCGGTCTCCGTCATGGCCCGCACGTGGAAGGTGTCCGGCGTCGCGATCACCAGCATCGACGCCCGCGCGATGTGAGCCTGGATCAGCACCGCCGGCTCGCCGGCATTGCCGGCCACCGCGGGGATGTTGTTCGCGCGTAGTTCTTCGACCAGCTCGCGGTTCTGCTCGGCCACCACGAAGTGCACGCCTCCCGCGGCCAGCGCATTGGCGATCTTGCGGCCCACGCGCCCGTACCCGACCAGCACCACCTGCCCGCTCAGCTTCTCGTGCTCCACCGTCATCGGCAGCTGCGCCAGCGGGTCGTCGGTGCGTTCGAACTTGCGCGCGAGGTGGGACTTGGAGCGCAGCCAGTTCTGCAGCGGTTCGACCGCCTTGAACAGCAGCGGGTTGAGCGCGATCGAGATGATCGCGCCGGCCAGGATCAGGCTCTGTCCCTCGGCCGGCAGCAGCCCGAGCGACATGCCGAGCGCCGCCAGGATGAAGGAGAACTCGCCGATCTGCGCCAGGCTGGCCGATACCGTGATCGCGGTGTTGAGCGGGTAGCGCAGCGCGATCACCAGCAGGAAGGCGGCGAGCGACTTGCCGAACATGATGACGGCCACCACGGCCACCACCTTCCACGGACTGTTCACCAGCACCATCGGGTCGAACAGCATGCCGACCGAGACGAAGAACAGTACCGAGAATGCGTCGCGCAGCGGCAGCGATTCGTGCGCGGCGCGGTGGCTCAGTTCCGATTCGCGCAGTACCATGCCGGCGAAAAAGGCACCCAGGGCGAACGACACGCCGAACAGTTCCGACGAGCCGTAGGCGATGCCGACTGCGGTGGCGATCACCGCCAGCGTGAACAGCTCGCGCGAGCCGGTGGTCGCGACGCGCCACAGGAACCACGGGAACAGCTTGCGGCCGATGAGCATCATGAAGGCGAGGAAGGCCGCCACCTGGCCGAGCGTGAGCACCATGGCCTTCAGCAGCCCGCCTTCGCTGCCCGCGCCGGTGCCGCCCAGCGAACCGGCGACCGCCGGCAGCAGCACCAGCACCAGCACCGTCACCAGGTCCTCGACCACCAGCCAGCCGACCGCGATGCGGCCATTGAACGAGTCGAGTATGCCGCGGTCCTCCAGCGCCCGCAGCAGCACCACCGTGCTGGCCACCGACAACGACAGCCCGAACACCAGGCCGGCGCCCAGGCTCCATCCCCACAGGTGGGCCAGGCCGATGCCCATTCCGGTGGCGACGGCGATCTGCAGCACCGCCCCGGGCAGCGCGATGCCGCGCACTTCGAGCAGGTCCTTGAGGGAGAAGTGCAGGCCGACGCCGAACATCAGCAGCATCACGCCGATCTCGGCCAGTTGGCCGGCCAGCGCCACGTCGGCCACGATGCCCGGTGTGGCCGGGCCGATCATGATGCCGGCAGCGAGATAACCCACCAGTGCGGGCAGCTTGAGGCGCACCGCCAGCATGCCGAAGAGAAGGCCGAAACCGAGGGCAGCCGCGATGGTCGTTATCAGGCTGATGTTGTGATGCATGCGGTCGCCCCTTTTCGCTTTGTCGGAAAGCCAAGTATAAGCGACGGGGGGCGGGCGCGAAAAAAGGGGGCTAGGGAAGCGTCGCCAGTGCCACCAGCGCCTTGCGCACCGAGGCGCGCACCGCCTCGAATTCGGCGGCGCGCCGGGTGCGGTCGAGGCGGAACAGCATCAGGCCCTCGACCTGGGCCACGATCAGGATCGCGCGCTGCATGGTCTCGGCGTCGCCAAGGCCGGGCGCAAGGCCGCGGATCAGGTGGAAGATGGTCTTGCGCTCGCGCGCCATCATGAGGTCCATCAGCGTCGACGCGAACGGGTTGCGCGAGGCCAGCGCCCAGATCTCGAAGAAGATCGCGTGCGTCACCGGGTCGGTGATCTCGTCCAGGAACATGTCGACGGTGGACAGGAATCGGTCGATCCGCGAGTCGCTCTGCATCGCGGCCGATATCGCATCGATCTTGGCCTGGAACACGTCCATCGTATACAGCAGCAAGGCTTCCAGCAGCGCGTCCTTGCTCTGGTAGTAGTGCTGGACGTTGGACAGGCTGATGCCCACTTCGGCCGCCACCCGCCGCATCGACAGTCCGGCATAGCCTTCGGCGGCGAGGATGACGCGCGCGGCCTGCAAGATATCTTGCGCGCGGCCGAGGCCTTTTCCGGTGGTGGCCGAGGCTTTTTTCTTCAGTGCGGTGGCGAGGGAGGCAGGCATGGCAGGATTATCGCATGGCGCTTTTAAAAATAGTACGACTGACCTATAATCGGCCTCTCAGGTCGTGCGACGCGACCAAATCCAGATGATCAATCCGGGCATTCATTCAGGAGACCTCGATGAGCCGCAATGTCTATGTAACCGGTGTGGGCATGATCCCGTTCGCCAAGCCGGGCGCCAGCGCGCCTTACGACCAGATGGGCGCACAGGCCGCGCGCCAGGCGCTGGAGGATGCGGACCTGTGCTACGGCGATATCGAGCAGGCTTACGCCGGCTACGTGTACGGCGACTCCACCAGCGGCCAGAAGGCGCTATACCAGGTCGGCATGACCGGCATCCCGATCGTCAACGTCAACAACAACTGCTCGACCGGCTCCACTGCGCTGTACCTGGCGCGCCAGGCGATTGCCAGCGGCGCCGCCGAATGCGTGCTGGTGCTGGGCTTCGAGCAGATGAGCCCCGGCGCACTTGCCTCGGTGTTCACCGATCGTCCCAGCCCGTTCGACCCGTTCGACGCGGTCACCGATGAACTGGTCGGCAAGCCCGAAATCCCGTTGGCGCTGCGCTACTTCGGCGGCGCCGGCCTGTCGCACATGGAAAAATACGGTACCCCGCTGGAGGCTTTCGCGAAGATCCGCGCCAAGGCCAGCCGCCATGCGGCCAACAACCCGCTGGCGCTGTTCAGGAAAGTGGTGACGCCGCAGGAGGTGCTGGAGTCGCCCGCCATCTGGCCGGGCGTGATGACGCGCCTGATGGCCTGCCCGCCCACCTGCGGCGCGGCCGCGGCGGTGCTGGTGTCCGAAGAATTCGCGAAGAAGCGCGGCCTGAAGGCGGACGTCTATATCGCCGCCCAGTCCATGACCACCGACCGTCCCGGTACTTTCGATTCGCGCGACATGATGCGCGTGGTCGGCTACGACATGAGCTGCGAGGCGGCGGCCAAGGTGTACGCGCAGTCCGGCCTGGGCCCGGAAGACCTCGACGTGGTCGAGCTGCACGACTGCTTCGCCCATAACGAGCTGATCACCTACGAGGCGCTGGGCCTGTGTCCGGAAGGCGGCGCCGACAAGTTCATCAGCGAAGGCGGCAACACCTACGGCGGCAAGGTCGTCACCAACCCGTCCGGCGGCCTGCTGTCGAAAGGCCACCCGCTGGGCGCCACCGGCCTTGCGCAGTGCTTCGAACTGACCCACCAGCTGCGCGGCAGCGCCGGCGCGCGCCAGGTCGACGGCGCGCGCGTCGCCCTGCAGCATAATCTCGGCCTGGGCGGCGCCTGCGTGGTCACCATGTACCGGACCGCATGATGGAGTACGCCTCCCCTTGGATGGACGCGGAGCTGGAAGGCTTCCGCGATTCCGTGCGCCGCTTCGTGGGCAGCGAGATCGTGCCGCACCAGGAACGCTGGCGCAAGCAGCAGCACGTCGACCGCGCGTTGTGGAACAAGGGCGGCGACATGGGCCTGCTGCTGGCCGACATACCCGAGCAGTACGGCGGCTCGGGCGGCAGCTTCGCCCACATGGCCGTGGTGTTCGAGGAGCTGGGCTACGCCGGCGACATGGCCTTCGGCATCCACGTGCACGCCATCGTCGCCCACTACATCCTCAACCAGGGCACCGAGGAACAGAAACTGAAGTACCTGCCCCTGCTTGCCAGCGGCGAGATGGTGGCAGCGATCGCCATGTCCGAGCCGGGCGCCGGCTCCGACCTGAAGGGCATCCGCACCAGCGCCACCCGCGGCGCCGATGGCTACAAGGTCAATGGCTCCAAGACCTTCATCTCGAACGGCTACCTGGCCGACCTGGTGCTGGTCGTGGCCAAGACCGACCCCGACGCGGGCGCCAAAGGCATATCGCTGCTGCTGCTCGAAACGAAAGGCAATCCGGGGTTCCGGGTCGGCCGCATCCTCGAGAAGGTCGGCCAGAAGGGCCAGGACACCTGCGAGCTGTTCTTCGACGACGCCCATGTGCCGATGGAGAACGTGCTGGGCGGCGTGGAGGGCCGCGGCTTCGCCCAGCTGATGACCGAGCTGCCCTACGAGCGCACCATCCTTGGCGTGGCCGGCGTGGCCGCGATCGAGCGCGCGCTCAAGCTCACGGTCGAGCATACGCGCGAGCGCAAGGCCTTCGGCCAAGCCCTGTTCGAGATGCAGAATACCCGCTTCGTGCTGGCCGAGATCAAGACCGAGGCCACCATCGCGCGCATCTTCATCGACCGCTGCATCGAGGACATGATCGCCGGCCGCATGGACACCGTGCAGGCGTCGATGGCGAAGTACTGGATCTCCGACCTGCAGTGCAAGGTGATCGACCAGTGCGTGCAGCTGTTCGGCGGCTACGGCTACATGCTCGAGTACCCGATCGCCCAGATGTACGTGGACGCCCGCGTGCAGCGCATCTACGGCGGCGCCAACGAGATCATGAAAGAAATCATCGCACGCTCACTGTAAGAGGCAGGCATATGGCTGGACCGCTGGCAGGCATCAAGGTCATCGAAATGGTGGGACTCGGGCCGTGCCCGTTTGCCGCCATGATGTTGGCGGACATGGGCGCGGAAGTGATCCGCATCGACCGCATCACGCCGCCCGCGGCGAGCAACCCGTTCCCCATCCTCGGCACCCGGTTCGACGTGCTGGCGCGTGGGCGCCGCTCGCTCGCGCTCGACCTGAAGAACCCGGAAGCGCGCGAAGTGGTGCTGGCGCTGGCCGGCCAGGCCGACGTGCTGCTGGAAGGATTCCGTCCCGGCGTGATGGAGCGGCTCGGGCTTGGTCCGGATGCCTGCCAGGCGCGCAACCCGAAACTGGTATTCGGCCGTGTCACCGGATGGGGCCAGGACGGCCCGCTGGCACAGGCCGCCGGCCACGACCTCAATTACATCGCGCTGACCGGCATGCTGCATGCGATGGGCCGCGAAGGCAGCCCGCCCGCGCCGCCCCTGAACCTGGTCGGCGACTTCGGCGGCGGCGCCATGATGCTGGCCTTCGGCGTGGTCTGCGCGATGCTGGAGGCGCGCACGTCCGGCAAGGGCCAGGTCGTGGACGCGGCCATGACCGACGGCGCGGCCCTGCTGGGCGCGATGATCTACGGTTTCCGCGCCTACGGCGACTGGAGCCGCAAGCGCGAAGCCAACCTGCTCGACGGCGGCGCGCCGTTCTACGACACCTATGCCTGCGCCGACGGCAAGTTCATCTCCATCGGTTCTATCGAACCGCAGTTCTATGCGCTGCTGCTGCAGCTGGCCGGCGTGACCGACCCCGCCTTCAATGCGCAGATGGACCGCAGCCAGTGGCACACGCTGAAGGCCAGGCTGGCCGCCGTGTTCCGTACGCGCCCGCGCGGCGAGTGGTGCGAGCTGATGGAAGGTACCGACGTCTGCTTCGCGCCCGTGCTCGACATGGGCGAGGCGCCCGGGCACTTCCACAACAAGGCGCGCGGCACCTTCGTCACCGTCGATGGCGTCGTCCAGCCGGCGCCGGCGCCGCGCTTCTCGCGCACCGTTCCCGAAACCGGCTTGCCGCCGGCCGCAGCGGGCGCGCACAGCGCCGCAATCCTGCGCGACTGGGGCTGGAGCGCCGAACAGGTCGAGGCGCTGGCCGCGCGCAAGGTGATCGGCTAGGCCGAAACCCTACGCTGCCTGCAACACCGCATCCAGGCCCGGGCGGATTTCCACTGGAAAGAAAAGCATTTGTGTTGACTGGACAATAATCTCCTTATGGCATTGCCGAACACGCTTGGAGACGCCGTCCAGTTGTGTTAAATGTAAGATCTTGGAGGCCAGGCTGCGGAGGTGCTATGGATGGAATGCTGCGCATAAATTCGCCGGCGCCGCTGTGCGTGGACGGATACCTCGAGGCCGAGGCGGCACAAGGGCGCGACCTGTTCGCGGTCGCCAAATGCCTGGTGCCGACCGACGCCTACCTGGTGCAGGGCTGCCTGGTCGCTTCCGGCATTCCCGCGGTGGTGGCCGACGCCAACCACGTGCAGGCCGACCTGCTGATCGCGCCCGCCCTCGCGGCGTGCGCATCCTGGTGCCCGCGTCGTTTGTCGACGAGGCGCACAGCGTGCTCGATGCCTTCGAGCGCGGCGCGTATGCGCTGGACGAGGATGCCGACGTCGGCGCGCCGGAATGAAAAAAGCCCGCACTTGGCGGGCTTCCTTGCGGCACAGGCCGGGAGATTAGCTGGCTGCTGCCTTGTTCTTGCGGCGCGCTGCCGCGAAGCCGATCATGCCGATGCCCAGCAGCGCAAACGCGCCAGGTTCCGGTACTGCGGTTCCGTTCAGGGTGATGTCGCGTCCGACGTCGGCCATGCTGCAGCCCGCGCCGGGGCACTCGTGGTTGGCGAAACCGAACTGGCCACCGGCGGTGGAGGTGACGTAGAAGCGCAGCGTGGTGGTGCCGCCCAGGGCGCCCAGGGCGTCGAAATCGAAATCGCCCATGGTGACGTCGGCATTGCCCCAGCTGAAGGAGTCGATGTTCGATGCAAAGTTGTCGGCGCTGCTGCGCACGTACATCGTCGCCGGCGCGTTAACGGTCGATTCGGTCGAGAAGGTCATCTTGTTCAGCACATAGCCGCTGGTGCCGGTGACGGAGAGCTGGAAGTACTTGTTCAGGTCGACTGCGCTGCCCCAGCCGCTGAAGTAGAAGTGATTGTCGAAGGCGCTGCCGGTCAGGCCGACCGCGGTCAGCGCGCTCAGGGTGTAGCCTGGCGCGCTGGTGGCGACCGGGGTGGTCTGGACGGCGGACGATGCCAGGTTCCAGGTGCCGATCACGGTGGCATGGGCCGCGTTGGCCAGGCTGAGGGCTGCGATGGCGCCGGCGACGAGCAATTTCTTGGAAATCATCTGTTGTCCTTCGATGTGGGTTGTTTAGTTTTATTTAATTATTCTTGCAACTAGTCATTAATAATATCATAAGAGAAATTGCAGTGTTGACTGATATTTACGTTCTGTTGTATGGGCGCATCTAAAGAGGCCGAGCTACGCCGTGCGAAACAGGTCGCCCTGGCCTTCCTGGCGGGCGCCGCGGCGATTTTCGCCGTTACCCTGTTCCTGCCACGCGCATGGTGGGTCGAGCTGCTGGCCGCCTTTTCCGAAGCGGCGATGGTGGGCGCGCTGGCCGACTGGTTCGCGGTGGTGGCGCTGTTCCGGCGCGTGCCGATCCCTTATGTGTCGCGCCATACCGAGATCATCCCCGCCAACCAGGAAAAGATTGCCGACAACCTGGCCCAGTTCGTGCGAGAGAAGTTCCTCGATACCGAGTCGCTGGTGGGCCTGATCCGCCGCCACGATCCGGCCGCGCGGGTGGCCGAGTGGCTGACCCAGCCCGACCATACCCGCCAGCTGGGCGGCCAGTTGGT
>NZ_QYUP01000153.1 GCF_003590855.1 Massilia cavernae
TACCGATGAGTGCGAGCTTGGGAGACAGACGTCGGGTGCTAACGTCCGGCGTCAAGAGGGAAACAACCCAGACCGCCAGCTAAGGTCCCAAAGATTGGCTAAGTGGAAAACGAAGTGGGAAGGCTAAAACAGTCAGGATGTTGGCTTAGAAGCAGCCATCATTTAAAGAAAGCGTAATAGCTCACTGATCGAGTCGTCCTGCGCGGAAGATGTAACGGGGCTAAGCCAGTCACCGAAGCTGCGGATATATTTCTCGTGATTTATCACTTGATCTATATGGTAGGAGAGCGTTCCGTAAGCCTGCGAAGGTGTCTTGTAAAGGATGCTGGAGGTATCGGAAGTGCGAATGCTGACATGAGTAGCGATAATGGGGGTGAAAAGCCCCCACGCCGTAAGCCCAAGGTTTCCTGTTCAACGTTCATCGGAGCAGGGTGAGTCGGCCCCTAAGGCGAGGCAGAGATGCGTAGCTGATGGGAAGCAGGTTAATATTCCTGCACCGTCGTATGATGCGATGGGGGGACGGATCGCGGAAGGTTGTCTGACTGTTGGAATAGTCAGTTTCTGGTTCATAGAAGGCGCTTAGGCAAATCCGGGCGCGTAATTCAAGGGACTGGGACGAGCTGCCTTGTGCGGCGAAGCAATCGGAAGTGGTTCCAAGAAAAGCCTCTAAGCTTCAGTCATACGAGACCGTACCGCAAACCGACACAGGTGGGCGAGATGAGTATTCTAAGGCGCTTGAGAGAACTCGGGAGAAGGAACTCGGCAAATTGGTACCGTAACTTCGGGAAAAGGTACGCCCCTAGTAGCTTGGCTGATTTACTTCAGTAGGGCGAAAGGGTTGCAATAAACTGGTGGCTGCGACTGTTTAATAAAAACACAGCACTCTGCAAACACGAAAGTGGACGTATAGGGTGTGACGCCTGCCCGGTGCTGGAAGATTAAATGATGGGGTGCAAGCTCTTGATTGAAGTCCCAGTAAACGGCGGCCGTAACTATAACGGTCCTAAGGTAGCGAAATTCCTTGTCGGGTAAGTTCCGACCTGCACGAATGGCGTAACGATGGCCACACTGTCTCCTCCCGAGACTCAGCGAAGTTGAAGTGTTTGTGATGATGCAATCTACCCGCGGCTAGACGGAAAGACCCCATGAACCTTTACTGTAGCTTTGCATTGGACTTTGAACCAATCTGTGTAGGATAGGTGGGAGGCTTTGAAGCGGGGACGCCAGTTCTCGTGGAGCCATCCTTGAAATACCACCCTGGTTTGTTTGAGGTTCTAACCTTGGTCCGTTATCCGGATCGGGGACAGTGCATGGTAGGCAGTTTGACTGGGGCGGTCTCCTCCTAAAGTGTAACGGAGGAGTTCGAAGGTACGCTAGGTACGGTCGGACATCGTGCTAATAGTGCAATGGCATAAGCGTGCTTAACTGCGAGACTGACAAGTCGAGCAGGTACGAAAGTAGGACATAGTGATCCGGTGGTTCTGTATGGAAGGGCCATCGCTCAACGGATAAAAGGTACTCTGGGGATAACAGGCTGATTCCTCCCAAGAGTTCATATCGACGGGGGAGTTTGGCACCTCGATGTCGGCTCATCACATCCTGGGGCTGTAGCCGGTCCCAAGGGTATGGCTGTTCGCCATTTAAAGTGGTACGTGAGCTGGGTTTAAAACGTCGTGAGACAGTTTGGTCCCTATCTGCCGTGGGCGTTGGAAATTTGAAGGGGGCTGCTCCTAGTACGAGAGGACCGGAGTGGACGAACCTCTGGTGTACCGGTTGTCACGCCAGTGGCATTGCCGGGTAGCTAAGTTCGGAAGAGATAACCGCTGAAAGCATCTAAGCGGGAAACTTGCCTTGAGATGAGATTTCCCGGAGCTTTAAGCTCCTTGAAGGGTCGTTCGAGACCAGGACGTTGATAGGTCAGGTGTGGAAGTGCAGTAATGCATTAAGCTAACTGATACTAATTGCCCGTACGGCTTGTCCCTATAACCTTAGCAGGTATAGTCAGCAAGACTTCAACACTGATTTGATATAAAGCTTTCTTCTTCCAGATTCAGAGCGCTGTTGCCCCATTGGGAACAGAGCTCGTACAAGTTATGCCTGATGACCATAGCAAGTCGGTCCCACCCCTTCCCATCCCGAACAGGACCGTGAAACGACTTTGCGCCGATGATAGTGCTGCAACCAGTGTGAAAGTAGGTTATCGTCAGGCTAGTTATAAGAAAGAAACCCGTTGACTGATGTCAGCGGGTTTTTTTTCGTGTGCGCCCAGCATGGGCGCACTCTTGGAGGTGCAAGTCCTCCCGCGAGCTGGCCACAGCGAGCGAAGCGAAGCACAACTGCGGAAGGGCGACCGACTGTGGGGAGGAAGTGTGGAGCGAAACTGCGAGCCGATGAACAAGAATCGGATAGAAGGCGCTGCCGAGCGGGGCGAGCGGGCACGAAACCGCAAAGCTCTTGTGGCCAATGCGAAGTGGCGTAGATCCGGCGGTTGTGCAGGGAAGGAGTGCGTTCTTACCTGGGGAGATCTCGTCTTATGTCTGAAAGGGCGACGGTGAAAGCCGGAACGAGAAGTCAGCAGAGGTCGTAGTAGTCGGAGGCTGGGCCGGGAAGGCCGAATACCGCCGACGAAGGGCCGAAGGAGCGGGAGGGCGATTCTGCCTGACCATCTGAGATGGATATGCTTCAGATGCCCGGATACGGGGCTCGTCACGCAACGCGCATCAGGTGAAGCCTGGTGCACGGTGACAGCGAAGAACCAAATCGGCCGGGTCGGGGCCAGATGAACCTAGGCTGCATGTTCGGGTATAGGCATGCAGACCTCAACCGTTTCAACCGCCCGGTGCGGACCCGCATGCCGGGTGGTGTGGGAGGGGCGCGGTCATTGTGGCCGCCCCCTATCCCGATCTGTACCATTCCCACGAATCATTTTTCCGCCCCGCGCGTTCGGTGTTATTGTTCGCGTGACATGCGTCCAACCCGTTAAACGCCACGATGGAATACGAACAGCTCCTGCTTCAGCGACGAAATCATCCGGCCTGGCGCCTGCTTGCGGCCGACAATGCGCCGATGATCGCCAGCTTCCTGCACCGCAGCTTCATCGTATCGAACGTGCGAACGATCGCGCGCCAGCAGCTGTCGTCCCTGTTGGACGACCATCTCTACCATCTGCACGAAACCGCCGGCGAGATCATCTTTCCCAAGCCGGCCACCGCCTACCTCGACGACTGGGCTTCGGACGACAAGGGCTGGCTGCGCAAATATTACCCGCCCGGTCAGGACGAAGCGCACTTCGACCTGACTTCATCGACCGAAATGGCGATCGACTGGCTGAACGGCCTCGGCAAGCGGGCCTTCATCGGCACCGAATCGCGCCTGATGACGGTATTCGACCTGCTCCACCAGATCGTCGATGGCACTGAACTCAATCCGCGCGTGCGCATCGCTGAACTGCAGCGCCGCAAAGCCGACATCGACGCCGAAATCGCCCAGATCGCCGCCGGCCGGCTCGACCTGATGGAGCCCACCCAGGTCCGCGAACGTTTCCAGCAAATGTCCTCGACCGCGCGCGAGCTGCTTTCCGATTTCCGTGCCGTCGACCAGAACTTCCGCAGCCTCGACCGCTCGGTGCGCGAACAGATCGCCACCTGGGACGGCAGCAAGGGACAGCTGCTGGAAGAAATCTTCGGCCGCCGCGACCTGATCGCGGATACCGATGAAGGTAAAAGCTTCCGCGCCTTCTGGGACTTGCTGATGTCTCCCTCGCGCCAGGACGAATTGAGCGCCTTGCTGGCGAAAGTGCTCGCGCTCGAGCCGGTGCGGGCGATGGCGCCCGATGGCCGCATGCAGCGCATCCACTACGACTGGCTCGAAGCCGGTGAAGTAACGCAGCGCACCGTCGCGCGCCTGTCCGAGCAATTGCGGCGCTACCTCGACGACCAGGCCTGGCTGGAAAACCGCCGCATCATGGAGCTGATGCGCGGGATCGAGCAAAAGGCGCTGGCACTGCGCGGCGACATCGATGAACGCGCCTTCATGGAAATCGACGATCCGGCGCCGTCGGTCGCGCTGCCGATGGACCGTGTGCTGTACACGCCGCCGTTCAAGCCGAAGATCACGCAACAGGCAATCGAGGGTGAGAGCGCGCCGATTCCAGCCGATGCGTTGTTCGACCAGGTCTACGTCGACCAGCTCGAACTGATGTCCAACATCCGGCGGGTACTGCAGAACACCCGCCAGGCCTCGCTCGGAACAGTGGTCGCGGCACACCCGGTCAAGCAGGGACTGGCCGAACTCGCCACCTACCTGAAGCTTGCCACCCACGACATGCAGAGCGCCATCGACGACGAGCGCACCGAAACAATCGAATGGACCGACGATGCCGGCAAACTGCGCAAGGCAACGCTGCCCCTCATCATTTATACTTTGTAGATGAACGACTTACGCATGCACGACGATGACCGGCTCGGCCCGTTGCTGGTGGCACTGTTCCAGGGCGTGCTGTACCGCGACGACGGCCAGCTGTGGCAGCCGCTGCTCGACCTCCAGGCCCGCGTGCGCGACTACGGCGCCACGATCGGGCTCGAACTGATCCTCGACGAAGCCGAGGGTTACGCCTATCTGCGCCAGCGGCCGGCCACAGCCGGCGAGCCCGAGCTGCCGCGCCTGGTGCAGCGCCGCCAGCTCAGCTACCCCGTCAGCCTGATCCTCGTCCTGCTGCGCAAGAAGCTGGCCGAGTTCGACGCCACCGGCGGCGATACCCGGCTGGTCGTTGCGCGCGAGCAGATCGCGGACCAGGTCCGTCTGTTCCTGCCGGACACCGCCAATGAAGCGCGCCTGCTCGACCGCATCGACGCCCACATCAATAAAGTTGTCGAGCTCGGATTCCTGCACCGCTTGCGCGGGCAAGAGAACCAGTACGAGGTGCGGCGCATCCTGAAGGCGTTCGTCGACGCCCAGTGGCTCAGCGACTTCGACCAGCGCTTGGGCGACTACGCGCGGCACGGCGGATCGGAAGGCGAAGCGGCATGAGCGCACAGCCCTTGCACGACGCCGATACGCCGATGTTCGAGTTCGTCGATGCGGGCGAGCGCGCCGGCTTCCGGCTGCATCGCTTCGAAGTGTTCAACTGGGGCACTTTCCACGAACGCGTGTGGCGCCTGACTCCGGGCGGCGACAATATCCTGCTGACCGGCGACATTGGATCCGGCAAGTCGACGCTGGTCGATGCGGTGACCACCCTGCTGGTCCCCGCCAACAAGATTTCATACAACAAGGCAGCCGGCGCCGATGCGCGCGAACGCAGCCTGCGAACGTATGTCACCGGGCACTACAAATCCGAGCGCGGCGACAGCGGACTGGCGGCCAAGGCGGTTGCACTGCGCGACCACAACAGCTATTCGGTCATCCTGGGCGTCTTCCACAACGAAGGTTTCGACCAGACCATTACGCTCGCACAGGTATTCTGGCTGAAGGATGCGCGTGGCCAGCCGGAGCGCTTCTATGTCGTCGCTGACCGCGAGCTGTCGATCGCCGAACATTTCAGCGGTTTCGGCACCGACATCGCAACCTTGCGCAAGCGCCTGCGCGCCGTTCCCGGCGTCGCCCTGCACGATAGCTTCACTTCATACGGCGACGCGTTCCGGCGCCGGTTCGGGATCGCCAATGAACAGGCGATGGACTTGTTCCACCAGACCGTGTCGATGAAGTCGGTAGGCAACCTGACCGACTTCGTGCGCGACCACATGCTCGAAGCGTTTCCGGTGGAAGCGCGCATCAGCGCACTGATCGATCACTTCGACGACCTGAACCGCGCACATGAAGCGGTGCTCAAGGCCAAGGCGCAAATCAGCCAGCTGGAGCCGATGGTGGCGGACGGCGCGCGCTACCGCGACTTGCTGGGCCAGGCCGAGCAGTTGCGCGGCTGCCGCGAAGCGTTGCGCCCGTGGTTTGCCAAGCTTAAAGGCGAGCTGCTGGAAAAGCGCGGCGCGCTGCTGCAGGCCGACATCGACAAGCTGGATGGACGCCTGTTGCGGCTGCAATCCGACAAGCGTCGCGATGCATTGCGGCGCGACGAGATCACCCAGGCCATCGCCGCCAGCGGCGGGCACCGGATCGAGCAGATCAAGGCCGAGACCGCGCGCGTGCAGGAAGCGCGCGAGGCGCGCATGCGCCGCGCGGCGCAATACGACGCGCTGGCCGTGAAGGTCGGTTTGCACCGCGCGGCCGACAGCGAAACCTTCGAGGCCAACCGGCGCGGCATCGACAGCGGCCAGCAGGAGTGCCTGGCGCAGCGCGACGAGTTCCAGAACCGGCTGACCGAAGCAGGCGTGACGGTGCGCGAACTGGGGCGCCAGCACGGCGAGCTGACGGCCGAACTGGAATCGCTGCGCTCGCGCCGCTCGAACATCCCGATGCAGATGATGGCCTTGCGCGAGGCTTTATGCGAGGCCGTTGGCGCCGGCGCCGAAGCCTTGCCGTTTATCGGTGAGCTGATCCAGGTACGCGAGGAAGAACGCGATTGGGAGGGTGCGGCTGAACGCCTGCTGCACAACTTCGGCCTGTCCCTGCTGGTGCCGGAAGCCTACTATGCGAAGGTCGCCGCCTGGGCCGACCGCACCCACCTCGGCGCGCGCCTTGTGTATTACCGCGTGCGCAGCGGCGCCGCGGCCGTCCAGCAGTCCTTGCATCCGGATTCGCTGGTGCGCAAGTTGTCGATCAAGCCCGATTCGCCCTGCTACGCATGGCTCGAAGCCGAGTTGGCGCGGCGCTTCGACTACGCTTGCTGCGACACCATCGACCAGTTCCGCCGCGAGAAGCGCGCCATCAGCCGCAACGGCCAGGTCAAGGCCGGCGGCGAGCGGCACGAGAAGGATGACCGCCACCGCATCGACGACCGCTCGCGCTTCGTGCTCGGCTGGTCGAACGAAGCGAAGATCGCGGCGCTGGAAAAGCAGGAGCGCGACGTCACCACCCGCATCCTGGCGCAGAGCGCGCAGATCAAGCAGTTCAAGAAGAGCATGGATGCGCATGACGAGATCCTGGGGAACTGGCGGCAGCTGGCGACGTTCGACAGCTTCGACGACCTGAACTGGCAGCCGCTGGCCACCGCCATCGAGCAGCTGGATAAGGAACGCGCCGCGCTGGAATCGTCGTCCGATGTGCTGCGCACCCTGCAGCAGCAACTGGCGGAGCTGGCCGCGGCGCAGGACGCGAACGAGGCCGATCTGTACGAGGCCAACCGGCAGCACGCGACCGCGGCCGAGAAACTGGAGCAGGCGCGCCAGGCGCTGGCGGCGTGTACGGTTTTGTTGGACGCGACGCCGGAGTCCGCGAAGGACACGTATTTCCCGCTGCTGCAGCAAATGCGCGCCGAAGCGCTCGGCGAGCACACGCTGACGGTCGAATCGGCCGACAACCGCGAGAAGGACATGCGCGACTTCCTGCAGGCGCGCATCGATGCGGAACAGAAGAAGATTGACCGCCTGCGCGATGGACTGATCCGCGCCATGCAGAACTATGTCGAGGCCTGGCCGCTGGACACGCGCGAAGTGGACGTGAGCGTGGAATCCATCGGCGAATTCCATGGCATGCTGACGGCCTTGCAGGCCGACGACCTGCCGCGGTTTGCCGGGCGCTTCAAGGAGCTGCTCAACGAGAACACGATCCGGGAGATCGCCGGCTTCCAGTCCCAGCTCAAGCGCGAACGCGAAGACATTCGCGAGCGGATCGACGTCATCAACAAATCGCTGCAGGCCATCGACTACAACCCGAACCGTTACATCGCGCTGGAAGCCCAGCCAAGCATCGACGCCGAACTGCGCGACTTCCAGCAAGACCTGCGATCCTGCACCGAAGGCGCGTTGACCGGCTCTGCGGACGAAGAATACTCGGAAGCGAAATTCCTGCAGGTGAAGCGGATCATCGAACGCTTCCGCGGCCGCGAGGGCAGCGCCGAGATGGACAGGCGCTGGACCCGCAAGGTGACCGACGTACGCAACTGGTTTGTGTTTTCCGCATCCGAGCGGTGGCGCGAAGATGACCGCGAGCACGAGCATTACACCGATGCGGGTGGCAAGTCGGGCGGGCAGAAGGAAAAGCTGGCCTACACGGTGCTGGCCGCCAGCCTGGCGTATCAGTTCGGGCTGGAGTGGGGCGCGACGCGCTCGCGTTCTTTCCGCTTCGTGGTGATCGACGAGGCTTTCGGGCGCGGCTCCGACGAGTCGGCGCGCTATGGGCTGGAGCTGTTCAAGCGCATGAACCTGCAACTGCTGATCGTGACGCCGCTGCAGAAGATCCACATCATCGAGCCCTACGTCGCTGGCTTGGGCTTCGTGCACAGCGAGGAGGGACGCCAGTCCATGCTGCGTTACCTGAGCATCGAGGAATACCGCGCCGAGCGCAGCGCGCGTGCGGCATGAACCGCAAGGCGCCGGTCAAGGCGTGGAGCACGCCGGCCGATATCACGGCCCAGCTTTCCCGCATGTGGGACGATGGCAGGATGCTCGCTGCGCGTGTAAGCGGAGAAAGCCTGTTTCCGTTGCAGCTGCGCTTGCGCCAGCCCGGCATCGAGGATATCGGTGCGGACTTTGGCGAGGTTCAGCAGTGGATCCGCGCGCTTGAGGCATCCAGCAGCAGTTCAAAGGGCTGCGGTTATGAGCTTGTGTGGCGCGAGATTAATCACCGCCAGACTGGCCGCCAGCGCTTACCCGACGCCGCACTGGTGCCGACCGAGGCCGACGCGCTGCGCCTGATCGGGCGGCAGGGCGACATGCGGCGCTTCGAAGAACTGGCTGCACTGACCCTGGCGCAGTTTCCGCAACTGGCAGGCTGGCTTCGGCGCAGGGGACACGCGCTCCTCGAGCATGCGGCAGCATGGCCGCGGGTGCTGGCGATCCTTGCATGGTTTAGCACCCATCACCGCCCGCAGCTTTACCTTCGGCAGCTCGACATCCCCGGCGTGGACAGCAAGTTCATCGAATCGCGGAAGGCCTTGTTGATCGAGCTGCTCGATGAGGTGCTTCCTCCCGAAGCGTTCGATGCGACGGCGATCGGTGCGCGCCAGTTCGAAATGCGTTACGGCTTACTCGGGAAACCTGCGCTGGTCAGGTTCCGCATGCTCGACCCGCGGCATTATCTTGCAGGCCTGTCGGACGTGAGCGTCCCGGTGGCGCAGTTCGCCGGCGCGCAGTTCGACGTGAAGCGTGTCTTCGTCACCGAGAACGAAGTAAATGGCCTGGCATTCCCGGACAAGGAAAGCAGCATGGTGGTTTTCGGCGGCGGCTATGGGATCGACCGGCTCGCCGGTGTGCCGTGGCTGCGCGAGAAAGACGTGATCTACTGGGGCGACATCGATACCCACGGCTTCGCCATCCTGGATCGCTTCCGCGCCAGTGTCCCGCACGTGCGTTCCATCATGATGGACGTGGCCACGCTGGACTCGCACCGGCTGATGTGGGGGCAGGAGGGGGAGGCTACGCGATTCACCGGTGAATTAACCCGACTGAGCGAAGCGGAGCGCGAACTCTACGACGAGTTGCGGCATGATGTGCATGGTTCCCGGATCCGCCTGGAGCAGGAGCGGCTTGGGTTTGGCTGGGTAAGTGACGCTGTGGCAAAGGCCTGATTCAGTAATTTTAGCTGGTGAGAACGAAATACCCTTGCGGACGGCAAACCCTTTTGCTATAGTTCGCCTCCCCGCAGAAATGGTTAACGAAATCAAGTAGTTGCCGCAGCGTGGGAGCCGTCTGAAAAAGACGACGCAGTAAAAAAGAGTTTGACGAGCAACGCAAATTACCGCATAATCTCATCTCTCTGCTGCTGACAAACAAAACGATTTGTCGATGAGCAGCAAGCAGTACCGAACAAGTTCTTTAAAAATTAACAGTCGATAAGTGTGGGCGTTTGATGAAAGTGCCGGCCAAGCGTAAGCGAAGCTGATTACTTAAATTATCAAATGTTCACAAAAAAGAAATACGTTGCTCAGCAATGAGTAACGGTCAGTATTTTGAGTGAGCGACCCGTCGAAAGACGGTGACACGAAAGTGTCAACAAACAGAGATTAAACTGAAGAGTTTGATCCTGGCTCAGATTGAACGCTGGCGGCATGCTTTACACATGCAAGTCGAACGGCAGCGCGGGGCAACCTGGCGGCGAGTGGCGAACGGGTGAGTAATATATCGGAACGTACCCAAGAGTGGGGGATAACGTAGCGAAAGTTACGCTAATACCGCATACGATCCAAGGATGAAAGCAGGGGACCGCAAGGCCTTGTGCTCCTGGAGCGGCCGATATCTGATTAGCTAGTTGGTGAGGTAAAGGCTCACCAAGGCGACGATCAGTAGCTGGTCTGAGAGGACGACCAGCCACACTGGAACTGAGACACGGTCCAGACTCCTACGGGAGGCAGCAGTGGGGAATTTTGGACAATGGGCGCAAGCCTGATCCAGCAATGCCGCGTGAGTGAAGAAGGCCTTCGGGTTGTAAAGCTCTTTTGTCAGGGAAGAAACGGTGCGGGCTAATATCCCGCGCTAATGACGGTACCTGAAGAATAAGCACCGGCTAACTACGTGCCAGCAGCCGCGGTAATACGTAGGGTGCAAGCGTTAATCGGAATTACTGGGCGTAAAGCGTGCGCAGGCGGTTTTGTAAGTCTGTCGTGAAATCCCCGGGCTCAACCTGGGAATTGCGATGGAGACTGCAAGGCTAGAATCTGGCAGAGGGGGGTAGAATTCCACGTGTAGCAGTGAAATGCGTAGAGATGTGGAGGAACACCGATGGCGAAGGCAGCCCCCTGGGTCAAGATTGACGCTCATGCACGAAAGCGTGGGGAGCAAACAGGATTAGATACCCTGGTAGTCCACGCCCTAAACGATGTCTACTAGTTGTCGGGTTTTAATTAACTTGGTAACGCAGCTAACGCGTGAAGTAGACCGCCTGGGGAGTACGGTCGCAAGATTAAAACTCAAAGGAATTGACGGGGACCCGCACAAGCGGTGGATGATGTGGATTAATTCGATGCAACGCGAAAAACCTTACCTACCCTTGACATGGCAGGAATCCCGGAGAGATTTGGGAGTGCTCGAAAGAGAACCTGCACACAGGTGCTGCATGGCTGTCGTCAGCTCGTGTCGTGAGATGTTGGGTTAAGTCCCGCAACGAGCGCAACCCTTGTCATTAGTTGCTACGAAAGAGCACTCTAATGAGACTGCCGGTGACAAACCGGAGGAAGGTGGGGATGACGTCAAGTCCTCATGGCCCTTATGGGTAGGGCTTCACACGTCATACAATGGTACATACAGAGGGCCGCCAACCCGCGAGGGGGAGCTAATCCCAGAAAGTGTATCGTAGTCCGGATTGTAGTCTGCAACTCGACTACATGAAGTTGGAATCGCTAGTAATCGCGGATCAGCATGTCGCGGTGAATACGTTCCCGGGTCTTGTACACACCGCCCGTCACACCATGGGAGCGGGTTTTACCAGAAGTAGGTAGCTTAACCGCAAGGAGGGCGCTTACCACGGTAGGATTCGTGACTGGGGTGAAGTCGTAACAAGGTAGCCGTATCGGAAGGTGCGGCTGGATCACCTCCTTTCTAGAGTAGCACTGGGCAAATCGCCCGATTCATTGAGCGTCCACTCTTATCGACTGTTGAAATTGAAAGAAACAGTAGCAGTGTCCAAGTCTGGGGCTGTAGCTCAGCTGGTTAGAGCACCGTGTTGATAACGCGGGGGTCGTTGGTTCGAGTCCAACCAGCCCTACCAGTATCGAATTGGGGGATTAGCTCAGCTGGGAGAGCACCTGCTTTGCAAGCAGGGGGTCGTCGGTTCGATCCCGTCATCCTCCACCACTACCTACTAAGAGTGCAAATGTAAGCCCTGCGGTTTAGATTTGATCTTTTAGAGATCATTGCTGTTTCGTTCTTTAACAATCTGGAAGAAGTAAAGTTTTATTAAGCGTGTGCTGTAAAAGGCGCACACTTAGGGTAGTAGTAAAACTCATCAAACACAGTAATAAATGAAGTCTTGCTTGGAACTGTAACGATCCCTGGCAACCAGGGGCTAACGTTATAGGGACAAGTGAATAAGTGCACATGGCGGATGCCTTGGCGATTACAGGCGATGAAGGACGTAGTAGCTTGCGATAAGCTGCGGGGAGTGAGCAAACACACTTTGATCCGCAGATTTCCGAATGGGGAAACCCGGCCTTTTAGGTCATTGCATACTGAATACATAGGTATGCAAAGCGAACGCGGCGAACTGAAACATCTAAGTAGCTGCAGGAAAATAAATCAACCGAGATTCCCAAAGTAGTGGCGAGCGAAATGGGATGAGCCTGCATGATTTAGCATGACGCATAGTGGAAGCCTCTGGAAATAGGCGCCATAGCGGGTGATAGCCCCGTACACGAAATGCGACGTGTGGAACTAAGTATGCGACAAGTAGGGCGGGACACGAGAAATCCTGTCTGAACATGGGGGGACCATCCTCCAAGGCTAAATACTCGTAATCGACCGATAGTGAACCAGTACCGTGAGGGAAAGGCGAAAAGAACCCCGGGAGGGGAGTGAAATAGATCCTGAAACCGTGTGCATACAAACAGTAGGAGCGGACTTGTTCCGTGACTGCGTACCTTTTGTATAATGGGTCAGCGACTTACATTCAGTGGCAAGGTTAACCGGATAGGGAAGCCGTAGAGAAATCGAGTCCGAATAGGGCGACAGTCGCTGGGTGTAGACCCGAAACCAAGTGATCTACTCATGGCCAGGATGAAGGTGCGGTAACACGCCCTGGAGGTCCGAACCCACTAATGTTGAAAAATTAGGGGATGAGCTGTGGGTAGGGGTGAAAGGCTAAACAAACTTGGAAATAGCTGGTTCTCTCCGAAAACTATTTAGGTAGTGCCTCAAGTATCACCATCGGGGGTAGAGCACTGTTATGGCTAGGGGTCATTGCGACTTACCAAACCATTGCAAACTCCGAATACCGATGAGTGCGAGCTTGGGAGACAGACGTCGGGTGCTAACGTCCGGCGTCAAGAGGGAAACAACCCAGACCGCCAGCTAAGGTCCCAAAGATTGGCTAAGTGGAAAACGAAGTGGGAAGGCTAAAACAGTCAGGATGTTGGCTTAGAAGCAGCCATCATTTAAAGAAAGCGTAATAGCTCACTGATCGAGTCGTCCTGCGCGGAAGATGTAACGGGGCTAAGCCAGTCACCGAAGCTGCGGATATATTTCTCGTGATTTATCACTTGATCTATATGGTAGGAGAGCGTTCCGTAAGCCTGCGAAGGTGTCTTGTAAAGGATGCTGGAGGTATCGGAAGTGCGAATGCTGACATGAGTAGCGATAATGGGGGTGAAAAGCCCCCACGCCGTAAGCCCAAGGTTTCCTGTTCAACGTTCATCGGAGCAGGGTGAGTCGGCCCTAAGGCGAGGCAGAGATGCGTAGCTGATGGGAAGCAGGTTAATATTCCTGCACCGTCGTATGATGCGATGGGGGGACGGATCGCGGAAGGTTGTCTGACTGTTGGAATAGTCAGTTTCTGGTTCATAGAAGGCGCTTAGGCAAATCCGGGCGCGTAATTCAAGGGACTGGGACGAGCTGCCTTGTGCGGCGAAGCAATCGGAAGTGGTTCCAAGAAAAGCCTCTAAGCTTCAGTCATACGAGACCGTACCGCAAACCGACACAGGTGGGCGAGATGAGTATTCTAAGGCGCTTGAGAGAACTCGGGAGAAGGAACTCGGCAAATTGGTACCGTAACTTCGGGAAAAGGTACGCCCTAGTAGCTTGGCTGATTTACTTCAGTAGGGCGAAAGGGTTGCAATAAACTGGTGGCTGCGACTGTTTAATAAAAACACAGCACTCTGCAAACACGAAAGTGGACGTATAGGGTGTGACGCCTGCCCGGTGCTGGAAGATTAAATGATGGGGTGCAAGCTCTTGATTGAAGTCCCAGTAAACGGCGGCCGTAACTATAACGGTCCTAAGGTAGCGAAATTCCTTGTCGGGTAAGTTCCGACCTGCACGAATGGCGTAACGATGGCCACACTGTCTCCTCCCGAGACTCAGCGAAGTTGAAGTGTTTGTGATGATGCAATCTACCCGCGGCTAGACGGAAAGACCCCATGAACCTTTACTGTAGCTTTGCATTGGACTTTGAACCAATCTGTGTAGGATAGGTGGGAGGCTTTGAAGCGGGGACGCCAGTTCTCGTGGAGCCATCCTTGAAATACCACCCTGGTTTGTTTGAGGTTCTAACCTTGGTCCGTTATCCGGATCGGGGACAGTGCATGGTAGGCAGTTTGACTGGGGCGGTCTCCTCCTAAAGTGTAACGGAGGAGTTCGAAGGTACGCTAGGTACGGTCGGACATCGTGCTAATAGTGCAATGGCATAAGCGTGCTTAACTGCGAGACTGACAAGTCGAGCAGGTACGAAAGTAGGACATAGTGATCCGGTGGTTCTGTATGGAAGGGCCATCGCTCAACGGATAAAAGGTACTCTGGGGATAACAGGCTGATTCCTCCCAAGAGTTCATATCGACGGGGGAGTTTGGCACCTCGATGTCGGCTCATCACATCCTGGGGCTGTAGCCGGTCCCAAGGGTATGGCTGTTCGCCATTTAAAGTGGTACGTGAGCTGGGTTTAAAACGTCGTGAGACAGTTTGGTCCCTATCTGCCGTGGGCGTTGGAAATTTGAAGGGGGCTGCTCCTAGTACGAGAGGACCGGAGTGGACGAACCTCTGGTGTACCGGTTGTCACGCCAGTGGCATTGCCGGGTAGCTAAGTTCGGAAGAGATAACCGCTGAAAGCATCTAAGCGGGAAACTTGCCTTGAGATGAGATTTCCCGGAGCTTTAAGCTCCTTGAAGGGTCGTTCGAGACCAGGACGTTGATAGGTCAGGTGTGGAAGTGCAGTAATGCATTAAGCTAACTGATACTAATTGCCCGTACGGCTTGTCCCTATAACCTTAGCAGGTATAGTCAGCAAGACTTCAACACTGATTTGATATAAAGCTTTCTTCTTCCAGATTCAGAGCGCTGTTGCCCCATTGGGAACAGAGCTCGTACAAGTTATGCCTGATGACCATAGCAAGTCGGTCCCACCCCTTCCCATCCCGAACAGGACCGTGAAACGACTTTGCGCCGATGATAGTGCTGCAACCAGTGTGAAAGTAGGTTATCGTCAGGCTAGTTATAAGAAAGAAACCCGTTGACTGATGTCAGCGGGTTTTTTTTCGTGTGCGCCCAGCATGGGCGCACTCTTGGAGGTGCAAGTCCTCCCGCGAGCTGGCCACAGCGAGCGAAGCGAAGCACAACTGCGGAAGGGCGACCGACTGTGGGGAGGAAGTGTGGAGCGAAACTGCGAGCCGATGAACAAGAATCGGATAGAAGGCGCTGCCGAGCGGGGCGAGCGGGCACGAAACCGCAAAGCTCTTGTGGCCAATGCGAAGTGGCGTAGATCCGGCGGTTGTGCAGGGAAGGAGTGCGTTCTTACCTGGGGAGATCTCGTCTTATGTCTGAAAGGGCGACGGTGAAAGCCGGAACGAGAAGTCAGCAGAGGTCGTAGTAGTCGGAGGCTGGGCCGGGAAGGCCGAATACCGCCGACGAAGGGCCGAAGGAGCGGGAGGGCGATTCTGCCTGACCATCTGAGATGGATATGCTTCAGATGCCCGGATACGGGGCTCGTCACGCAACGCGCATCAGGTGAAGCCTGGTGCACGGTGACAGCGAAGAACCAAATCGGCCGGGTCGGGGCCAGATGAACCTAGGCTGCATGTTCGGGTATAGGCATGCAGACCTCAACCGTTTCAACCGCCCGGTGCGGACCCGCATGCCGGGTGGTGTGGGAGGGGCGCGGTCATTGTGGCCGCCCCCTATCCCGATCTGTACGATTTGAACTTGTCGGGCATGTTTCATGCGGGTCGCATAGGCGCCCCTAAAGGGCTGTCAAAACACCACGATCTTCACTACAATCCGTGCACTTGATCAATTTTTAAGGGCCCTGCCATGCTCATGATCAATATCGAAACCGTTCCGGGCAAGACCATCTCAGTTTGCCATGGTGTGGTTTCGGGCAGCACCGTATGCGCCAAGCACGTCGGCCGCGACATCATGGCGGGGCTGAAGAACATTGTCGGTGGCGAACTGACGGGATACACCGAGCTGCTGAACGAATCGCGCGACCACGCGATCGAACGCATGAAGTCGCAGGCCGCCCAGTTGGGCGCTAACGCCATCGTCAATGTGCGTTTCGCTACGTCGTCGATGCAGGACAGGATCGACGCTTTGACGCGGATGATCGGCGAGCGCGGGATGAAAGTCAGCCCGGTGGTGCCGCTGTTCTAGCCAGTCCGCCGAGCTCATCTGGAAGGTGGGCCGCTTCCTACAAATCCGCGCTCCCCACTCCGATACAAGCATGCGCCTCGCGGGCGCATCATCGCATGGAGGCGCACGAGTGGCGCATTCTTGGGAGGAGCGAAACATGGGCTCGAAGAAAAGCCAGGGTGGCAAGGGGCAAAGCGTCGCGCGGGAAAAGGCGATCCGGGTGGCGCCCGACAGCATGCAGACGCGTGCGCCAGGCGCGGGGCCACCACGTGCCGGTAACCAGGAGTCCGGTTCGGAGCAGTCCGGATTCGGCGGCTCCCAAGCCGGCGAGCGGGGTGGGGCGGGTGCGCAGCAAGCCGGCTGGAGTTCGCGCCAGCAGGCGCAACGCATCGAGGCTCGCGCCGAAGAGGATCGCCTTGGCCTGCCGAGGAAATCCGGCTATGGCGGCATGGAGCAGAGTCAGCATGCCGGGTCGCAGCAGTCGTCGACCGGCCCTGGCGCTGCGCAGCAGGCGGGCGAACGGGAAAAGCGGCTTGGCAAGAAAACCGGTAAATAGCTGGACGCTGGCGCGCTGATTGCGAACCAGGCGAAACGGCCCGCGCAAGGCGGGCCGTTTTCACTGTTACTTAGCGATCAGTACCAGCGTTCCCCGCCCGCACACGCCGTAGCTGGTGAATTCGCCGCCGACCGCATCTTCCGCGCCCGGTGCGCGCACCTGCGACGCGCCTTCCGCCCACGTGCATGTATCGGTCACGCGATACCAGCTCTTGCCCGCTCCCGGCCATGGCAGGGTGAAGTTCACCTGTCCGCTCCATGCATTGTGGGCGACATAGATCGCCGATGCCGTGTCGCCGAATTCCGTACCGTCGATGCGCCATGCGATGGCATGATTGGCGGCGTCATTGAAATACGCGGCATCGGCCACCGCGCCGTCGGGTTTGAACCAGCGCAGCTGCTCCATCACGTTGCCATTGTTGTCTACGCCCGAATAGAAATTCGCCGGGCGCAGCGCAGGGTGCGCCTTGCGGAATGCAATCATCCTTTGCTGAATGCCTCGAAGTTGGCCTGGTCGGTGGTGCGCGTCCATCCCAGCCAGTTCGCGCTCGAGTCGAGGTTGTAGGGATTGTTGTTGCAGTTGATCGTGCGCAGCGCCTCGTCGCCGCCGACGATCATCGGCACGCCCGCCGACAGCATCATCAGCGCCATTCCGTTGCGCGCCGCCTTGCGCTGGTCGCTCGCAATGCCGCCCTGGTCCCAGCTGTTATTGTTGTCCTCGCCGCCGTCGCTCGGGCCAAATGGCCAGGCCTGCAGGTTGTTCTTGGTGTTGCAGCTGTACAGGTCTTTCAGTGTGAAGCCGTCGTGGGCGGTGACGAAGTTCACCGAATGCCACGGCTTGCGGCCGTCATCGCCGTACAGGTCGCTCGAACCGGCGAAGCGCGTCGCCATTGTCCCGGTTGTCACCGTGGCGGAGCCAAGCTTGTTCTGCGACTGGCGAACCATGTCGCGGTAGATGCCGTTCCACTCCGCCCAGCCCGACGGGAATCCGCCCACCTGGTAGGAGTTGCCGCCGATCGCCCACGGTTCGGCGATCAGGTCGACGCCGCTGCCGCCGCCGGCAGGGCGGGGCGGCAGTTCGGCGACGATGCGGTTCAGCGCATTGCCGGAGTCCATTTTGTCGAAGTTGAAGCAACCGTGTTCGCAGGTGTTGCCGAGGACTGAAGCAAGGTCGAAGCGGTAGCCGTCCACGCCGAGCGTATCGCGCCAGTACGCCAGCGAATCGACGATCAGGTTTTGCGCGGCTAGGTTGCGTGTGTTGTAGTTGCCGCCGACACCGGTGTTGTCCCACGAGTTCTGCTTGTCCGAGGTCAGGCTGTAGTAGGTCGGGTTGTCCAGCCCGCGCATGCCGTAGAGGTTGTAGGTCGTCTTGTCGGATTGCGACCAGGCGCCGCCTTCGCCGGTGTGGTTGTACACCACGTCGACCAGCACCTTGATGCCCTGGTCGTGGAAGGCCTTCACCATTTCCTTGAACTCGCGCGTCGGCCCGCCCGGCGTCGTGTCGTACGCGTAACGGCGGTCGGGCGCGAAATAGTTCAGGGTCATGTAGCCCCAGTAGTTGTCGCCAGCATTGCTGTTTGGGTCCGCGTCGTTGGTGTCGTTCTGCGTTTCCTGCACCGGAAGGAACTCGATCGCCGTCACGCCCAGGCTGGCAAGGCTGGCCGCCTTCAGGCCCGCGCCCTTGTAGGTGCCGCGGTAGGCCGCCGGGATGGTGGTGTCGTTCTTCGTCAGGCCGCGCACGTGGACTTCGTAGACCACGTCGTCCTTCAGCGCGCGCGTCGGCTTGGCGCCGATGGACTGGGTATCGCCCGCAAGCACGATGCCTTTCGGCGCACTCGACCCGCTGTCGATGTTGCGGTAGGTGGCGCCGCTGGCATAAATGGTGCCATTGCTCATCGCCGGTGTGGTCGGGTCGTGGCTCAATTCGAGCGCGTACGGATCGGTGAGCAGCTTGTTCGGGTTGAATCGGTTGCCATTTGCGTCGACATCGGTGATGAAGCCGGTGCCCGAGCCTTTCACCCAGCTCGCGCTGTACGGCCAGTTCGGCCCCCACGCGCGGTAGCCGTAATACAGGGTGCCGGACAGCCCCTGGCCGTTCAGTGTGGCAACGGGGATCGTTGTGGTCCACACGCTGCCCGCCTCGGGCGTCATCACGACCTTCGATTTCTCGACAGTGCCGGTGGCGGTGCTGTAGAGATACAGTTCGATCCGCGAGGCGCGGCTCGAATACACCTTGAACGTCACGTTGGACTTGGTGGCGTCGTAGCTGGCGCCAAGTTTGGTGGGGTTGATGGCCGCCCATGCTGGGCTTGCGAGCAGGGCACAGCCCAGCAACGCGGAAAGTGCTGTCCGGCGAAATTGCATTGTCGTCTCCGTTGTCTCGCCTCTTGTCGAGGTCGTTTATTGATGTATTTTGACTACCATTTCTAACCACAGGCACGCTAGTCCTTGGCAAAATCTACTCCGCAACTATTTGGAAGTCAATGCGCGCAAGTAGTTTTACTACTCGCGCACGCTAAAAAACGACGACGCGGTGCGTACCGTGGCTACCTGCTGCTACGCGCTGATGCCCGGCCCGGTCCGGCTTGCCGTCAAGGAGCCGGCTTTCATCGCCTTCGTCCTCGCCAACCGCGAAAAAGTCCTCGGGCGGCTGGACAACCGTGCGGCGTAAAAGTGCGGCACAATTGGCAAGTTAATATTGCCAATTAATACAAGCCAAAGATGAACGAACAGGTCGCAAGGGACGTGGTGCTGGTGCGCGCCATCGAAACGATGGACATCAAGAGCGAAATCCTGAGCCCGGACGACCGCATGTATGCGAGCCGCAGCGCCAAGGAGCTGGCGCAGTGGCAGGCGTCCGACAGCCGCACCGCTGTCACCAGCGAGCACTTCCTGCAGCAGCGCTCCGAACTGATCCTCAAGCGCCTGTCCGAGCGCATTCCCGCGTTTGCCGCGTTCGCGCAGCGCCGCCCCGGCCTGAAGGGTTTTTCGATCGCGCTGCCGGTCGCCGGGCTGATTCTCGGCGCCGGGCTTGACCGCATCAGCGACCCGCACCGGGTCGACCTGCTGTCCGCGCCGCTGCTGGCGATCATCGGCTGGAACCTGCTGGTGTACGTGATCCTGCTGGCCTGGTTGTTTGTCCCGTCGCGCGATACGGGGTGGGCCAGCAAGAAGCTGCTGCGCCGCGCCAGTGCGGGCAAGAGCGCGATCAAGCGCAAGCTGCCGCAGGTGCTGTCGGTGGCGCTGCTGTCGTTCATGTCCGAGTGGGCGTCGCTGCGCGACCGCCTCACGCGCGCGCGGCTGGCCCGCACCTTCCACTTGGCCGCAGCCATGTTCGGCGTCGGCGCCATGCTGTCGCTGTATGCGCGCGGTTTCCTGTCGCAATACATCGCCGGTTGGGAAAGCACCTTCCTCAATGGCGCCCAGGTGCACGCGATCCTGTCGGTGCTGTTCGCGCCCGCCGCCGCGCTATTCAGTATCCAGCCGTTTTCGCTTGCCGAGATCGAGGCGCTGCGCTTCACGCAGCCGCAGGCGCCGGCCGCCGGCGCGCGCTGGGTCCACCTGTACGCCGCCACGCTGTTCCTGGCAGTCGTGCTGCCCCGCCTTGCGATGGCTTTGTATGCGCACTGGCGCGCGCGCGGCCTGTCGCGCAACTTCCCGATCGACCTCGACCAGCCTTACTTCCGCAAGCTGGGCGGGCAGGCCGGCACCACCGCGCCCGGCGTGCTGCGCGTGCTGCCCTACAGCTTCACCCTGGACGAAGCGCGCGACCGCGGGCTGGCCACGCTGGCGCACATGCTGCTCGGCGAGCAGGCGCGCGTGATGCTGCGCCCATCGAGCGCCTACGGCGAGGACGCCGCCCAGCTACCGCAGGGCGCCGGCGAGGACGAGGCCACATTGACGGCAGTGCTGTTCAACCTCGCCGCCACGCCCGAAAAGGAAAACCACGGCGCCTTCCTCGAGCAAGTGAAGCGTGCCTCTCCGCGCGGCGTCGCCGTGCTGGTGGACGAGTCGGCCTTCCTCGAGCGCATGGGGGGCGCCGAAGCGCGCCTGGCCGAACGCATCGCGCTGTGGCAGCAGTTCTGCAACTACCACCACGCGCCAGCCACCATCGTCAACCTGCTGCATCCCGAACGCCGCCCTGTAGACGGCGGTGCCGGCCCCGCTGTTTCGAAAGCACCATGAACCAGGCTCCTGTCCAGATCCAGTTTGCGCTGATCTCGCACACCAACAACGGCAAGACCACGCTGGCGCGCACGCTGGTCGGCGTCGATGTGGGCGAAGTGCGCGACGCCGCCCACGTCACCACGCTGGCCGAATCGCATCCGCTGCTGACGTCCGACGCGGGCGACACCTTGCACCTGTGGGACACGCCCGGCTTCGGCGATTCGGTGCGGCTGCTAAAGCGCCTTGCGATGTCGGGCAATCCGATCGGCTGGTTCCTGCGCGAAGTGATCGACCGCTACGGCGACAAGCCGTTCTGGCTCAGCCAGCAGGCGCTGCGCACGGCGAAGGAGGCCGCCGACGTGGTGCTCTACCTGGTCAACTCGTCGGAGAATCCCGATGATGCCGGCTACCTGCCGGCCGAAATGAAGATCCTCGAGTGGCTGGGCAAGCCGGTCGTGGTGCTGCTCAACCAGCTTGGCCCGCCCCAGCCGGCCGCCGCCGAACAGGCCGAGCAGGCGCGCTGGAAGCGGCATCTGGACCGCTACCCGGTGGTGCGCGAGGTGCTCGCGCTGGACGCGTTCGCGCGCTGCTGGGTGCATGAGCGCGTGTTCTACGAAGCGGTCGGGAAACTGGTGGACGAATCCAAGCGCGCGGGCTACGCGCGCCTGTTCGCAACGTGGGAAGCCAACAACCTCGCGCGCTTCCACGCGGCGATGCGCCTGGTCTCGTCGCAGCTGGCCGCCGCGGCGCAGGACAGGCAAGCGATCGAAGAGGAGGAAAAGAGCCTGGCCAGGTCGGCGATGAAGGCGGTCGGTCTCGCCAAAAGCGACCGCCAGCGCCAGGAAAAGGCGATGGCGCAGCTGGTCGAGCGCCTCAATATCAGCATCAACGCGGCCACCGCGCAGCTCCTTAAGCTGCATCAGCTAGACCCGGCGGCCGCGGCTAAAATCAACGCGCGCGTACGCGAGAACTTCGCGGTCCGCGCGCCGGTCGACAAGGCGCAGGCGGGCCTGCTCGGCGCCGTGGTCTCTGGCGCCGCCACCGGCCTGTCGGCCGACCTGATGGCGGGCGGCCTCACTTTCGGCGCGGGTGCGATCCTGGGTGGCATCGTCGGCGCGCTCACCATGGCCGGCGTGGCTTGGGGCTTCAACACCACCACCGACCGCAGCCAGACCACGATGCAGTTCGCCGACGAGTTCCTCCAGTCCCTGCTGGTGACCAGCGTGCTGCGCTACTTGGCGGTGGCACACTTCGGGCGAGGGCGCGGCAATTTCGTCGAGAGCGAAGCTCCGCCGTTCTGGCAGGCCGAGGTCGAGCGCGCGGCGGCAAAGCTCATGGCTGGCGGAGCGCCGTGGCAAGCCTTGCGCGACGAGGCGCCGGGCGCCGCCAGCGCGCGCCTGGACAGCGCCATCACCGCCATCGCCAGCGACACGCTCGCCGCGCTGTACCCAGGCAGCCTCCCGCTGTCACACCAGCCGATGTAACACCTGTTCCGTTTTGGGACAACGCGCCGCCGCAGCCCTGCGTGCGCGGCGTGGCACAGCAATTGCTCCTACCTGGTATATCCAAAACTTAAAACCAGTAGGAGACAACAGCATGAACCACCCAATCCGCAAACTCGCCGCCGCCGCCATCGCAACGGCGGCCTTCCTTGCCTCGCTTGCCGCCCATGGGCATGGCCCCGTTACCCCGCAGGGCGTCGACACCACCGGCCTGCCGGCCCTGGGCGACAAGTGGCGCGACCAGAACCCGTTCAGTACCAACAAACAGGCGCTGAAGGTCGGCACTTCCGCCTACAACCAGAACTGCGCGCGCTGCCACGGCATCGACGCGGTCAGCGGCGGCATCGCCCCCGACCTGCGCCATCTCGACCGCGACTGCGTCGGCATGAAGGTCGAAGCGAAGAAGCAAGCCTGCTTCAAGGAGATGGACAACTACTACCTGGCCTCGGTACGTACCGGCAAAGTCAGGAATGGGGCGGTGTACATGCCGCCGTTCGAGGGGGTGTTCAACCAGGAAGCGATGTGGGCCATCAAGACCTACCTCGAAACACGCCGCGAAACCAAATAAGGAGGCTGCGATGCTGAGCTATCGTGCAGGCGCCATGCGCGCGCTGCTGGCGGCGGCCTGCCTGCTGGGCGCAAGCCTTCCAGTGCGCGCCGACTGGGACAAGATCAGGCAGTCGGGCAGCCTGAAGGTGGCGGTGTACAAGGAGCTCGCGCCGTTCTCGAACAACGGCGAGGGCATCGACGTCGACCTCGCCCAGGCGCTGTCCAAAAAGCTGGGGCTGCGCATGGTGCTGCTGCCGTTTCCCGCCGACGAGGAGGTCGCCGACGACCTGCGCCACATGGTCTGGAAAGGACACTACCTTGGCTACGGACCTGCCGACGTGATGCTGCACGTACCAGTGGACAAGCACCTCATGTCGCGCAACGAGCAGGTGCGGATCTTCGCGCCCTACCACGTCGAAACGGTGCGCCTGGTGCGCAACGCCGGCAGGATTCCCGCGTTCGACAGCATCGACGCCCTGGCCGGCAGGAAGGTCGGCGTCGAGAAGGTGTCGATCTCCGGCATGTTGCTGCTGGGTGAGGGCAACGGCCGCTTCCGCGACACCGTGCGCATCTACCCGAGCGCGATCGAGGCGCTGCACAAGCTCAAGGAAGGCGAACTCGATGCGGTGCTGGCCAAGCGTTCGGAGATCGAATCCGTGTTCAGGGGCGACTCGGCCTTCCCGCTGCACGACGTGGCGTTCCCGCGGATGCCGCGTTCGGGCTGGGCGGTCGGGATGGCGGTCAAGAAGGACGACACCGATACCGCGCGGCTGCTGCAGAAGGCCATGAATGAGCTGTCCGAGAGCGGTGAGCTGGCCCGGATATTCGCGCGCCACGGCGTGCAGGTGGTCAAGCCATGAACCGGCCTCTCCGCATGCGGCGCATGGCGCGCATGCTGGCACTGGCGCTGCTGGCGCCATCCGCCATGGCCCAGGAGCGCACTGCGGCCGCGATGCTCAGTATCGAGATCATCGGCATCGCCCCGCTGCAGGGGCTCGGGATCGACCGCAGGCTGTTGCCGTATCCAGTGCAAAGTGCAAGCGAGCGCCAGCTGCGCAAGGCAGGCGGCGACAACCTGGCCGAATTCATGGCGCGCAACCTGAATGGCGTTAACGTCAACGAAGTGTCGGGAAGCCCGTTCCAGAACGACCTTACCTTCCGCGGCTTCCGGGCCTCGCCGGTGCTCGGCACTTCGCAGGGCATCTCGGTGTACCTCGACGGCGTGCGCGTCAACGAGCCGTTCGGCGACGTGGTCAACTGGGATATGCTGCCCGAGGCAGCAATCTCGAACCTGCTGCTGGTGCCGGGATCGAATCCGCTGTACGGACTCAATACGCTTGGCGGCGCGCTGGCGCTGCAAACCAGGTCCGGGCTGACCAGCCCGGGCGCCGACGTCGAAATGTCGTTGGGAGCCAATGGCAGGAAGCGCGCCGACCTCGCGTTCGGCACGCGCGGCGAGAACGGCTGGCACAGCTTCATAGGCGCAACCTTGTTCGATGAAGAGGGATGGCGCGACCATTCCGACGGCCGCCTGGCGAACGCGCTGGTCAAGGTGGGCAGGTCTGCCGGGGCCGACGCCTGGAGCGCGACCCTGCTTGCGGGGCGCAGCCGCCTGCTGGGCAACGGGCTGCTGCCCGACCCGCTGTATGAGGACGACCGCCGCGCGGTTTACACGCATCCGGACACGACCCGCAACCGGTTGGCGCAGGGGACGCTGAACTACACGCGCAAGCTGCCCGAAGGCGGCGAGCTGGCGCTGACCGCCTATGCGCGCGACAGCCGCCGCGATACCGTCAACGGCGACATCGGCGAGGACTACGACGACTATGTCGAGGACTGCGAGGACGGTTTCAGCGCCGATGGCGAAGCCGACGATCCCGACGCGTGCGGCGTCACGCGCGGGGAGGGCGCCGCGATCCATCCCGGCGTGCTGAATACGACTTCGACCCGCCAGCGCGGCCAGGGTTTCAGCGCCGCCTTCAGCGCCCTTCGCGGCGCTCACCGCATTGACGCCGGCGCCACTTTCGACCGCGCCAGCGTCGGCTACGCGCAGTTCGAGCAGGAAGCCTTCATCGACGGCAGCCGCGAGGTGATCGCGGATGATGACGAACAGCCGGAACCCTCGGCCTCGGTGACCGGCCGCTCGCGCGCCTTCGGCTTGTACATCGCCGACAGCTGGGCGCTGGGGCCGGCCACCCAGCTCACCGTTTCGGCACGCTTCAACCATGCGCGGGTAGGCAACACGCTCACCAATGAGCGCGGCGTCCAGCCCGCCGAGGCGTTCACGTACAAGAAGCTCAATCCTTCGCTTGGCATTGCGCATGCGCTGGGCCCGGGTACGTCCCTGTTCGCCAACATCGCGCAGGGGAACCGGGTTCCGACGGTGATCGAGCTTGGCTGCGCCGATCCCGAGCATCCCTGCCGGCTGCCGGTCGGCCTGCAGGCCGATCCCTACCTGAAGCAGGTGGTGGCGCGCTCAATGGAGTTCGGCGTGCGCGGCAACGTGAGCGGCGGGAGTTACGCTGTATCGCTGCACCGCACCGCCAACCGCGACGACATCCTGTTCCTCAGTTCGGGTCCTTCGCGGCAAGGCTACTTCTCGAACTTCGCGCGCACACGGCACCAGGGCATCGACGCGTCCTTCGCCCGCCAGTACGGCAAGGTCGACGTGCGCGCCTCGTACAGCTACCTCGAAGCGGTGTACGACGCCGATGGCGAACTGTTTACCGGCGCGCGCAACGTGCAGGTAGAGCGCGGCACCCGAATCGCAGGCATGCCGCGCCACACAGGCAAGCTGGGCGTGGACTGGAAGGTGGGGCATGGCCTGGTGCTGGGCGCCGACCTGCATGGCGTGTCGAGCATCGTCTCCCAGGGTAACGAAGATGGACTGGTGGAGGATGCCGAGGAAGGGGAGCCTCAGGAGCGCGCGGACTGGCGCGTGCGCGGCTACGGCTTGCTCGGACTGCGCGCGCGCTTCGTGCTCAATGGAAGGTGGGAGCTGTTTGCACGCGTTAGCAATGTGCTGGATCGCCGCTACGAGACCTACGGCGCGGTCGCGCCCGACCTGTTCCCATCCGGCCGCCTGCTGGCCCCTCATGATGGACCGGTGGATGCCGAACATGCGCGTTTCGTGGCGCCCGGCGCGCCGCGTTCCTTCGTCGTGGGCGTCCGCTACGCCTTCTGATCCCACGGACCGGCTGCGCCCGCGGGCGCAGCCGAAACCTCCATTAGAACGTGTATTCGGCGCTGGCGCCCGCCATCCAGTTGCGTCCGGGAGCCGCTTCATAATAGCGCTTGTTGGTGTCACCGACGATCAGCGAGCCGACGTAGCTGCGGTCGAACAGGTTATTCACCCGCACGAACTCCTTGAGCTTCCAGCCGCCGGCAGACTGTTTCGCCTGCAGCCGCAGGTTGGCCACGGCGTAGCCAGGCGCCGGCGTTTCCGCGTTGGCGTCTTCCGCGTACACCTTGCCGCTGGCGACTGCTTCAAGCGCTGCGCCGAAGCGGTCGGCGCGGTCGGCCCATGCCAGTTCAGCGAACATGTTCTTGCCAGGCACTCCGGGCAGGCGCGCGCCTGCGCGCACGGCGCCGAACGGGGTTTCGTAAGTTGCGCGCAGCGCGGTCAGCGCGACCCTGGCGCTCCAGCCGATGCCGAAGCTGGTGTCGAGCGAGATCTCGGCGCCGCGGCGCTGCGTTTTGCTGGCGTTGCGGTAGCTGGTGCGTCCGCCGGCCGAGGTGTCGACCACCAGTTCGTCGTCGGTGCGTACGTCGAACAGCGCCGCATTGATGCGCGTGTGGGCGCCGACCATCGCCTTGACGCCCGCTTCCGCATGGCGGCTGCTGGCCGGCTTGAGGCCTAAGTTAAAGCCCGCGCCGCCGCTGGAGTAGAACAGCTCATTGAGCGTCGGCGCCTCGAAGCCGCGCGCCGCGCTGGCGTAAACGTTCAGTACCGGCGACACCTTGTACAGCATGCCGAGCACTGGGGTGGTCTTGTTGTAGTCGACGCTGCCGCTGTCGTTGCCGTTCAAGAGGAAATGGTCTTCCACCTCGACCTCCAGGCTGCTGCGGCGCACGCCCCCGGTCAGCACCCACGGGCCGCCTTCCCATTCGACCTGCGCGTAGGGATCGGCGTTGGTCAGCACATTGGTTTCGTCGCGGCGCGGTGCGCCGCGCACGCCGAACACGGCGCCCACGAAGTTTTCAAAGCCCTTGCGTTCGTCGGTGGAGCGGCCGTAGTCGACGCCGATGGTGGTGCTCAGCTTGCCCCCGCCCAGCTGGCGCACCGCCAGCCAATTGATGTCCGCGCCATGGAAGTCGCGGTCGAAGTCGACCACCCCGCCCGAATGGCTGGCCGGCGCCTGGAAGCCGCGCGAGAACGATTGGTACTGGATGACCTGGCGGTTGCCGCCGTAGGCCATCACGCGCAAGCGGTCGTCGCCGAAGCGTTGCTCGAACGAGATGCCGGCCTGGTGGTGTTCGATGCTCTTACGTGTGTTGTAGCGCTCGGCCAGCGTGCGCTTCGGCACCTGTGTGTCGGTCGCGTCGATTTCGCCGGCGCGCGGGTCGCGCTGGAAAGTGGCCCAGGTGACGCCGAGCGGATCCTGTGTATCGTCCTGGCGCAGCGTACTGGCGGTAACCGTGATGCGGGTGCCTGTGCCAAGCGTTGTGGTCAGCTTCGCGAAGGCCTGGTCGCGTTGCGCGGCGCTGTGGTCGCGGTAGCCGTCGGTCTCGAAGCGCGATGCGTCGACGACGTAGCCGAGCGTGCCCGCCTGGCCCTGCGCGTTGACGTCGACCTTGCGCTGGCCGTAGCTGCCGGCGGCGAGGCTGGTCTCAATGCTCGGCCGTCCGGCGCCCTCGCGCGTGAACAACTGGATCACGCCGCCCGAGTGGTTGCCGTAGATGGCGGAGAAAGGACCGCGCAGCACTTCGATGCGTTCGGCCATGTCGAGGTTGAAGGTGGCGGCCTGGCCCTGGCCGTCGGGCATCGATGCGGGAATGCCGTCCGCGATCAGGCGTACGCCGCGCACGCCGAAGGCGGAGCGGGCGCCGAAGCCGCGCGACGAGATCTGCAGGTCCTGCGCGTAGTTCTGGCGGTTATTGGCCACCAGTCCGGGTACCGCGACCAGCGACTCGGAGGCGTTGACCCGCAGCTGGCTGTCGCGGATGCGGCTGGCGTCGATTACGTCGATCGCGGCCGGCAGGTCGAAGCTGTTGTGCTCGACGCGGCTGCCGCTGACTACGACGACAGGCATGTTGGGAGGCGCGTCGCCGGCGAATGCCGGCACGCCGAGCGAGGCGCTGCCGGCCGCGAACAGCGCGGCGACGGCATTGAGCCTGGTAGTGAATGTGTGCTGCATGTGGTCTCCATTATTTGATTGCCGGGCGCTTCGGCCTGATTGCAGGTAGCCCGTCTATCCGTCGGTAAGCAATATACCTGCCAGCCTGCCTTTTTGCTTGAATGGCATGGCGCTTGCATTCGATGCGCTTACGCGCGCGTCCCGCGCGCTCACTGGAGACGAACACAATGAACAATTCGAGCAAGAGAATGCTGGCGGCCTTCGCCGTCGCCGGCCTGGCCCAAGCCGCCATGGCGGCTCCCTTCGCCTACGTCCCGAACGAAAAGTCCGGCACGGTCAGCGTGATCGACGTGGCCGGCGGCGCTGTCGTGCGCGACATCGCGGCGGGCAAGCGGCCGCGCGGCATCGCCATGGACGCCGATGGCCGCCGCCTGTACGTCACCGACGCCGCCAGCAGCGCGCTGCTGGTGATCGATACCGGCGGCACGGCATCGGCGCGCCAGGTGCCGCTGGGTCGTTCGCCCGAAGGCGTGAGTGCGTCGGCCGACGGCCGCTACCTGGCCGTCGCGGTCGAAGAGGGCAATACGGTGACCCTGATCGACGCGCACACCCTGCAGCAGGTGGCCGACATCAAGGTGCGCGGCAAGAACCCGGAGCATGCGGTGTTCAGCCCGGACGGACGCTGGCTTCTGGTCAGCGCGGAGGACGCGGAGCAGGTCGACGTGATCGACGTGGCGCAGCGGCGCCAGGCCGGCTCGATTGCGGTCGGCCTGCGCCCGCGCGGTATCGGCTTCTCGCCCGATGGGGCTACCGCCTATGTGGCCTGCGAGCTGGTCAACACTGTGTACGTGATCGACCTGGCGACGCAAAAGGCGATTGCCCGGGTCCCTGCGGGCAAAAACGCCAACGGCATCGCCGTGCATCCGAATGGCCGACAGGTATTCGTGTCGAACGGCACCGACGGCACGGTGATGGCGATCGATACAGCCACCAATACCGTCAGCGCCACGATCGGCGTCGGCAAGCGGCCGTGGAACATGGCGCTGACACCGGACGGCGGCAAGCTGTACGTGGCCAACGGACGCTCCAACAGCGTCTCGGTGATCGACACCGCCAGCGCCACCCGCGTGGCCGACATCACGGTCGGTGAATTGCCGTGGGGCGTGGCGATACGTTGAGCGATGTGACACCTGTTCCAGTTTGGGACAGGTGGTGCGCCGCGCGGCACGCGCCGCTTACGCGCCGCATCCTGCGGCGGTCATGCCGGAAGGGGCTGGCACGGTGCTTGCGAATGTCAGGAGTGTGCTTGACACACGCCGTTGCTCAAACGGTCCAACAACTACTTCTGACAGAAAGAGGATGACATGAATCTCGCGGACATCAGCAAACTGGGCGTCGCCAACCCGTTCAAACAACGCTACGACAACTACATCGGCGGAAAATTCGTCGCCCCGGTCAAGGGCGAATACTTCGTCAACCTCACGCCGATCACCGGCCAGCCATTCTGCGAAATCGCTCGCTCCACCGCCGAGGACATCGAGATCGCGCTGGACGCCGCCCATGCCGCCAGGGATGCATGGGGCAAGACCTCGCAGGCCGAGCGCGCCAATATCCTGAACAAGATCGCCGACCGCATGGAGCAGAACCTGAAGCTGATCGCGACCGCCGAGACCATCGACAACGGCAAGCCGATCCGCGAGACGATGGCGGCCGACATCCCGCTGGCGATCGACCACTTCCGCTACTTCGCAGGATGCATCCGCGCCCAGGAAGGCTCGGTGGCGCAGATCGACAACGAAACCTATGCCTACCACTTGCACGAGCCGCTCGGCGTGGTCGGCCAGATCATTCCATGGAACTTCCCGATCCTGATGGCGGTATGGAAGCTGGCGCCCGCGCTGGCAGCCGGTAACTGCGTAGTGCTCAAGCCTGCGGAGCAGACCCCGGCCTCGATCATGGTGCTGTTCGAGCTGATCGGCGACCTGCTGCCGCCGGGCGTGGTCAACATCGTCAATGGCTTCGGCCTGGAGGCGGGCAAGCCGCTGGCGTCAAACAAGCGCATCGCCAAGATTGCGTTCACCGGCGAGACCGGCACCGGCCGGCTGATCATGCAGTACGCCGCGCAGAACCTGATCCCTGTCACGCTGGAACTGGGCGGCAAATCGCCCAACATCTTCTTCGAAGACGTGATGGACGCGAACGACGACTACTTCGACAAGTGCCTGGAAGGCTTTGCGATGTTCGCGCTGAACCAGGGCGAGGTATGCACCTGCCCGTCGCGGGTGCTGATCCAGGAATCGATCTACGAGCGCTTCATCGAGCGCGCGCTGGCGCGCGTGGCAGCCATCAAACAGGGCAACCCGCTGGACGAATCGACCATGATCGGCGCCCAGGCTTCGCAGGAGCAGCTGGAAAAAATCCTGTCGTACATGGACATCGGCCGCCAGGAGGGCGCCGAGCTGCTGGCCGGCGGCGAGCGCAACGTGCAGGCCGGCGAGCTGGAAGGCGGCTACTACATGCGTCCTACAGTCTTCAAGGGTAACAACAGGATGCGCATCTTCCAGGAAGAGATCTTCGGGCCCGTCGTGTCGGTGACCACCTTCAAGGATGAAGCGGAAGCGCTGGCGATCGCCAACGACACCCTGTACGGCCTCGGCGCCGGCTTGTGGACGCGCGACGGGGCGCGCGCCTTCCGGGTCGGCCGCGCGATCCAGGCCGGCCGCGTGTGGACCAACTGCTATCACCTGTATCCGGCGCATGCCGCGTTCGGCGGCTACAAGCAGTCCGGCATCGGCCGCGAAAACCACAAGATGATGCTCGACCACTACCAGCAGACCAAGAACCTCCTGGTCAGCTACAGCCCGAAAGCGCTGGGCTTCTTCTGACGCGCGGATAAGGAGATCCCCATGAACGACGCGCTTGAACGGGTGACCGCGACCGAGGCCGCCCTGTCGCTGATCGGCCAGCTGCGCAAGCGGCACGGCCCGGTGATGTTCTTCCAGTCCGGTGGTTGCTGCGACGGCAGCGCGCCGATGTGCTATCCGGCCGGGGAGTTCAACATCAGCGACACCGATGTCTACCTCGGCAACCTGGGCGGGGCGCCGTTCTACATGGGGCTCGAGCAGTTCGCCTACTGGGAGCATACGCAGCTCGTCATCGACGTCGTCGATGGCAACGGCGGCATGTTCTCGCTCGATAACGGAACCGGGCGGCGCTTCCTCACGCGTTCGCGCCTGTTCACCGACGAGGAGTGTCGCCGCCTGCATGCAGAGCAGGTGACGCGCCGCGTCAACCCACTCTAATTAAAACAAAAGGAGATGATCGTGCATACCAAGATGATAGGGGCCCTGCTGGGCCTCGCCGCCGCGGCGTTCGTACAGGCAGGCGATGTAACCGACGCGATGCTGGCAAATACCGAGAAGGATCCGAAAGGCGTCCTGTCGTTCGGCATGGGCAGCGAGGGCCAGCGCTATTCGCCGCTTTCGCAGATCAATACCCGCAACGTGGCGAAACTGACGCCGGCCTGGTCGTTCTCGTTCGGCGGCGAAAAGCAGCGCGGCCAGGAATCGCAGCCGGTGATCCACGACGGCCGCATGTTCGTCACCGCTTCGTACTCGCGCATCTTCGCGATCGACATGCGCACCGGCGCCAAGTTGTGGAAATACGAGCACCGCCTGCCGGAAGGGATCATGCCCTGCTGCGACGTGGTCAACCGCGGCGCCGCCCTGTACGGCAACCTGGTCATCTTCGGCACGCTCGACGCCCAGCTGGTCGCACTCGACCAGGCGACCGGCAAGGTGGTATGGAAGGAAAAGGTCGACGACTATGCGGCCGGCTATTCGATGACGGCCGCCCCGCTGATCGCCAGGGGCCTGCTGCTGACCGGCGTGTCGGGCGGCGAGTTCGGCGTGGTCGGCCGGGTCGAGGCGCGCGACCCGATGACCGGCCAGCTGGTGTGGAGCCGCCCGACCGTCGAGGGACACATGGGCTACACGTACGACAAGGAAGGCAAGGCAATCGAGAACGGCATCTCGGGCACCACCAACAAGAGCTGGCCCGGCGACCTGTGGAAGACCGGAGGCGCGTCCACCTGGATGGGCGGCACCTACGACGACAGCACCGGCCTCGCGTACTTCGGTACCGGCAATCCGGCGCCGTGGAACAGCCACCTGCGCCCCGGCGACAACCTGTATTCCTCGTCGACGGTGGCGCTGGACGTGAACACGGGCCGCATCAAGTGGGCCTACCAGAACACGCCCAACGACGCGTGGGACTTCGACGGCTCCAACGAGTTCGTCACCTTCGACATGGATGGCAAGCGCTACGGCGGCAAGGCTGACCGCAACGGCTTCTTCTACGTGATCGACGCCAAGGATGGCAAGCTGCAGAACGCCTTCCCGTTCGTGCACAAGATCACCTGGGCCAGCAGCATCGACCTGAAGACCGGGCGCCCCAACTTCATCGCGGCCAACCGCCCGGGCGACCCGACCAAGGGAGACGGTACGAAGGGTTCTACCGTGTTCTCGGCCCCGGCCTTCCTCGGCGCGAAGAACCAGATGCCGATGGCGTACAGCCCGCAGACAAAGCTGTTCTACGTTCCTGCGAACGAGTGGGGCATGGACATCTGGAATGAGCCGATCAGCTACAAGAAGGGTGGCGCCTTCCTCGGTGCGGGCTTCACCATCAAGCCCCTGTTCGACGATTACATCGGCGCGATGCGCGCGGTCGATCCGAAGACCGGCAAGATCGTCTGGGAGGTCAAGAACAATGCGCCGCTATGGGGCGGCGTGATGAGCACCGCCGGCGGACTGGTGTTCTACGGTACGCCGGAAGGTTACCTGAAGGCGGTCGACGCGCGCACCGGCAAGGAGCTGTGGAAGTTCCAGACCGGCTCCGGCGTGGTCGCGCCGCCGGTCACCTGGCAGGACGGCGATACCCAGTATGTGGCGGTGGTGTCGGGCTGGGGCGGCGCGGTGCCGCTGTGGGGCGGGGAAGTGGCCAAGAAGGTCAACTTCCTGGAACAGGGTGGCTCGGTATGGGTGTTCAAGCTGCCGAAAGCGTGACGCTTCTTTTTTGATCGTGTCTCCACCCGTAGTTAAACGGGTGACTTCGCTGACGGCTCCGGTCGTCAGCTTTTTTTTTGCCTGCGCCGCGCACGCATGCGCTCAGAAACAGAACAGCGCACCGCCATCGCATGGTCCGATCCGGCACAGTTGCGCGTGGCGCGCATGCGCTTCTCCCTGTGGCGCGGGCTCGGCACGCATATTGCCATTCGTAGTGCACATCATCCGATGTGTCCACCAACTACAAGAAAGAGGAGAACCCAATGAAGAACCTGATCGCATTGAGCGTCGTCGCCGCGGCAAGCATGCAGGCCGCGCACGCGGTCGACATCAAGGCAGGCGACTGGAACGTCAACGTCGGCGGCATCGTCAACGCCTACTACACGGCCGTGTCGTGTTCGGGCGCGGCTGTCGGCGGGCTGGCGCTGGGAGGCGAAGGCATCGGCTGCGGCGGGCAGGACGACCGCACTACCATCGGCAACGGCCTGCTGCCGAACGGGCTGGTAACGTCCGCTACCTCTACCACCGGCGGCTACGACGTCAAGGCGCTGATCGGCATCTATCATTCCACCGCCACCGACAGCGCGATCGCGCAGAACAGCGTGGTCGACGTGCGCCAGGCCTTCTTCAGCTTCGGCAACGCCAGCATGGGCACGGTGAAGCTGGGCCGCGACTACGGCATCTTCGGCGCCAACGCCATCCTCGGCGACATGACGTTGCTGGGCGCGGGCGCGCCGGTCCAGGCCACGCAGCGCGGGCGCGTCGCGCTGGGCCACATCGGCGCCGGCTACACCTACCTTGGCAACTACGGGCAGATGGTCTACAGCTCGCCCAAGTCCGCCTCCGGTATCAGCTTCGACATCGGCCTGATGGACCCGGTGTCGGATACGCCGGTAGTGGCCGGCCCGGCGTTCACCGGCAAGACCAGCCCGCAGGTCCAGGCACAGCTGGCATATGCGCGCGACGGCTTCAGGGCCTGGCTTGGCGCCAAGTCGCAGAAATTCGAGTCGCTCGCGGTGGGCGCCGGCGACATGACGATGACCGGCGTCGAGATCGGCGGCTCGTACACGGCCGGCAGCCTTGGCCTGCTGGCCAACGTGCAGCGTGGCAGCGGCCTGGGCATCCTGTCCGACGCGGACCAGGGCGACACCGATTCGATGAACTGGCTCGGCCAGGCCACCTGGAAGATGGAAAAGCTCAAGCTGGGCCTGAGCTATGGCATCAGCGAAAACGACGACGACACGCCCGGCACGCGCGGACTGAAATCGAACGCCAACCTGACCGCCGGCGCCTACTACTCGCTGAACAGCATGATCACCCTCGTGGCCGAAGCGGGGCAGACGCGTTCGAAATCGTTTGCCGGCCAGACTGCGCGCATGAACGGCGTGGCGGTCGGCGGCATCATTTTCTTCTGACGTCACGGGAGGCAGCGATGAGAAGGCGAACCTTCATTGCCGCGTCGCTCGGCACCATCGCGGGCGGGGTGGGCGCGGTCATGCCGGGACAAGTGCTCCGGAATGGCGACCTGCATACCGGCGCCGCGCTGGCGTTCGGCACGACGGTCACGGTCAGTGTGGTCCATCAGGATACGCAGCAGGCGGAACTGGCGATCGAGGACGCGCTGGCCGAGGCGAGCAAGGTCGATGCGCTGATGAGCATCTACAGCGAGTCGAGCCAGGTGTTCAAGCTCAATCGCGACGGCCTGCTTGAGAAACCCGATCCGCACCTGCTGGCGGTGTTGGCGCACGCGCGCGGCTTGTCGCGGCTGACCAAGGGCGCGTTCGACATCACCGTGCAGCCGCTGTGGCTGACCTTCCGCGAGGCCGCGCTGGGCGGCTTCCTGCCGCCGGCCATGCTTAAACAGGAGGCCCTGGACAGCGTGGGGTGGGAGTATGTGGACGCCGGCCCGGACCTTGTCAAGCTCAGGCAGCCCGGCATGGCGGTCACGCTGAACGGACTGGCGCAGGGCTACGCGGCGGACCTGGCGCTGGCGGCGGTACGTGCGCGCGGCGTGCGCCACGCACTGATCGACACCGGCGAATTCCTGTCGGACGGCGCCCTGTCGGCAAGCGGGCGCCCGTGGACGCTGGGCGTGGCCGATCCGCGCGAGCAGGGCAGGCTGGCCTCGGCGGTGCGGCTGGTGGGACGCGGCGCGGCGACGTCGGGCGACTACGAAAGCAGCTTCACGCCCGACTTCGTCCACCACCACATCTTCGATCCGGTCACCGGCGACTCGCCGCAGGAACTGGCCAGCGTGACGGTGCTGGCGCCGACCGGCATCGAGGCCGACGGCCTGTCGACGGCGTTCATGGTGATGGGGGCGCGCAAGGCGCACGCACTGGCGGCGCGGCTTCCCGGAGTCGACCTGATGACGATCAACAAGCGCGGCATCGTATGGAAGTCGCCAAGCTTCCCGGCGGCGTAAGCGATGGCGCTACTTCAAGCCAGGCAACTTGCGGTAGATGGTGTTGCGCGACACGCCGAGCGCGCGCGCCGTTGCCGACACGTTGCCGCCGTGCGCCTCCAGCGACTTCACGATGACGGTGTGCTCCATCTCCTCGAGGTTGGCGCCGGCCGCGATCATGCGTTCCGTGCTGACCACGGCGTGGCGCTCCTGGACTGTCCCGATATCGTCGAGGAAGTCGTCGGGCATGTGGCGCATGCCGATTTCGTCTTCGCCGGCGGCCATGATGGCGGCGGTTCGCAGCAGGTTGGTCAGCTGGCGGAAGTTGCCCGGCCACTTATGCTGGCGGAACAATTGCAGCACTTCGGCCGACACGGTGAAGCGCGCGCCTCCGGATTCGGCGGCGAGGATCTTGTTGACGACGGTTTCGAGGTCGGTGCGCTCGCGCAGCGGCGGCAGTTTCACGACCAGGCCGTTCAGCCGGTAGTACAAGTCTTCGCGGAACAAGCCTTTGGCGATGCGTTCACGCAGGTTATGGTTGGTGGCGCAGATAAGCTCCACGTTCACCGTGATCGACTTGCCGCTGCCGAGCGGCGTTACCATCCGCTCCTGCAGCACGCGCAGCAAGCGTGCCTGCAGGCCGTAGGGCATGTCGCCGATTTCGTCGAGGAATAGGGTGCCGCCGTTCGCCTGCAGGATCTTGCCGACAGCTCCTTTCTTGCGCGCGCCGGTGAAGGCGCCGTCCTCGTAGCCGAACAGCTCGGATTCGATCAAGGTCTCGGGAATCGAGGCGCAGTTCACGGCGACGAAAGGCCCCATCGCGCGCGGCGAGTCGTTGTGGATCGCCTGCGCCAGCAGCTCCTTGCCGGTGCCGGTTTCACCCATGATCAGGATCGGTATGTCGCGCCCGAGGACCTTGTTCACTTTGTCGATCACCAGTTCGAGCTGCGGATCGCCGGTATTCAGGTAGCGCAGGCCGGACAAGCGCTGCGGCGCCTTCGGAACTGGTGGCGCGACCGGCGGCATGCTGGTGATCTCGTTGTTCCCGGTCAGCGCCTGGGCGCCGTTGGCCAGCCGCAGCTCGGCGCGGCCATACACGCGCACCCCGTTGTGCATGCACAGGTTGAGCAGGCCGGGCACCGCCGTGCGGTAGTGGTCGTACAGGGCGGAGACCGGGATGCCGAACAGAGAGCTGAAGGTATGGGAGTGCAGGGCGGCGAACGACAGGCCAAGCTGGAACAGGCCGTTGCGGTTGGCCGCGATGAAGCGTCCGCCCGGCGTGAACGACGCGATGCCTTCCATCAGGGTGCCGATGAATTCCGGGCGCGCGTGGAAGTGGAGGGTGATCGCGTTTTCGAACGTGGCGGAGAACAGCTGGTTCTCGATCATCAGCGCGGACATCCGCACCAGCGCCATAGTGTGCTTGTGGAAGCTGCGCTGGTCGCCCGAGACATCGAGCACACCGATGACATTGCCCTGGTAGTCGCTGATCGGCGCGGCGGAGCAGGTAAGGAAGTGGTTCGCCGCCAGGTAATGCTGGTCGGCGTGGACCAGGGTGGCGGTCTTTTCGGCGATGGCGGTGCCGATCGCATTGGTGCCCTTGCTCTCCTCGGACCATGTGACGCCGGCGCGCAGCGCCACCTGGTTGGCTTTCTCCAGGAAGTCGTCGTCGCCCAGCGAGTGCACGATCACACCCTTGGCGTCGGTCAGGATCACCATATTGTGGGTGTTGACGATCTGCTGGTACAGGGTTTCCATGGCCGGTACCGCATGGGCATGGAGCAGCCGGTTCTGTTCGATGAGCAGCGACAGGTCGGGACGGTTGAGGGGACTGAAGTCGGGGCGTGCGCCAGGGCACAGTCCATAGGAAGCCGACCGCAGGTGCGAGGTCTCTATTATTGCGGGCATGCCGTCGTCCCACTGGGTGTTCGGCGATTGCACGCCGCCGGGTGCGGTACCCGTAGCAGGCGGTTGAAACATGACGTTGTCTCCAGTAGGTCCTTAAGAGGACTCTTTCGGCGGAACTTGGCTGTTCCATAATGTAGCACCTGTTCCAAACGTGAGCAGAAGAACTGTGAAAATTCACACTTGGGTACCGGTACGGACATGCATAAGCAAGTGCAGTGCCAACGAATCCCCGAGCACGATTCAAAAAAGCCCTTGCGGGGCAGCATGGGCTTTGCTATAGTTCGCCTCCCCGATGAAAACGTTAACGAAATCAAGTAGTTGACGGCCTACCGGGGACGCCAAAATGGCGATGCAGTAAAAAAAGAGGGGTTGACGTAGTTGAGCGAAAGCTTCATAATCTCATCTCTCTGTTGCTGACAAACAAAACGATTTGTCGATGAGCAGCAAACAGTACCGAACAAGTTCTTTAAAAATTAACAGTCGATAAGTGTGGGCGTTTGATGAAAGTGCCGGCCGAGCGTAAGCGAAGCTGATTACTTAAATTATCAAATGTTCACAAAAAAGAAATACGTTGTCTCAGCAATGAGGCGACGGTCAGTATTTGAGTGAGCGACCCCTTAGAAATAAGGGTGGCAGAAATGCCAACAAACAGAGATTAAACTGAAGAGTTTGATCCTGGCTCAGATTGAACGCTGGCGGCATGCTTTACACATGCAAGTCGAACGGCAGCGCGGGGCAACCTGGCGGCGAGTGGCGAACGGGTGAGTAATATATCGGAACGTACCCAAGAGTGGGGGATAACGTAGCGAAAGTTACGCTAATACCGCATACGATCCAAGGATGAAAGCAGGGGACCGCAAGGCCTTGTGCTCCTGGAGCGGCCGATATCTGATTAGCTAGTTGGTGAGGTAAAGGCTCACCAAGGCGACGATCAGTAGCTGGTCTGAGAGGACGACCAGCCACACTGGAACTGAGACACGGTCCAGACTCCTACGGGAGGCAGCAGTGGGGAATTTTGGACAATGGGCGCAAGCCTGATCCAGCAATGCCGCGTGAGTGAAGAAGGCCTTCGGGTTGTAAAGCTCTTTTGTCAGGGAAGAAACGGTGCGGGCTAACATCCCGCGCTAATGACGGTACCTGAAGAATAAGCACCGGCTAACTACGTGCCAGCAGCCGCGGTAATACGTAGGGTGCAAGCGTTAATCGGAATTACTGGGCGTAAAGCGTGCGCAGGCGGTTTTGTAAGTCTGTCGTGAAATCCCCGGGCTCAACCTGGGAATTGCGATGGAGACTGCAAGGCTAGAATCTGGCAGAGGGGGGTAGAATTCCACGTGTAGCAGTGAAATGCGTAGAGATGTGGAGGAACACCGATGGCGAAGGCAGCCCCCTGGGTCAAGATTGACGCTCATGCACGAAAGCGTGGGGAGCAAACAGGATTAGATACCCTGGTAGTCCACGCCCTAAACGATGTCTACTAGTTGTCGGGTTTTAATTAACTTGGTAACGCAGCTAACGCGTGAAGTAGACCGCCTGGGGAGTACGGTCGCAAGATTAAAACTCAAAGGAATTGACGGGGACCCGCACAAGCGGTGGATGATGTGGATTAATTCGATGCAACGCGAAAAACCTTACCTACCCTTGACATGGCAGGAATCCCGGAGAGATCTGGGAGTGCTCGAAAGAGAACCTGCACACAGGTGCTGCATGGCTGTCGTCAGCTCGTGTCGTGAGATGTTGGGTTAAGTCCCGCAACGAGCGCAACCCTTGTCATTAGTTGCTACGAAAGAGCACTCTAATGAGACTGCCGGTGACAAACCGGAGGAAGGTGGGGATGACGTCAAGTCCTCATGGCCCTTATGGGTAGGGCTTCACACGTCATACAATGGTACATACAGAGGGCCGCCAACCCGCGAGGGGGAGCTAATCCCAGAAAGTGTATCGTAGTCCGGATTGTAGTCTGCAACTCGACTACATGAAGTTGGAATCGCTAGTAATCGCGGATCAGCATGTCGCGGTGAATACGTTCCCGGGTCTTGTACACACCGCCCGTCACACCATGGGAGCGGGTTTTACCAGAAGTAGGTAGCTTAACCGCAAGGAGGGCGCTTACCACGGTAGGATTCGTGACTGGGGTGAAGTCGTAACAAGGTAGCCGTATCGGAAGGTGCGGCTGGATCACCTCCTTTCTAGAGTAGCACTGGGCATGATCGCCCGATTCATTGAGCGTCCACTCTTATCGACTGTTGAACAAGAAGAACAGCATTTGGGGCTGTAGCTCAGCTGGTTAGAGCACCGTGTTGATAACGCGGGGGTCGTTGGTTCGAGTCCAACCAGCCCTACCACGTTTGGCACGATAGTCGTACCAATAAGGGGGATTAGCTCAGCTGGGAGAGCACCTGCTTTGCAAGCAGGGGGTCGTCGGTTCGATCCCGTCATCCTCCACCAAAAGTTCAAATATAAGCCGTCACGCTGGTGATGAGGTTTAGGTTTGGTCTTTTAGAGATCATTGCTGTTTCGTTCTTTAACAATCTGGAAGAAGTAAAGTTTTATTAAGCGTGTGCTGTAAAAGGTACACACTTAGGGTAGTAGTAAAACTCATCAAACACAGTAATAAATGAAGTCTTGCTTGGAACTGTAACGATCCCTGGCAACAGGGGCTAACGTTATAGGGACAAGTGAATAAGTGCACATGGCGGATGCCTTGGCGATTACAGGCGATGAAGGACGTAGTAGCTTGCGATAAGCTGCGGGGAGTGAGCAAACACACCTTGATCCGCAGATTTCCGAATGGGGAAACCCGGCCTTTTAGGTCATTGCATACTGAATACATAGGTATGCAAAGCGAACGCGGCGAACTGAAACATCTAAGTAGCTGCAGGAAAATAAATCAACCGAGATTCCCAAAGTAGTGGCGAGCGAAATGGGATGAGCCTGCATGATTTAGCATGACGCATAGTGGAAGCCTCTGGAAATAGGCGCCATAGCGGGTGATAGCCCCGTACACGAAATGCGACGTGTGGAACTAAGTATGCGACAAGTAGGGCGGGACACGAGAAATCCTGTCTGAACATGGGGGGACCATCCTCCAAGGCTAAATACTCGTAATCGACCGATAGTGAACCAGTACCGTGAGGGAAAGGCGAAAAGAACCCCGGGAGGGGAGTGAAATAGATCCTGAAACCGTGTGCATACAAACAGTAGGAGCGGACTTGTTCCGTGACTGCGTACCTTTTGTATAATGGGTCAGCGACTTACATTCAGTGGCAAGGTTAACCGGATAGGGAAGCCGTAGAGAAATCGAGTCCGAATAGGGCGACAGTCGCTGGGTGTAGACCCGAAACCAAGTGATCTACTCATGGCCAGGATGAAGGTGCGGTAACACGCCCTGGAGGTCCGAACCCACTAATGTTGAAAAATTAGGGGATGAGCTGTGGGTAGGGGTGAAAGGCTAAACAAACTTGGAAATAGCTGGTTCTCTCCGAAAACTATTTAGGTAGTGCCTCAAGTATCACCATCGGGGGTAGAGCACTGTTATGGCTAGGGGGTCATTGCGACTTACCAAACCATTGCAAACTCCGAATACCGATGAGTGCGAGCTTGGGAGACAGACGTCGGGTGCTAACGTCCGGCGTCAAGAGGGAAACAACCCAGACCGCCAGCTAAGGTCCCAAAGATTGGCTAAGTGGAAAACGAAGTGGGAAGGCTAAAACAGTCAGGATGTTGGCTTAGAAGCAGCCATCATTTAAAGAAAGCGTAATAGCTCACTGATCGAGTCGTCCTGCGCGGAAGATGTAACGGGGCTAAGCCAGTCACCGAAGCTGCGGATATCCGCAAGGATATGGTAGGAGAGCGTTCCGTAAGCCTGCGAAGGTGTCTTGTAAAGGATGCTGGAGGTATCGGAAGTGCGAATGCTGACATGAGTAGCGATAATGGGGGTGAAAAGCCCCCACGCCGTAAGCCCAAGGTTTCCTGTTCAACGTTCATCGGAGCAGGGTGAGTCGGCCCCTAAGGCGAGGCAGAGATGCGTAGCTGATGGGAAGCAGGTTAATATTCCTGCACCGTCGTATGATGCGATGGGGGACGGATCGCGGAAGGTTGTCTGACTGTTGGAATAGTCAGTTTCTGGTTCATAGAAGGCGCTTAGGCAAATCCGGGCGCGTAATTCAAGGGACTGGGACGAGCTGCGTTGTGCGGCGAAGCAATCGGAAGTGGTTCCAAGAAAAGCCTCTAAGCTTCAGTCATACGAGACCGTACCGCAAACCGACACAGGTGGGCGAGATGAGTATTCTAAGGCGCTTGAGAGAACTCGGGAGAAGGAACTCGGCAAATTGGTACCGTAACTTCGGGAAAAGGTACGCCCTAGTAGCTTGGCTGATTTACTTCAGTAGGGCGAAAGGGTTGCAATAAACTGGTGGCTGCGACTGTTTAATAAAAACACAGCACTCTGCAAACACGAAAGTGGACGTATAGGGTGTGACGCCTGCCCGGTGCTGGAAGATTAAATGATGGGGTGCAAGCTCTTGATTGAAGTCCCAGTAAACGGCGGCCGTAACTATAACGGTCCTAAGGTAGCGAAATTCCTTGTCGGGTAAGTTCCGACCTGCACGAATGGCGTAACGATGGCCACACTGTCTCCTCCCGAGACTCAGCGAAGTTGAAGTGTTTGTGATGATGCAATCTACCCGCGGCTAGACGGAAAGACCCCATGAACCTTTACTGTAGCTTTGCATTGGACTTTGAACCAATCTGTGTAGGATAGGTGGGAGGCTTTGAAGCGGGGACGCCAGTTCTCGTGGAGCCATCCTTGAAATACCACCCTGGTTTGTTTGAGGTTCTAACCTTGGTCCGTTATCCGGATCGGGGACAGTGCATGGTAGGCAGTTTGACTGGGGCGGTCTCCTCCTAAAGTGTAACGGAGGAGTTCGAAGGTACGCTAGGTACGGTCGGACATCGTGCTAATAGTGCAATGGCATAAGCGTGCTTAACTGCGAGACTGACAAGTCGAGCAGGTACGAAAGTAGGACATAGTGATCCGGTGGTTCTGTATGGAAGGGCCATCGCTCAACGGATAAAAGGTACTCTGGGGATAACAGGCTGATTCCTCCCAAGAGTTCATATCGACGGGGGAGTTTGGCACCTCGATGTCGGCTCATCACATCCTGGGGCTGTAGCCGGTCCCAAGGGTATGGCTGTTCGCCATTTAAAGTGGTACGTGAGCTGGGTTTAAAACGTCGTGAGACAGTTTGGTCCCTATCTGCCGTGGGCGTTGGAAATTTGAAGGGGGCTGCTCCTAGTACGAGAGGACCGGAGTGGACGAACCTCTGGTGTACCGGTTGTCACGCCAGTGGCATTGCCGGGTAGCTAAGTTCGGAAGAGATAACCGCTGAAAGCATCTAAGCGGGAAACTTGCCTTGAGATGAGATTTCCCGGAGCTTTAAGCTCCTTGAAGGGTCGTTCGAGACCAGGACGTTGATAGGTCAGGTGTGGAAGTGCAGTAATGCATTAAGCTAACTGATACTAATTGCCCGTACGGCTTGTCCCTATAACCTTAGCAGTTATAGTCAGCAAGACTTCAACACTGATTTGATATAAAACTACTTCTTCCAGATTCAGAGCGCTGTTGCCCCATTGGGAACAGAGCTCGTACAAGTTATGCCTGATGACCATAGCAAGTCGGTCCCACCCCTTCCCATCCCGAACAGGACCGTGAAACGACTTTGCGCCGATGATAGTGCTGCAACCAGTGTGAAAGTAGGTTATCGTCAGGCTAGTTATAAGAGAAAAACCCCCATTAGCCTAAGCGCGCTCAAGATCGCGCTTAGTGCGAATGGGGGATTTTTTTCGTCTGTACGTTCCACAGGACCGCTTTCGACACCGCTCACTGCCCAATTCGACGGCATATGCGGCCGCCAACCTGGCAAACTTCAATGCGTGACTGGCCTGCCCACGGCTGTTGGCATATGTGTCGTTCGCCGTGTGGATGTGCGGATTGTCCTTCTTGATCTCGGCCTCGAACGGCATCGACGCCGCATACCCCTGTGCGCTCCATGATGCGTGATCCGAACACGCGTAGCCGCATTTGTCGTAGCCGACCGTCACCGACGGCAGGTATGCCGCCACCAGGTTCGAAAGAAAACCGTTCTGCCGCTCATCCGTGTAATCGGTGAAGATGTAGATGTCCTTCTCCGAACCCTTAAAGTTGGTCATGTCCAGCTGTAGCATGCCGACGACATTGACGCCGTTCTTCTTGTATTCCCGCGCTATCTCCTGCGATCCTCGTAAAACCGACTTCCTCTGCCGCATACGCGATGAGCTTGATCGTCCGGCGCGGTTTGTAGTCGCCTGCGGCTAATACGCGTAGCACCTCGGTCAGGCCGGCGATGCCGGAAGCGTCGTCGTCGGCGCCAGGCGCCTTTGGTCGTGTCGCGTGTGCCGTAGCAGGGTTAATGGTAGTCCAGGTGCGCAAGCCCAGCACACCACCGTTCAGCCGGCCTTGTCGCTGCCGGCAATGGTGGCAATCACGGAGCGCTGGTCGTAGCGGGCGTGGGCATACTGCTCGATCGAAATATGGTCGCGGCCGGTGCCAAGTGCGGTCCACTTTGCCTTCAGCCAGTTCGACGAGTCGATGCCGGGCGCCGACGTGTAGTAGCGGTTGGCGAACGCGGTCAGGCCGGCGATGATCTCCGAGATATTCTTCTCCTGCATCCGAGACAGCAGCGGGGCCACCGTCGCCTGGTTCATGATCGCATAAGCAGGCCGTACGGAATGCGGTCTTGCGCTGGATGCTGCTTCCAGCATCAGCCGCCCGGCCGCTTCGCTGCTGTGATACATGAACCCGCCACAATGCCGCAGCTCGCGGTGCAAGGTGCGCGCGATCTTGTCCAGTTCCTGGCTGCTCACTTCCAGTAGGTGAATTTTTTCGGCGCCAGCCATCGCGGTGCGGCTTTCGCGCGGCTTGATCCTGGGATAGGCCTTGCGGATCACCTTGTACGCGGCGTCGCCGGCAGAGATCCACGTGGCTTCGGCGGATGCATGGCCGGCGGCCACGGCCAGCGCAAGCAGTACTGGAATGATATGCACATCGTTCTCCCGCGTTGTACGCCAAACTCCTGCAATCAGGAAATGTTACCAACGGGGAATTTGAATGCGCCTTGATTCGTCAGTGTAACGATTGACGAGAATCAGGCGCTGGACGGGTGTGCTGCGCAGGTCAGAACGAGCGGGCGGCCTTGAGGACGAAGAAATTGGCACCGCTGTTAGGTTTCTTGTAGCCGCCGTTCGAGAAATGCTGGAGCTTGAGTCCGATGTCCCATTTGCCCGCGACGTAGCCGGCGCCGAGGTGGTCGCCGAACTGAAAGTGGGTCGACAGGCGGTTGTCGTCATTGTCATAGCGCTTGGACAGCAGGTGCAGGCCGATGCCCCCTTCGGCATACCAGCCCTGTTTGCTGTCGGCCTGGTAGCGGAAGACTGGTGTGAATCCGATATCGGCAATATCCTGATGGTCGCCCTTCACGTTGCGGTAGGCCGTGCCGCGCCAGTACGCGACCGACAGGTCCCAGTAGCCCGACAGGTGGCTGCCATTCGACTTGAACCACTGCTTCTCCCACTGCGACTGCCCGGCGAGGCGGACCATGTGGACTTCGCTCCCGGCACCGGCTTCGAGCGAGACGGAATTGAAGAAGCCGTCGGCGGCGGAGGCCGGTGTAACAATTGCGGCAAGAAAAACCGCCAGTGAATTCCTGATGATATTGTTTGTACTAAGCATTTTTGTTCCACTTGATAGCCGTGCTGTACTGCGACAGCACCTGATGAGATATTTTACCGACGATCCAAAAATCGCGTTGCCAGCTTGGTAATTGTTAAACTTACTACATCTGTTAATGAAACGAAGCGCCATGACAACACTGAAACTCGCCTTCCTCGGCACCGGACTGATGGGCCTTCCGATGGCGTCCCGCCTGCTTGCCGCTGGCTTTTCGCTGCGCGCCTGGAACCGCACCGCCGCCAAGGCCGAACCACTGCGCGCCCACGGCGCTGAAACCGCAGCTGATCCCGCCGCCGCCGTCGATGGCGCCGACATCGTCATCTCGATGCTCGAATCCGGCGCGGTGGTCGGCCAGGCGATCGATGCAGCCCTGCCGGGCCTCAAGCCCGGCGCCCTGTGGATCGACATGAGCTCCACGCGCCACGCCGAGGCGCTGGACTTCCACACCAGGCTGGCCGGCGCCGGCTGCCACTTCCTCGACGCCCCGGTGTCCGGCGGCGTCGGTGGTGCCGAGGCCGGCACGCTGGCCATCATGGCGGGCGGCAGCATCCATGATTTCGCGCTGGCCGAGCCCGTGCTGAAGGCGATGGGCCGCCCGACGCTGGTCGGCCCGGCCGGCAGCGGCCAGGTCGCCAAGTTGTGCAACCAGCTGATCGTCGGGGGAACCCTGAATATCGTGGCGGAAGCATTGCTGCTGGCGCAGGCGGCCGGCGCCGATCCGGCAGCGGTGCGGGATGCCATCCGTGGCGGCTTCGCCGAAAGCCGTATCCTCGAAGTGCACGGCCAGCGCATGCTGGACCGCGATTTCCTGCCGGGAGGGCAGGTGAAAAGCCAGCTCAAGGACCTGGAAAACGTGCTGGTGGCGGCGACCGACGCCGGCGTCGTCCTGCCGGTTACAGCGCTGGTCACGGAACGCTACGCCAGCATCGCCGGCGAGCTGCCGCGAGCGGATCAGTCCGCCGCCTTGCTCGCCCTGGAGAAATTGAACCCCGGCCAGCGCCTCGGCGCCGGCCCCGACAAGCTGCCTTAGAGCTCAGGTAAGCTCATCTCAGCCAGCCGCACCCAGTAGCTGGCGCCGATTGGCAACAGGTTGTCGTTGAAGTCATAGCTGGCGTTGTGCAGCTGGCATGGGCCGAGGCCGTGGCCGCCTGCGCGGTGGTCGCCCTCGCCATTGCCGATAAACACATAGCACCCTGGCTTTTCCTGCAGCATGAAGGCGAAGTCCTCCGCGCCCATGGTCGGCTCGACATTGTCGTTGACGTTGGCGGCTCCCGCGACAGCCTTCATCGCCTCGATCGCGAACGCGGTTTCGCGCGCGTGGTTCACCAGTGGCGGGTAGTTGCGCTTGAAGGTGAAGTCGACCTCCGCATTGAATGCCGACACGGTTCCCTTGGCAATCTGCTCCATGCGCTTCTCGATCAGGTCGAGCACCGGCGTGGTGAAGGTGCGCACGGTGCCGATCAGCACCGCTTCATCGGGAATGACATTGGTTGCGCTGCCCGAATGGATTTGCGTAATCGACAGCACCGCCGTATCCAGCGGATTCTTCTCGCGCGAGATGATCGTCTGCCATGCCTGCGCTATCTGGACTGCGATCATGACCGGATCGATGCCGCGGTGCGGCTGGGCCGCGTGCGCGCCCTTGCCTTTGACCACGACGCGGAACTCGTTACTCGACGCCATCATCGGCCCGGCGACCACGCCGAAGCTGCCGGTCTTGATGCCCGGCCAGTTGTGCATCCCGTACACAGCCTGCATCGGGAACTGCCTGAACAGGCCGTCGTCCATCATGCGGCGCGCACCGCCGCCGCCTTCCTCTGCCGGCTGGAAGATCAGGTAAACGGTGCCGTCGAAATTGCGGTTCGTCGCAAGGTAATGCGCCGCGCCCAGCAGCATGGCGGTGTGGCCGTCGTGGCCGCAGGCGTGCATCTTGCCGGCATGGCGCGAGGCGTGTGGAAAACTGTTCACTTCCTGCATCGGCAGCGCGTCCATGTCGGCGCGCAGGCCGATGGCGCGTTCCGAGGTGCCGTTCTTGATGATCCCGACAACACCTGTCACGCCCAGCCCGCGCACGATCGGGATGCCCCACTCGGTCAGCCGCGCGGCGACGATGTCGGCGGTGCGCTGCTCTTCATAGCAAAGTTCGGGATGCGCGTGCAGGTCCCGGCGAATCTCTTGCAGCTCGGACTGAAATGCGATGATCGGTTCCACGAGTTTCATCTTTGTTCTCCGTTTGATGCTCGAATGCCAAGGGTCCATTGTAGCCTTCTCATCCGCTGTAGGCCAGAGCGCCACGCCGGTCGTATATACCGGCCCGGAATCGTTTACAGTATTGGTTTGACGCTCGATTTATTCCGGAATTCCACTTCATGACAAGCACCCAAGTCCGGGCCACCTGCCCCCACGACTGCCCCGACACCTGCGCGCTCCTGGTCACCGTCAAGGACGGCGTGGCGACTGAAGTGAAGGGCGACCCGGACCACCCGACCACCGCCGGCGTGCTGTGCACCAAGGTCGCGCGCTACACGGAGCGCACCTACCACGAGGAACGCCTGCTGCACCCGATGAAGCGGGTCGGCAAAAAAGGCGAGGGCAAGTTCGAACGCATCAGCTGGGACGAGGCGCTGGACACCATCGCGTCGCGCCTGAAAGGCATCGCCGCGCGTGACCCGCAGGCGATCCTGCCGTACAGCTACTGCGGCACGATGGGGCTGGTGCAGGGCGAATCGATGTCGCTGCGCTTCTTCCACCAGCTGGGCGCGTCGCATCTCGACCGCACCATCTGCGCCAGCGCCGGCGCCACCGGCTACAAGTACACGGTGGGCGCGTCGATCGGCACCGACATGGAGCAGTTCCAGAATGCCAAACTGATCATCATCTGGGGCGGCAACCCGATCGCCTCCAACCTGCACTTCTGGATGCGGGCGCAGGAAGCCAAGCGCCGCGGCGCGAAGCTGATCGCGATCGACCCCTACCGTTCGCTGACGGCGGAAAAATGCCATCAGCATATCGCCGTCCTGCCCGGCACCGACTCCGCGTTCGCGCTGGGCCTGATGCACGTGCTGATCCGCGAGAACCTGCTCGACCACGACTACATCGAGCACTACACCCTCGGCTTCGACGAGCTGAAGGAGCGCGCCGCGGAATGGACGCCCGAGCGCACCGCCGAAACCTGCGGCATCACCGCCGATGAAGTGGTCAAGCTCGCGCGCGAATACGGCCAGGCGGCCGTCAAAGGCGAAGCGGCAGCCATCCGCGTCAACTACGGCGTGCAGCGGGTGCGCGGCGGCGGCATGGCGGTGCGCGCGATCGCCTGCCTGCCGGCCCTGGTCGGCGCCTGGCGCAACCCGGCCGGCGGCGTTCAGCTCTCGTCGTCGGGCAGCTTCCCGACCAATAAACCGAAACTGCAGCGTCCCGACCTGCTGGCCGGCCGCCACGCGCGCACCATCAACATGACCACCATCGGCGACGACCTGCTGAAGGAAAGCTCGCCGGAGTTCGGCCCGAAGGTTGGGAAGCGGTCATCGGTCTACAAACGCCCAACCGGTCGCCATCGCGCCCGATTCCGGCAAGGTGATGCGCGGCTTCGAGCGCGAGGATTTGTTACACCGTGGTGCTCGAAGCCTTTTCGACCGACCACCGCACGACCTATGCCGACATCTGCTGCCGGCCACCACCACCCAGCTCGAACACGTCGACACGCACACCTCCTACGGCCACCTGTACATGATGGCCAATAACGCCGCCATCGCGCCGATGGGCGAAGCAAAGGCCAACACCGAAATCTTCCGCCTGCTGGCCCAGCGCATGGGCTTCGACGATCCCTGCTTCAGCGAGACCGACGACGAACTGGCGGCCCAGGCTTTCGACGCCGGCAATCCGCGCGCCGTGCACTTCGATTGGGAGTCGCTCAAGCAAAAGGGCTGGCAGCGCCTGAACATGCCCGATGCCCCGTTCGCGCATGGCGGCTTCCTGACGCCATCCGGCAAATGCGAGTTCTATTCCGCCAGCATGCTGGCCGACGGACTCGACCCGCTGCCGGCCTACATCGCGCCGCACGAATCCGTGGCGTCGAACCCCGAATTGGCCGCGAAGTACCCGCTGGCGATGATCTCTCCGCCGGCGCGCAACTTCCTCAACTCCAGCTTCGTCAACGTCAAGAGCCTGCGTTCGGCCGAAGGCGAACCCCACCTCGACATCCACCCGCACGACGCCTTTACGCGCGGCATCGCGGACGGCGAGATGGTCCGCATCTTCAACGACCGCGGCACCTTCGTCGCACGCGCCCGCGTCACGGACAAGGCCCGCGAGGGCTTGGTGGTGGGCCTGTCGGTCTGGTGGAAGAAGCTCGCCAGCGACGGCAAGAATGCCAACGAGGTCACCAGCCAGCTGCTGACCGACATGGGCCGCGCGCCCGTTTTCTACGACACCCTGGTCGAGGTTGAAAAACTCGCCGCATAGGTAAAGCGAAACGCCATATGATAGACAAGACCCTCAGGCTCGCGCTTGCGGGCGCCGTGGCAGCGATGTTAGCCAGCTGCACCGGTATCAACTACTACGCACAAGCCGCGAAGGGCCAGTTTTCGCTGCTGACGGAGGCGCGCCCGATCGAGGACTGGCTGGCCGATAACGGCACCGACTCGAAGCTGCGCCTGCGACTTGCCACCGCGCGCCAGATCCGCAGCTTCGCCGTCAAGGAGCTTGGCTTGCCGGACAACGCCAGCTACACCAACTATACGGCGCTGTCGCGGCCTTACGTCGTGTGGAACATCGTGGCCACCCCCGAGCTGTCGCTCAAGCCCTTGCAGTGGTGCTTCCCGGTGGCGGGCTGCGTCAACTACCGCGGCTACTACAGCAAGGAGGCAGCGCAGGAATACGCCAGCGAGCTGCGCGCCCAGGGCAACGACGTGCAGGTCGGCGGCGTGCCGGCCTACTCCACGCTGGGCTGGTTCAACGACCCGCTGATCTCGACCTTCATCCACTATCCCGACGCCGAACTGGCGCGCCTGATCTTCCACGAACTGTCGCACCAGGTGGTCTATGTGCAGGGCGACTCGCAGTTCAACGAGTCCTTCGCCAGTGCGGTCGAGGAGGCCGGCGTCGAGCGCTGGCTCAGTGGCTACGGCAACGACGCCATGCGCCAGAACTATGCGAAGTTCGTATCGCGCAAGCAGGATTTCATCAAGCTGCTGCTGTCGTACCGGCGCACGCTGGAAGACAACTACGCATCGAAGGCGCCTCCCGCCGAAAAGCGCACCACCAAGGTGCGCCTGTTCAGCCAGCTGAAGGACGACTACCTGGTGCTGAAGGCATCGTGGGGCGGCTTCGCCGGCTACGACCGATTCTTCGCCGAGCCGCTGTCGAACGCCCATCTCGCCGCCATCGCCACCTACACCGACCTGGTGCCGGCCTTCCGCGCCCTGCTGGCGCGCGAGCAGAGCTTCACCAGGTTCTATGCGACGGCGCGCAAGCTCGCCGCACTGGAAAAAGCCGAACGCCACCGCCGCCTCAAGGCGCTCGACGTCAAGGCCTGACAGGCAGGCGAACGGGCAATGTTTTATGTTGCAGTGCATCAAGCACTGCGGATAGAGGTCTTGCTCGAATAGCAGCAAAAGCGCTTGCATCGCAAGCCTCCGCCCGATAGCATCACATGGAAGTTGTCAATAAGCGCCTGCTTTTCAAAGCCGGAAAATGCGCGGCCCTGCAGGTACGCCAGTTCCCATAACGATAATTAACGAGACAGAGGCAGACATGGACAAAATTTGGTTGAAATCATACCCACCCGGCGTACCCGCGGAAATCGACCCGGACCAGTACACCTCGCTTGTCCAGCTGCTTGAAGAGTCCTTCAGCAAGTACGCGATGCGCAACGCCTACGTCTGCATGGACAAGTACCTCACCTACGGGGAACTGGACGAGTACTCGAAGAAGCTGGCGGCCTGGCTGCAAAGCCGCGGCATGAAAAAGGGCGCGCGCGTGGCGATCATGATGCCTAACGTGCTGCAATACCCGATCGCGATTGCCGCCATCCTGCGCGCCGGCTACACCGTCGTCAACGTCAACCCGCTGTACACCCCGCGCGAACTGGAACACCAGCTCACCGACTCCGGCAGCGAAGCCATCATCGTGCTTGAGAACTTCGCCAACGTCCTGCAGCAGGTGCTGTCCAAAACCTCGGTGCGCCACATCATCGTGGCCGACATGGGTGAGATGCTCGGCTTCGCCAAGGGCATGCTGGTCAACTTCGTGGTCCGCAACGTCAAGAAGCTGGTGCCACCCTATGCGCTGCCGAACGCGGTACGCTTCAGCGACGCCCTGTCGCAAGGCAGCAGGATGCAGTTCACGCCGGTCGCCGCGACCAGTGCCGACATCGCCTTCCTGCAGTACACAGGCGGCACCACCGGCTTGTCGAAGGGCGCGACCCTCACCCACCGCAACGTCATCGCCAACGTGCTCCAGACCGAGGCATGGTCCAAGCCTGCGCTGGATAAGGCGCCGGTGGTCGAGCAGCTTTCCATCGTCTGCGCATTGCCGCTGTACCACATCTTCGCACTGACGGCGTGCGCGATGTGGGGCACCCGCGTCGGCGCGCTGAACATCCTGATCCCGAATCCGCGCGACATCGGCGGCTTCATCAAGGAGCTCGCCAAGTACAAGTTCAACATGCTGCCGGCGGTGAACACGCTGTACAACGCGCTGCTGAACCACCCGGACTTCAAGAGCCTCGACTTCAGCGGCCTGAAGATCTCGAACGGCGGCGGCATGGCGGTACAGCAGGCCGTCAACGACAAATGGAAGGCCGCCACCGGCACCTCCATCATCGAAGGCTACGGCTTGTCCGAGACTTCGCCCGTGGCCACCTGCAACCGCGCCGACATGACCGAATTCTCGGGCACCATCGGCCTGCCGGTGCCGTCGACCGACATCGCCATCCTGGATGACGACAACAAGCCGGTACCACTCGGCGAGCGCGGCGAAATCGCGATCCGCGGCCCGCAGGTCATGGCAGGCTACTGGAACCACCCCGACGAAACCGCCAAGGTCATGACGCCGGACGGGTTCTTCAAGTCGGGCGACATCGGCGTGATGGATGCCGACGGCTACGTCAAGATCGTCGACCGCAAGAAGGACATGATCCTGGTGTCCGGCTTCAACGTGTACCCGACCGAACTGGAATCGGTGATCTCGATGCACCCCGGCGTGCTCGAATGCGCCGTCGTCGGCGTGCCGGACGAGTACTCGGGCGAAGCGGTCAAGGTTTTCGTCGTGCGCAAGGACCCGAATCTCACGCAAGAGCAGCTGATGGACTACTTCAAGGAGCAGCTCACCGGCTACAAGAAGCCGAAGTATGTCGAGTTCCGCAGCGAACTGCCGAAGTCCAACGTCGGCAAGATCCTGCGCCGCATGCTCAGGGAAGAAAAGAAAGAGAAGCAGGCCGCGTAAGGGCGCGGTTAAAAGGCCGCCCGCCGTGCGGGCGGTTTTTTTTCGTGTGCGCCCAGCATGGGCGCACTCTTGGAGGTGCAAGTCCTCCCGCGAGCTGGCCACAGCGAGCGAAGCGAAGCACAACTGCGGAAGGGCGACCGACTGTGGGGAGGAAGTGTGGAGCGAAACTGCGAGCCGATGAACAAGAATCGGATAGAAGGCGCTGCCGAGCGGGGCGAGCGGGCACGAAACCGCAAAGCTCTTGTGGCCAATGCGAAGTGGCGTAGATCCGGCGGTTGTGCAGGGAAGGAGTGCGTTCTTACCTGGGGAGATCTCGTCTTATGTCTGAAAGGGCGACGGTGAAAGCCGGAACGAGAAGTCAGCAGAGGTCGTAGTAGTCGGAGGCTGGGCCGGGAAGGCCGAATACCGCCGACGAAGGGCCGAAGGAGCGGGAGGGCGATTCTGCCTGACCATCTGAGATGGATATGCTTCAGATGCCCGGATACGGGGCTCGTCACGCAACGCGCATCAGGTGAAGCCTGGTGCACGGTGACAGCGAAGAACCAAATCGGCCGGGTCGGGGCCAGATGAACCTAGGCTGCATGTTCGGGTATAGGCATGCAGACCTCAACCGTTTCAACCGCCCGGTGCGGACCCGCATGCCGGGTGGTGTGGGAGGGGCGCGGTCATTGTGGCCGCCCCCTATCCCGATTTAGTTAAACCACAAATGACAGAGGCAGAGATGGACAAGTTTTGGCTGAAGGAGTACCAACCGGGCGTGCCGGCGGAGATCGACTACACGCAATACCGCTCGCTGACACACCTGCTGGAGGAGTCGTTCCGCAAGTATGCCGACCGCAAGGCCTACGTCTGCATGGACAAGGCGATCACCTTCCGCGAGCTTGACCAGATGTCGCAGCAGATGGGCGCCTGGCTGCAGGCGCGCGGCCTGAAGCGGGGCGCGCGCGTCGCCATCATGCTGCCGAACGTGCTGCAGTACCCGGTTGCCATGGCCGCCGCGCTGCGCGCCGGCTACACCATCGTCAACGTCAATCCCCTGTACACCGCGCGCGAGTTGCAGCACCAGTTGATCGACTCCGGCGCCGAAGCCATCATCGTGCTCGAGAACTTCGCCGGCACGCTGGAGCAGGTCATCGCAAAGACCAGCGTCAAGCACGTGGTGGTAGCAACGATGGGTGACCTGCTGGGCGGCCTGAAAGGCACCATCGTCAACTTCGTGGTCCGCAAGGTCAAGAAGATGGTGCCGGCGTTTTCGCTGCCGTCGGCGGTCGGCTTCAACAAGGTGCTGGCCGACGGCTCGCGCCTGGCGCTGAACCCGGTCAAGCTTGGTCACGACGACATCGCCTTCCTGCAGTACACCGGCGGCACGACGGGCGTATCGAAGGGCGCTGTGCTCCTGCACCGCAATGTCATCGCCAACGTGCTGCAGAACGAAGCTTGGCTGCAGCCGACGCTCGACACGCTGCCTGAAGGTACGCAGACGCAGTTCGTCTGCGCGCTGCCGCTGTATCACATCTACTCGCTGACCGTGTGCGCGCTGATGGGCATGCGCCTGGGCGGAATGAACGTGCTGGTTCCGAACCCGCGCGACATCCCCGGCTTCGTCAAGGAACTGGCCAAGTACAAGATCAACATCTTCCCGGCCGTGAACACGCTGTACAACGCGCTGCTGAACAACCCTGACTTCTCGAAGCTGGACTTCTCGAGCTACAAGGTCTGCAACGGCGGTGGCATGGCAGTGCAGAAGGCCGTGGCCGAGAAGTGGCTGAAGGTGACCGGCACAGCCATCGTCGAAGGCTACGGCCTGTCCGAGACCTCGCCGGTGGCCACCGCCAACCGCTGCGACATCAAGGAGTTCACCGGCACCATCGGCCTGCCGTATCCATCGACCGAAATCGCCATCCTCGACGACGACGGCAACCGCGTGTCGCTCGGCACCGCGGGCGAAATCGCCATCCGCGGCCCGCAGGTGATGGCCGGCTACTGGCAGCGCGACGACGAGACGGCCAAGTCGATGACGCCGGATGGCTTCTTCAAGACTGGCGACGTCGGCATCATGGACGAACGCGGCTACACCCGTATCGTCGACCGCAAGAAGGACATGATCCTGGTGTCGGGCTTTAATGTGTACCCGAACGAGGTGGAGGGCGTGGTGGCCAGCCATCCGGGCGTGCTGGAAGTGGCGTGTATCGGCGTGCCCGATTCGGCATCCGGCGAGGCGGTCAAGCTGTTCATCGTGAAGAAGGATCCTGCGCTTACCGAAGACCAGGTCAAGGATTACTGCAAGGACCAGCTGACCGGCTACAAGAAGCCGAAGTACGTCGAGTTCCGCAGCGAGCTGCCCAAGA
>NZ_QYUP01000154.1 GCF_003590855.1 Massilia cavernae
TCACCGCCCAGCGGTGCGCCGGTTTCGCGCAGCTTGGCCTTGACCAGCGAGTGGCCGGTCTTCCACATCAGCGGCTTGCCGCCGTGCTTCGCGATCCACGGCGCCAGGTGGCGGGTGCATTTCACGTCGTACAGGATCTCGGCGCCGGCGTTGCGCGACAGGACGTCGGCCGCGAACAGCATCATCTGGCGGTCGGGATAGATGATCTGGCCGTCCTTGGTCACCACGCCCAGGCGGTCGCCGTCGCCGTCGAAGGCCAGGCCGATCTCGGCGTCGGTCTCCTGCAGGCAGCGGATCAGGTCCTGCAGGTTTTCGGGATGGGCAGGGTCAGGGTGTGGTTCGGGAAGGTGCCGTCCACTTCGCAGAACAGTTCGATCACGTCGCAGCCCATGCCGCGGTAAAGCTCGCCCGCGAAGGCGCCGGCCACGCCGTTGCCGCAATCGACCGCGATCTTCATCGGGCGCGAAATCTTCACGTCGCCCACGATGCGCTCGATGTATTCGGCGCGGATGTCATGGGTGCTGTAGCTGCCCGCGGTGGCCGCGGCGGCGAAATCGCCGGCGGCGATGGCGTGGTACAGCGCCTGGATGGTCTCTCCGTGGATCGCTTCGCCGGCCAGCACCATCTTGAAACCATTGTAATCCGGCGGTTGTGGCTGCCGGTGACCATGATGCCCGACGCCGCTCCCAGCACATTGGTGCCGAAGTAGACCATCGGGGTCGCCACCATGCCCAGGTCGATCACGTCGACGCCGGCTTCCTGCAGGCCGGCGGCCAGCGCCGCGGACAGGCCGGGACCGGACAGGCGGCCGTCGCGGCCGATCACCACCTTGCGCTCGCCCTTGGCCAGCGCCGCCTTGCCGAAGGCGTGGCCGATCTGGCGCGCCACGCCCTCGTCGAGGGTGCTGCCGATGACGCCGCGATGTCATAGGCTTTGAAAATCGTCTTGGAAAGGGAAACCATGTTGTTTTTTTACCTTGAATGAGCGTGGCGCGATCGGCCCGGCCGCCCCGGCCTGGAAACCGGCGACGCTGGAGGAAAACCGTCGTAAGCCTGGGGGAGTTGGATTGAATGGAACACATCATATTGTAGCGGCAAGCGGGGCGCTTGGGAATTGCGCCCGCAGCTCTCGCCGCTACATTCGGGCCGGGATCAGACGCGCAGCTTGTCCAGCGACTTGCCGCCTTCGACCCACTCCTTGACCCATTTCGGCTGGCGGCCGCGGCCGGTCCATTGTTGCGCCGAATTGTCAGGGTGGCGATAGCGCACCGCACGCTGCCCGTTTTACCGCCGCGTGCTCCGGTGGCAATCAGGTCTTTCAGGGGAACGCCCACGCTTTGGGCGATTGCCATGATTTGTTCACGCGCTTTCGCGACTTCCTGGTGTTCGCGCTTCTTCATTTCCTGCTTGATTTGCTCCTGCAGGTTACGCAAATCACCAACGGACATATTTGACAGATCCATCATGGTTCCTTAGTTGTGGGTTTGAACGAATAAATGAAATATCACCAATTGTCGCAATATACTACATTTCCGATCAAATGCTAGTCCTTCCTGTACATAATCAACCAGCGCGGTGACTTGAATCGAACAATACGCGCATACAACCATGTAGCTGATAACGAACAATAAACAGAAACAAATCAAAATGCCGGTACTCTTCCAGAACACCGTGGCCGGGATAACCGCCATCAGGGAGAACGTCCACAGGTAGGGCGATGTTAGCGAATTGCGGCGCATCAGCGCGCGCGCTTTTTTCGACCTACCGCCCATTGCACAATGCGCCGGAAAATCAGGCTATGCAAGTGGATACCGTCCGGCATTGCCGGGGATTTGCCGCGCACAAACATGCGGCGATAGGCCGAGAATATCGTTTCGAAAGCGGGATAAATCAGCAGCAGCGCCGCGTACCAGGTCGACACCTCGGATTGCGCATCACCAGCAGCAGCGCCAGTTCGCCCAGCATGAAGCCAATGAAATAGGCGCCGCCGTCGCCCAGGAAGATAAGCCCGACCGGGTAATTCCATATCAGGAACCCGGCTGTGGCGCCCCCACCATCAGTGCGGCCACCAGCACAAACACATCGCCGACCTGGAATGCGACATAAGCCAGCGAAATTAACATGCATATGGTAACGACGCTGGCCAGGCCATTGAACCCGTCGATGATATTGACCGCATTCGCAATACCGGCGACCGCCAGCACCGGTGACCGGCAGCGCCAGCCAGACATAATCGAACACGAATACGCCGAATGCGTATCCAGGCGCGCCAGCTTGGCGTCGAGCAGGAAATAACCGAGCAGTGCGGCCGCCATGGTCAATATCAGGCGGCGCAGCGCGCTGACATTCCCCGTATAGTCCTCGACGATACCGCCGATGAAAGCAAGCGAGGAACACAGCATTAGCGCCAATACCATTGCGCCATCTGCGGCACGCGCCACACCGAAATGCAGGCGCTGGTCAGCACCGCCAGAAAGATGGGAAGCCCGCCAATGCGCGCCACCTCGTGCGAATGCACCTTCTGGACGCCAAGGAAGTCGGAATCGAGGCGGGACCGTGCAGCTTTGCCTGCTTGATTACAAGAAGGGTCAGCAGGCGGAGGCGACGAAACTCACGAGGAAAGAAAACATTATTATCTTATTATTCTAATGACGACATTTCCGACAGCTCGTGTGCCCCGCCGTGCGCAACTGGAGTTCGAATGACGCGGGCATTTGCCTGCCCGCTATTGCCGTGATTGTACCGGATGGGGACAATAACCCCAGCCGCAATAACTCTGTATAGACCAACTGGTAATCACTATTGTTTCTGGGTAACTGTTCAGCCTGAATGGCCAAAGCAATCCGCGTCATCCGCATCGGTGAACGCGATGTCGCCTTGTTCGGCCTCAGCTATGCATTCCCACAGGCCGTCTTGATGCAGCGCGATCGAATCGGCATTTCGCAAGTAGAACTCATCGGGATCCAGGCCATCGATCAGGACCGGACGACGTACCCGCCTTTGTTTTCCGTTGATGAAGATAGTCATGAACTGTGCCTTCTCCCTCTTCTGGGCGACGGTCAGTTTGCGCTTCGGGGCCATGGTATTGAATGCGATTGTTAACTGTTCGGCCGCTACGCAGCTGCATGATCGGATCGCCAGTAAATGCGCGGCGTAGCACTTCCAGCATGCTGTGCCCCTGTTTGCGTAGCGTGTCGAGGCAGGAGCGAATGATGCAGAAATTGTCGGCGCCGGCAATGGTGCGGAAGCATCCCGATATTTTTTGTTTGACCTTGGGCATGCGGACGGCCCGCTCGGCAATATTGTTGGAGAACGGGACGGTCGGATCGGCGATGAAGCGCAAGATAGCATCGGCGTGCAGCCGGAAGCGGCGCAGCAAGTTATAGGCGTCGGATTGCTTGCAGCGACCGGATGATCCGTCTGGTTTGAGTTGGGGAGGGTTCAATTGCTCCCCTTGGCGCACGATGTCGTTGTAGACGATGGTGAAGGCGGCGATGGCATCGGCATCAAATGGCCGGCCCTGCTGTCGCGCCGCCGCGCTCAGTCGTTGGGCGTTGAGCAGCAGTTCCGTCATGGCGGTCGGCCATTGCTGGCCAGTCACTTCCTGCGCATACACCAGTTCTCGAAGGAGATGGGCATTGCACAAGGCATGCAGGCCATCGTCGAGTTTCCAGTAAGGGGCCCAGCAATCATGCACCAGAACGCCGATGCGTTTGGGGAGAATGCCATGCGCGACGATGGCATCCAGGCCGCGCTTTGCGTGCATGCCATACCAGGTCAGTTCCGCCGTGGCCGCCACATGCATCCAGTGCAGTTTGCCATCCACGCGCAAGCCCGATTCGTCGGCGCACAGCACTGGCGCGTGGTGCAATTGCCGCGCTATCAGGTCGGCTGTACCCTGCAGGGCCAGGCTCGCTTCGCCAACCCAGGCAAGCAGGGTTGCTGGCGACACAGACAGCCCGTCATCTCGCCAATCAACTCGGCGGCGCGGGCATATGGCAGCATCTGGCCCTGGGTCAGATGCACGCCCAGTGCGCGCACGTTCGGGCCGTATTGCGCAAGGTCGCCGACCGCAGCCGGGAATACGCTGTCGTGCCGCTGACCGCAGGCGCAGACCACCGTGTAGACACGGTGTTCCACCACCTCGAAGCTCATCGCAGGCACATCGAATACCTGGCGGCGCTCCAGCACCTGCGCCTGTTCGAGCGCCAGCGCACTGTGGCAGCGGTTGCAATGCGACGGCGGCGGATAATCCTTCGTACTGGTGGGCTCGGCCACCCGCTTGAGTGTACTGCCTTTATGGCCCGGTTGGCCGCCAACCGCCTTGCCAGACTTGCCGCGCAACGAGCTAGTCTTCTGCTTCTTGGCCAGTCCATCCGAGGATGGTGGCTTGCTCGAATTCTGGCTGTTCATTCCCAGCTTTGCCTCAAGCGCATCCATGCGTGCAAAGAGCACGTCGATGAGACGATCCTTGTCGGTATCGGACAGCTGCGTGAGGTCGGGACGAGGCGGTTTCGGTGGCATGCCGACATGATGCGGCAATAGCCAATAGTTTACAACTGCTCATTGCCGTGTTCATTCAGGCTGAATAGTTACGTTTCTGGCAACCAACGATTGTGCCCGGATCATCGGGCCATGCCGAGGTTATTTACATTTGGAAATATTGAACCGGCAGCAGCAGCTAGGTCATGCACAGCGCCAGCGCTTCACGCCAGTGCGGCAGGCGGCAGATCGCCCCAAGCTTTCCGGTATCCAGCCGCGAATTGCGGGGGCGGCGTGCGGGTGCGCCATACTCGGCGGCGGTGATCGGCGTGACCCGGCACTCCAGTCCGGCGATATCGACAATCGCTTGCGTGAATTCGCACCAGCTGGCCTCGCCCTGGCTGCTGAGGTGATAGATGCCGCCGTGCGCGTCCCACCCGGCGCTCCCGCCGGCATGCACGTGCGCCAGCAGCAAGGCGGTGGTGTCCGCCACCGTCCGGCTCCAGGTCGGTGCGCCGTGCTGGTCGCACACCACGCGCAGCACGTCGCGTTCCTGCCCGAACTCGAGCATCGTACGCAGGAAGTTCTTACCGCGCATGCCGTACATCCAGCTGGTGCGCAGGATCAAGTGAGGGATGCCGGCCGCGGCGACCGCCTGTTCAGCCTCGAGCTTGGTGACGCCATAGACATTGACCGGATTGGCCACGTCGCTTTCCAGGTAGGCGCCCTGCTTGTTGCCATCAAACACGTAATCGGTGGAATACTGGACCATGGCGGCGCCCAGCTTGCGCGCCTCGTCCGCCATGACGGCGGGCGCCTCCGCGTTGATGCGGCGCGCCACGGCCGGCTCGGTTTCCGCCTGGTCTACCGCCGTGTATGCCGCCGCATTGACGACCAGGCCGGGGCGGACGGCGCGGATCACCGCGCGCACCTGCGCCAGGTCGGCCAGGTCCATCTGCGCACGTCCGGGCGCGACGACCTCGCCCAGCCCCTGCAGGCTGCGCTGCAGCTCGTAGCCAAGCTGTCCGCTACCGCCGGTCAGCAATATCTTCATGCGAATACTTCGGCGTCGGCAAGCAGCACGCCATGGCTGTCCTTGCCGGAAAGCATAGGCTCGCCAGACAGCGGCCAGTCGATGGCGAGTTCGGGATCGTTCCACAGGATCGAGCGTTCATGCTCGGGCGACCAGTAATCGGTGGTCTTGTACAGGCATTCGGCGCTGTCGCTGGTGACCACGAAGCCGTGCGCGAAACCCGGCGGCACCCACAGCTGGCGGCAATTCTCGGCCGACAGCTCGACGCCGATCCAGCGGCCGAAAAATGGCGAGGAGCGACGGATATCCACCACCACGTCGAAAATCGCGCCGTGGATAACCCTGATCAGTTTTCCCTGCGGCTGGCGGATCTGGTAATGCAAGCCGCGCAGGACATTCCTGGCGGAGCGCGAGTGATTATCCTGCACAAAATTTGCGTTCTGGCCGGTCTGTTCGAAAAACTCGCGCGCATTGTAGCTTTCGTAGAAAAAGCCGCGGCTGTCGCCAAATACCTTCGGCTCAAAGACCAGGACTTCCGGCATCGCGGTTGGCGTAGCTTTCATTTAGAACACCCTATCGTTGAGGACGCGCAGCAGGTATTGGCCGTAGCCGTTATTCTTCAGGGGTTCGGCCAGCTTGGCCAGCGCGGCGGCGTCGATATAACCCTTGCGGTAAGCCATTTCTTCAGGCACGGCCACCTTCAGGCCCTGGCGTTTTTCGATCGTCGCGATGAATTGCGACGCTTCCAGCAGCGATTCGTGGGTACCGGTATCGAGCCAGGCCATGCCCCGGCCCATTACCTCGACCGACATCGATCCGGCATCGAGATAAGTCCGGTTAACATCGGTAATTTCCAGCTCGCCGCGCGCCGATGGCCTGATGCCGGCCGCGATATCGCACACCTGCCCATCGTAGAAATACAGGCCCGTAACCACGTAATTCGATGTCGGCGCCAGCGGTTTTTCCTCGATCGACACCGCGTTCTGGTGGTCGTCGAATTCGACCACGCCATAGCGTTCAGGATCGAGCACATGATAGGCAAACACGGTGGCGCCATCGATGCGCGCATTTGCCATGGCCAGTTTCTGTTCCAGCCCATGGCCATAATAGATGTTATCGCCGAGGATAAGCGCCGACGGCTTGCCGCCGAGGAAATCGCGGCCAATCACAAAGGCCTGTGCTATCCCCTCCGGCGCCGGCTGCACCGCATACGACAGGCTGATTCCCCACTGCGAACCATCGCCCAGCAATTCCTGGAAGCGCGGCGTATCCTGCGGCGTCGTAATAACCAGGATATCGCGGATGCCGGCCAGCATCAGGGTCGTCAGCGGATAATAAATCATCGGCTTGTCGTAAATCGGCAGCAGCTGTTTCGACACGCCCACAGTGACGGGATACAGGCGCGTGCCGGAGCCTCCCGCCAGGATGATTCCCTTGCGCGCTGCCTGGCTGATCATGCATTCCCCCGGTTCACATAGTTTTTCTCGACCCAGGACATATACGCGCCGGTTTGTACATTGGCCACCCATTGCTGGTTATCGAGGTACCACTGCACGGTCTTGCGGATACCCGACGCGAAAGTCTCAAGCGGGCACCAGGCGAGTTCGCGCCCTATCTTGCCCGCATCGACAGCATAGCGGCGATCATGGCCGGGACGGTCGGGAACAAAGCTGACCTGGCTCGCATAACTGCCTTGCGCTTTCGGCGCCAGCGTATCGAGGATAGCGCACAAGGCGTGCACCACATCGATGTTTTTCATTTCGTTCCCGCCGCCCGCGTTATACACCTCGCCCGGCCGTCCCGCTTCCAGCACGCGGCGGATTGCGCGGCAATGGTCGCCCACATACAGCCAGTCGCGCACCTGGCCACCGTCGCCATATACCGGCAAAGGCTTTCCGGCGAGCGCATTGGCGATCACCAGCGGAATCAGCTTTTCGGGAAACTGGAATGGCCCGTAGTTATTCGAGCAGTTGATGGTCAGCGCGGGTAAACCATATGTGTGGTGGTATGCCCGCACCAAGTGGTCGGACGACGCTTTCGACGCGGAGTAGGGGCTGTTGGGCGCGTAGGGCGTGGCTTCGGTGAATGGCGGGTCGCCAGGGCCGAGCGAGCCGTACACCTCGTCGGTCGAGATATGCAGGAAGCGGAAGGCGCCGCGCTGCCCAGCATCCAGTCCGCCCCAGTAGGCGCGCGCCGCCTCCAGCAAGGCGAAGGTGCCGTTGACATTGGTGGTGATGAAGTCGCCCGGCGCGTGGATCGAACGGTCGACGTGGCTTTCGGCCGCGAAATGGACAATGGCGCGCGGTGTGTGCCGCTGCAGCAGCGCCAGCACGGCATCGCGGTCGCAGATATCGCCGCGCACGAACTGGTGGCGCCGGTCACCCTCAAGCCGCGCCAGGTTGTCCATGTTGCCGGCGTAGGTGAGCTTGTCGAGGTTGAGCACCAGCTCATCCGACTGTTCCAGCCAGTCGAGGACGAAGTTCGACCCGATAAAGCCGGCGCCGCCGGTAACAAGAATCATGGAATATGCCGCCCGCGTGTGTGATCCGAAGGCATAATTCTATGCGAAACTTGCGGACTTCTTAATATTCTCATCACGCGCGCGGGCAGGAACGACATGAAGACTTACGCCATCGGCGATTTGCAGGGCTGCGCCCACGAGGCCGGGGTGCTGCTGGAACGGATCCATGCCGATGCCGGCGGCGAGGCGCGCGTGCTCTACGTGGGAGACCTGATCAATCGCGGCCCCGACTCGCTGGGCGCGCTGCGCCGGGTGCGTGCGCTGCAGGTACAGGGTGGCGGCCGCGTCGAAGCCCTGCTCGGCAACCATGACCTGCACCTGCTGGCGGTCGCCGCGGGCGCCCAGGCGGTGTCGCCATCGGACACGCTGGACGAGATCCTGGCCGCGCCCGACCGCGAGGAGTTGATCGCCTGGCTGCGCCAGCGCCCGCTGGCGATGTTGGCCGGTGGCCACCTGCTGGTGCACGCCGGCGTGCTGCCGCAATGGACCGCCGCGCGCACGATGGAGCTGGCCGGCGAAGTGCAGGATGCCTTGCGCGGTGACGGCTGGGTCGAATTCCTCCGCCAGATGTACGGCAACAAGCCGGACCGCTGGGACGAATCGCTGGCCGGCTACAACCGCCTGCGCTGCATCGTCAACGCCCTCACGCGGATGCGCCTGTGCACACCGGATGGCGTGATGGACTTCAAACAGAAGGAAAGCGCCGGCGCGCCGGAAGGATCCGGGCTGGTGCCGTGGTTCGAGCTGCCGGGGCGGCGGACGCAGGACGTGACGGTGGTGTTCGGCCACTGGTCCGCGCTCGGCCTGCTTTTGCGCGACAAGGTCATCGGCCTCGACAGCGGTTGCGTCTGGGGCGGCAAGCTGACCGCCATCTGCCTCGACGACCGCAGCCTGCTGCAAGTCGACTGCCCCGAGTACAAACCGCACAGCGGCAAGCAGAAAAAATAGTCAGGCGGCTTTCAGCGCGCCGGCAATGGCATCATGCGCCTGTTCGGCCACCGCGCGGCGATGGGCGCCGGCGCCGTCGATTGGCTGCAGACAGGTTAGCTGCGCGCGGATCGGCGGGCTTGACAGGATCTTCACCACGCTCTGCACAAACGTCGTGCCGCCAGTGTAGTCGACCGCCTCATGCAAGGCGCCGCGCGCGTCGACGTACTTCAGCGCGTAAGGCTGCACCATCACCTTCGAATCCACCGCCGCCTCGAACAGGTTGGCGTGGAACGGCAGCACCGTTCCCTGCGGCGCGGTGGTCCCTTCCGGGAAGAAGGCGACGCGCTGGCCCATTTCGAGCGCGGCCACCAGCCCCTTGAACACGTGGCGCAAATCGCGCCGGCTGCCGCGCGCGATGAAGACGGTGCCTGCCTGCGCGACCAGCCAGCCGAGCACCGGCCATGCGCGGATCTCCGACTTTGCGACAAAGCGGCAGGGATGCACGGCGTTGATGACGAAGATGTCGAGCCACGACACATGGTTGGCGACGATCAGCGCGTGCTGCAGTGCCGGCACGCCGCCCGGCGCTTCGACCGTGACGTTGCAGATCGCCAGCAGGCGGCGCGACCAGTTCAGGATGCGCGCGTTGCGGCGCCCCGTTCCCACCCACGGGAACAGCAGCGCGCAGGTCGCGAGGCCCTCGAACAGGTGCACGAGGATACGGAAAAGGCGGAAGGCGAAGATTGGTTTCAAGATGCACCGACTGGGCGCGCATCGGCGCGCCGCCCGGTGGCGTGCGCGGCGATGCGTGCCTGAGGATTACTGGCGTTCGAAGGCGACGTGCCCGGCGACGATGGTTGCCTTCACCTGCCCCGCCAGCTCGTAGCCGACGAATGGCGTGTGCTTGCCCTGGCTGGCCAGCGCCTGCGCTTGCACCGTCCAGCGCGCGCCTGCGTCGAACAGCACCACGTCGGCGGTTGCGCCCGGCGCCAGGTGGCCGGCATCGAGTCCCGCCACGCGCGCGGCGTCGCAGGTGATGCGTGCCAGCGCGCGCGACAGCGGCGCCTGTTCTTGTGCCCCGCCCTGCCCGGCCGCATGGTCGTCGGCCCATTTCAGCGCCAGCGACAGCAGCAGCTCCAGACCGGTGGCGCCGGGCGAAGCTTCCGCGAACGGCAGCAATTTCTCGTCGTCGTCGACCGGCGTGTGGTCGGAGCACATCGCATCGACGGTGCCGTCGAACAGCCCGGCGCGGATCGCGTCGCGGTCGCGCTGGCTGCGGAACGGCGGATCGATGCGCGCCCGCGAATCGAAGAAGCCGATGTCGGCGTCCGTCATGTGGACGTGGTGGGCGCCGACGTCGCAGGTCACCGGCAGGCCTTCCTTCTTGGCCGCCCGCACCAGCTCCAGCCCCGCCGCGGACGACACGCGGCACAGGTGCACGCGTGCGCCGGTGCCGCGGACCAGTTCGAAGATCGTATGCAGCGCGATGGTCTCGGCCATCACCGGCACGCCGGACAGGCCCAGGCGCGATGCCAGCGGGCCGGCGTGCGCGATGCCGCCCTTGCCGATGTGGGCGTCCTGGGGGCGCAGCCAGACGGTGTAGCCGAAAGTTTTCGCGTACTGCATGGCGCGCATCAGCACTGTGGTGTCTTCGATCGGATGCTCGGCCTGGGCGAAGCCGATGCAGCCGGCTTCGGTCAGTTCCGCCATCTCGGTCAGCGCCTGGCCCTTCAGGCCCATGGTCAGGGCGCCCAGCGGGTGCACGTGGGCCTGGTTCAGGTTGCGCGCGCGGTACTTGAGCATCTCGACCAGGCCCGGCTCGTCCAGCACCGGGTCGGTGTCGGGCGGGCATACCAGGCTGGTGACGCCGCCCTGCACTGCCGCCTGCATCTCCGATTCCAGCGTGGCCTTGTATTCGTAGCCCGGCTCGCGCAGGCGCGCGGACAGGTCGACCAGGCCGGGAGCGACCACCAGGCCGGTGGCGTCGATGATGCGGTCGGCGGCGAAGCCGGCCGGCGCGGTCCCTAGGGCGGCTACCTTGCCGTCGGCGATGAACAAATCCCTTACCGCGTCAATCTTGTTTGCCGGGTCGATCAGCCGGCCGTTCTTGATATGTAGTTTCATCCGTGTGTACGCCAAAATACTCATCACCGCCATGCGGACCGCGATACCGAAGGTTACCTGCGGCAGGATCACCGCCTGCGGGCCGTCCGCCACCGCCGAGTCGATCTCGACGCCGCGGTTCATCGGGCCGGGGTGCATCACGATTGCGTCCGGCTTCGCCAGCGCCAGCCGCTCGGGCGTCAGGCCGTAGCTCTTGAAGTACTCCTGCGCCGACGGCAGCAGCGCGCCGCTCATGCGCTCGTTCTGCAGGCGCAGCATGATGATCACGTCGACGTCCTTCAGGCCTTCTTCCATGTTGGTGAACACGCGCACGCCCATCTGTTCCAGGCCGCCCGGCAGCAGCGTATGCGGGCCGATGGCGCGCACTTCGGGCACGCCCAGCGTGGTCAGCGCGTGGATGTCCGAACGCGCCACGCGGCTGTGCAGGATGTCGCCGACGATCGCCACCCGCAGGTTGGTGAAGTCCTTCTTGTAGTGGCGGATCGTGTACATGTCGAGCAGGCCCTGGGTCGGGTGCGCGTGGCGGCCGTCGCCGGCGTTCACCACGTGGACGTGGGTCTGCTTCGTGTCGACCAGGTGCTTGGCGATCAGGTAGGGCGCACCGGACTGCGAGTGGCGCACCACGAACATGTCCGCACTCATCGCAGACAGGTTGTCGATCGTGTCGAGCAGCGACTCGCCCTTGCTGGCCGAGGAAGCCTGGATGTTCAGGTTGATGACGTCGGCCGACAGGCGCTTCGATGCGATCTCGAAGGTGGTGCGGGTGCGGGTGGAGTTTTCGAAGAACAGGTTGAACACGCTCTTGCCGCGCATGAGCGGTACCTTCTTCACTTCGCGGTCCGAGATGCTCACGAAACTCGACGCGGTGTCGAGGATGTGATTGATGATCGATATCGGCAGGCCCTCGATCGTCAGCAGGTGCTGGAGTTCGCCGTTCTTGTTCAGTTGCGGGTTAAGCATTGTCGTCTTCAATGGTTAGCGTAAGTTGTCCTTCAGGGCCGCGCGCCAGCGCCAGCGACTGGTTCGCGCCCAGCGTCACGCGGGTGGCGACGAACTCGGCGGCCACCGGCAGCTCGCGCCCGCCGCGGTCGGCCAGCGCCGCCAGCATGATGCGCGCCGGGCGGCCGTAGTCGAACAGCACGTTGATCGCCGCGCGCGTGGTGCGGCCGGTGTACAGCACGTCGTCGACCAGCACGATGGTGGCGCTGTCGACCGGGAAGCCGATGTGGGTCGGCTTGACGTCCGGGTGCAGGCCCTTCTTGGCGTAGTCGTCGCGGTAGAACGAAACGTCGATGAAGCCGAGCCGGTTTTCGACGCCTAGGTCGTGGGCGAGGCGCTGGGCCAGCCAGGCGCCGCCGGAGTGGATGCCGACGATGGCGGCGTTCTCCACGTCCTGCAGGCCGGTGCGCACCTGCTGCAGGAGCTCGCGGTACAGCGCCTCCGCGTCGAACTGTTCAGTTGTTGTTGGCATGATCGTCAAAGTATTGTTGCAAAATGATGGAGGCCGCTTTCGCGTCGATGACTTCGCCGCGCCTGGACGATATCACGGCCGACGAGTAGCGCTCGTCGACCAGTTCGACCGGCAGCTTGAAGCGGCCATGCAGCTGGTTGGCGAAGCGGCGGCAACGCAAGGTCATGTCGTGCTCGGCGCCGTCGGGATGGCGCGGCTCGCCGACCACCAGGCGGCTTGGTTTCCACTCGGCGATCAGCGCGCCGATCTGCTGGAAACGGGCGGCGTTGTCGATGGCCTTGATGACGGCAAGCGGCTGGGCCTGGCCCGTCAGGGTGTTGCCCATGGCCAAACCGATGCGCTTGATGCCGAAGTCGAAGCCGAAAACGAGCTCAACCATTACGCATGGCCGGCCTCGGAGGCGAGCATCAAGGGGTCGATGCCCAGCAGTTTGATGGCGGCGGTATAGCGCTGCTCGATCGGCAGGTCGAACAGCACATGGGCGTCGGCGCCGACGGTCAGCCAGCCGTTGCGGCTGATCTCCTCTTCAAGCTGGCCAGGGCTCCAGCCTGCGTAGCCGATCGACACCAGCAGGCGCTGCGGGCCATCGCCGGCGGCGACCGCTTCGAGCACGTCGATGGATGTGGTGAAAGCAACCTCGTCGGTCACCGCCAGCGAGGACGAGTAGCGCCCGCCCGGGGAATGCAGCACGAAGCCGCGGTCGTCCTGGACCGGGCCGCCGAACATGATAGGCTCGTTGACGACGTCGGAATGCAGCCCTTCGGATACCTTGAGGTCGATGCGGTCGAACAACACGTCCATGGTCATGTCGGTCGGCTTGTTGATGACCACGCCGAGCACGCCCTTGTCGTTGTGTTCGCAGACGTAAACCACGGTGCCGCCGAAAATCGGATCCTGCATCGATGGCATTGCGATGAGGAAATGATTGGCGAGATTGAGCGTCGATGGTGTCGTCATGGCGCTATGCTCCTGTTCGACAGGCGGATGTGGTGCAAGCCCGTGGATAGGCAGAGATTTGCCGATTTTGCTCTTCTTCATACGCGTACTCTCTCTTGGCTCACTCTCTGGTGTTTTTTACAAAACCGGGCTACAACGATGCTCTTTTCGATAGTTTACACTGATTTGCCTGATCGGCCATTGGAAGCGCCCAGCCGCGCGCGGTTAAACGGCACATCCTTGACCCCGGACACGTATAAATGAGCTTCAAAAAATCACTGGTCTGGTTCCGCCGCGACCTGCGCAGCCTCGATCATGCTGCGCTGCATCACGCGTTGATTGCATCGGAAAAAGTGTATTGCGTATTTGTCTATGACAAGGCCTTCCTCGATGGCTTGCCGGCCGGCGACCGCCGCATCAGCTTCATCCACGCCAGTATTGCCGAGCTGGATGCGGAGCTGCGGCACCTTGGAGGACAGCTTATCGCGCTCCACGCGAACGCGGCGCAGGCTTTGCCGGCGCTGGCTGCCGAGCTGGACGTGGAAGCGGTGTTCACCAACCGGGACTACGAACCGGAAGCCATCGCGCGCGACGCCGAGGTGGCGGCGCGGCTGGCAGCGGATGGCCGCGCGCTGCACACTTTCAAGGACCAGGTGGTGTTCGAGCAGGATGAGATCCTGACCCTGGCGGGCCAGCCGTTCACCGTGTACACGCCCTACAAGACGCGTGGCTCAAGCGCCTGGGCGCGGAGCCGCACAGCGTCGATCCGTGGCCGGTCGAGCCTTACGCGCCGCGGCTTGCCAAACCGCCGCATGCGCCCGTCCTGCCCTCGCTGGCGCAGCTGGGTTTCACGCCGGCCGATCCCGGCGTCCCGGCCGGCATGAGCGGCGGCGCGCACGTGTTCGACGCCTTCCTCGACCGGATCGCCGGCTACGCCCATGCGCGCGACTATCCGGCGCTGCCCGGCACTTCCCGGCTATCGGTGCACCTGCGCTTCGGCACCGTGTCGATCCGCCACCTGGTCGCCAAGGTGAACAAGATGATCGGCTATGGCGGCGGCAGCGGCGGCGCTCCGGTATGGCTGTCTGAACTGGTGTGGCGCGAGTTCTACGCGATGATCCTGTACCGGAATCCGCACGTCGCCGGGCATCCGTTCAAGCCTGCCTACGAGCGGGTGGGGTGGGAATCGGGGCCGGAGGCCGATGCCGCCTTCGCCGCATGGTGCGAAGGCCGCACCGGCTATCCGCTGGTCGATGCCGCGATGGCGCAGATCAACCAGACCGGGTTCATGCACAACCGCCTGCGCATGGTGACGGCGAGCTTCCTGGTCAAGGACCTGGGCATCGACTGGCGCCTGGGTGAACGCTATTTCGCGCGCCAGCTGGTCGACTACGAGCTGGCGTCGAACAACGGCGGCTGGCAGTGGGCGGCGTCGAGCGGATGCGATGCGCAGCCCTTTTTCCGCATCTTCAATCCGGTCACGCAGTCGGAACACTTCGACAAGGATGGCGAATTTATCCGGCACTACCTGCCGCAGCTGTCCGCGCTGGATGCAAGGGCGATCCACGCGCCGTGGCTGGTGCTGCGGCGCGTACTCGAGGAGAAGGGAATACGGCTCGGGGAGAACTATCCCGAGCCGCTGGTGATGCATGATGAAGCGCGCAAAAAAACGCTGGAACGCTACGCCGTGGTCAAGTCCTGACGGTCCAGCAGGCCGGCGATCGCCGCCAGCAGCGCGTCATCCTGGTAGGGCTTGCCGAAGTAGGCGTTCACGCCCAGGTCGAGCGCGTAGTTGCGGTGCTTGTCCGCGGTACGCGAGGTGATCATGATGATCGGCACCGACTGCGTCGCCTCGTTGCCGCGCACGTTGCGGGTCAGGTCGAAGCCGTCCATGCGCGGCATCTCGATATCGACCAGCATCAGGTCGGGACGAGTTTCCTGCATGTGCTCCAGCGCGTCCACGCCGTCCTTGGCCAATACCACCTGGTAGCCTTCGCGCTCGAGCAGGCGCTGGCTGACCTTGCGCATCGTGAGCGAATCGTCCACCACCATGATGACGGCCTTGCGCGCATGCGCATCGAACCGCGCCGGCTGCGCCACGCGCGGCGCATGGCCCGCGACCTGGTGCACCAGCGCCACCGGATTCAAGATCAGCACGATGTCGCCGGAACCCAGCACGGTAGCGCCGGCGATGCCGGCCATGCGGGCAAGCTGCGGGCCGATGTTCTTGACCACCACCTCGCGGTTGCCCAGCACCTCGTCGACGTGGATCGCCACGCGCTCGGCGCCGCTCTTGAGGATCAGCACCGGGCACGAACGCTGCGACGCAGGCTGCGCATCGGCGTCGCCCAGCAGCGCGGGCAGGTAGTGCAGCGCTACATCCTGGCCCTGGTAGCGAATCACGCCCGTATCGTGGGCCTGGCGCAGGGCGTCCTCCTTCACCTGCAACACCTGCTCCACCAGCACCGACGGCAGTGCGAAGCTGTTGCCCGCGCTGGCGGTCAGCACCACCTGGGTTACCGCCAGCGTCAGCGGCAGGTGGATGGTAAAGCGTGCGCCCTTGCCCGGCTCCGTGGCGATCGCGATGCGCCCGCCCAGCGCCTGGCTTTCGGAACGCACCACGTCCATGCCGACGCCGCGGCCGGCCAGCTCGGTCAGCGATTCCGCCGTCGAGAACCCGGGTTCGAAGATCAGGTCCGCCGCTTCCGCGTCGCTCACTTCGACGCCGGGCGCCAGCAGGCCGCTGGCGCGCGCCTTGGCGCGGATGCGCTCGAGATCGAGCCCGGCGCCGTCGTCGCTGAACTGGATCACCACTTCATTACCCTGCTGGCTGGCCTGCACCAGCAGTTCGCCGGTCTCGGGCTTGCCGCCTGCTGCGCGGCGCTCGCGCGCCTCGATGCCGTGCACGATGGCGTTGCGCAGCAGGTGTTCGAACGGCGCCGCCATCTGCTCGAGCACGCTGCGGTCGATCTCCACCGCGCCGCCGCGGATGTCGAGGTTGACGCGCTTGCCGACTTCCTTGGCGGCCTGGCGCGCCACGCGGTACAGGCGCTCCGCCAGGCTGGCGAAAGGCACCATGCGCACGCGCATCAGGTCGCGCTGCAGGTCGCGCGTCAGGCGCGACTGCACGCCCAGGTCGGAGGTCGCGGCATCGACCGTGCGGGTCAGGCTTTCGTGGAAGGAAGCGACGTCGCTGACGCTTTCCGCCATCATGCGGGTCAGCTCCTGCAGGCGCGTGAAGCGGTCGAACTCCAGCGGGTCGAATTCGCGCTCGCCGGCGATCGACATGCGCGACGCGATCTGCGTTTCCGCCTGCATCTCCACTTCGCGCAACTGCTCGCGCAGGCGCTGCAGGTTGTCCGAGAAGTCGGACAGCGAGGTTTTCAGCACGCCTACCTGGTTCTCCAGCTTGGAGCGGGTGATCGACACTTCGCCGGCCTGGTTGACCAGGCGGTCGAGGATGTCGGCGCGTACCCGCACCAGCGGCGTGCGGGCCTGCGTGGCAAGCACCTCGTCCACCGTTTCCGGGGCCTGCTGCTGCGCCTGGGCCGTCGCGGGCGCCGGCGCTGCCGGGATGGCGGGCTGCTGCAGCTGCTCGAACAGCACCAGCGCCTGGTCGTAGTTGACCATCAGCTCGTCGAACGCGGCAGGCGCGGTGGTCGCCGCGTGCACCATGTTCTCGACCTGGGTTTCGATTTCGTGGGTGTGCTGGCCAAGGCGCATCGCGCCGGCCATGCGCGCGCTGCCCTTGACGGTATGCAGGGCGCGCAGCACCGCCTGAGCGGGCGCAGGGTCGTTTGGATTGCCCTGCCACTGGCGCAGGTTCTGGCCGATTTCCGGCAGCAGGTCGGTGGCTTCTTCCAGGAACACCGGCAGCAGGTCGGCGTCGATGTCGTCGGCGAAGGCGAGCGGTGCTGCCGCCCCGGCTTCGGCTGCTTCAGGTTCCAGCAAGCCTTCCGGCCCAGGCTCAGGTTCAGGTTCAAGTTCAGGCACGAGTTCCACTGCCGCGCCCGTCAATTCCGGCGTCGGCGCCTCGGCGATCAGTTCGGGAACCAGGACTTCGTCTTCGTCCTCGACTTCCTCGCCGGCCGGTTCCACGGCGGGTTCCGTGGCTGGCGGGGCGGCCTGCTCCAGTACCGGCGCGTCGAAGGCAAAGGCGTCGTCGAAGGCGGCGTCGAACATGTCGTCGATGTCGGTGCTGCCGGCTTCGGCCTGCGTGCTGGCGCCGGCCTCGCGCGTGGCCGATTCGGCCAGTGCCGGCGGCTGGTCGATCAGGCCTTCCAGCGTCGCGGCGAACAGCGCATCGAGGCGGGACGCCAGTTCGCTGTCGGCGCCGGGATAGGCCGATGCCGCTTCCTGCGTTGCCAGCTGCTCGCGCAGGGCATTCAGGCGCGACACCAGTTTCCGGCGCTCGCGGGCGACAGTTCGCCAGCGCGAAAACGCTGCAAACAATCGGTGGCGCGCGCACCAGGGTTTCATCAGAGGTCGCGCTGTGCGCCGTCCAGCACCGGCGGCGGCGGCGCCACGCTTGCAGCACCATTCCAGCGCGTGGGCCAGTTCACGCAGCGCGCCGAGCCCACCACGGTGGCCGACGGTGCGCCGGCCAGCGTTCGGTGCGAGGCTTCAGCGCTTCGGGGTCCCGGACGCTGCGGTTCATGGCGCATTTCGCCGGAAACCTGGTCAGGCAGGCGCGTTAGTTCATCGGGCTCGGCGAGCGTAATGTTATACAGCGGCAGCGGTGGCCAGGTTCGCGCCGATCCGCTTCATGTTGTCCTCGAGCGGCGCCGCAGGCGGTGCGTGCCGGGGGGAACCGATCACGTTGCGACGGCGGCCGGGCGCGCGGTTTCAGGCGGCGGAGCGCTTCGACCAGGCTCGGGCCAGCTCGAACGCGCCGCATCTCCTGCACGCGGGCGGCGGCAAGCACCGCGCCTTTTGCGCCCGTGGCGGCGCGAGAAAGGCCTTCGATCGCCGAGCTGGTCCACCCAGGCCGCTCTCGCCGCGGCATGCGACAAGCAGGGCAAGCAGGTCTCGCTGGCTGCGCGGGCTTCAGACAGCCACACGTTCATCACGCGCTCGACTGCGGCGGCGGCATCGGCAAAGCTGTCCAGGCCGACCATGCGGCCGCTGCCCTTTAGCGTGTGGAAGGAGCGGCGCAGCAGCGTCAGCGTTTCCTGGTTCGACGGTTCGCCGCGCGCAGCAGGCAGCGTGGCGTGGACGAAGGCCAGCACTTCCTGCGCTTCGCCGATGAAGATCTCCAGCAGTTCGGCTTCGATCGCGGCGTCGCCCTGCGGCGTCGCCTCCGGCTCCGGCTCGGCTGGTTCGGCTGCATGCGCCTCGGCATGCGCCTCGGCAGGCGCAGGTGCGGCCTGGATCTCCTCGGCCTCCTGGTCGAACGGGGTATCGGCGACCGGAGCCTTTTCGAACGGCACCGGGCGGAACATGCCTTCCTGCTGGTCGAACTCGAAACGCTCGCGCGCGTCGTCGACGTTCTGGCCCAGCATGTCGGTAAAGAAGCCGAGCGCGCCCACGTTCCGGGCGATGTTCTGCAGCGACGCGGTTTCCGCCGCGGGATCGGAATCGTCGCCGGCGGCCAACGCAGCCACGCGCGTGCGCACATGGGCGGCGGCGCGCATCGCGGCATCCTGGTCGAGCACCGCCAGTGCGCCGTACAGCTGGTGCAGCACAGGGTCGATCTGGGCCAGCGTCGGCCGGCGCGAAGCGTCGGCGTAGTAATCGTCGAGCACCTTCTCGACCTGGCGCAGCCCTGCTTTCAGTTCGCCCGCCACCACGGCCACGGTCTGGCCCTGCTGGATCTGGCGCGACAGGTCGCCCTGCCACTCGGGCGCGGCCGGCGGCGTTTCGCCGGCGGCCAGCGCCAGCAGGCGCGCGCCGACCACTTCGGCCTGCGCTTCGAAGCCGGGCGGCAGCTGGCGGATCTGGTCCAGTCCATGTTCGACGAACAGCAGCGCGGTCGCCATCTCGAGGCCGAATTGCTCGCTGCGGCCGGATGCCAGGGAATCCTTGGCTACCCGTCCCAGCTCGCGCAGCAGCTGCGCCAGCGCCGCGGCGCCGAGGCGCGCGCTGGCGTCTTCCAGCACCAGCAACGCATTCTCGAAACCCGATTCCAGCGCCGGATCGATCCCGGCCGCCACCTTGTCCCAGGTGGACTGCGCCTGCGCCAGCGCTTCGCGCGCTTCCTTCAGTGCCTGGGCGTCGATGCGGCCGTAGCGGCGCGCGTCGTAGTCGGCCGGCACCATGCCGTCGAGGCGGTAGGCGCGGCGCAGCGGCCGCGCCGTTTCCAGCGGTTCGGGCGCGGCCGCGATGAAGAACAGCGCGTCGCGCAGCATCGCTTCGGGCAGGCTGCCCTGTCCCTGCGACAGGCGCCGCATCTGCAGGTTGATCAGGCCGAACAGCTGCTTGACGTACAGGTCGCCGGCCAGCTGGCCGGCTGCCGCCAGTTCCGCGAAGCTGCGCATCGCCAGCCAGAAGCTGCGCGCGGCGGGATCCTGCTGCGCTTCCTCGACTTCCGCGACTGCCTGCGCCATCACGCTGGCGTGGCTGCGGCGGGTGGCTTCATCGCTGCTTTTCAGGAAAGGCAGCAGGTTCTTTTCGAAACGCGCGCGGGCCGCGGCGTAGTCGGGCGCGGCGCCGGGCGCGCGCGCCGGCAGCGCCACCGGCGCCGACAGGTCGGTGAACAGCAGGTCGGACGGATGAATGCGCCCGGCGTCCAGCAGCGCCAGCACGTCGCGGTAGTAGGGGAACAGGCGGGCCGGCTGCGGCGGCGCGCCGGACAACAGCTCCTCGAGGTATTCGATCACGGCCTGGTACAGGCCGGCCACCGCCTGCGCGCCGGCGGCGTCGCATGGCAGGGTGCCGTCGCGGAAACGCCCCAGCGCCTCCTCGGCGGCCTGGGTCAGCGTGCCGACGCCGTCGACGTCGACCATCTGCAGCGCGCCGTGGGCCTGGTGCAGGTGGGCGCGCGCGTGCTGCAGCGACGTGGCCTGGCCGTCGCGGCCGCGGGTGGCCGCTTCCAGCAGCGCATCGCGCGAACGCACCAGCGCATCGCGGATTTCGCTCATGACCCAGGACAGCGGCCCGGTGTCGAAGCGCGGTGCGTGCGAAGAATCAGTCATGGTCATGCTAGCCTTGAACAGTCAGGGTGTGCGCGGTTCACGCAGCGATGCGGAAGCGCGACACCGAATTTTTCAGCTCCTGTGCCAGCACGCTGAGCTGGCGAATCGATTGGGCGGTCTGCTGGGTGCCGTCCTGGGTATGTTCGGTCACCGACAGGATCTGCTGCATGTTGTGGGCGACGCCGTTAGCCGACGTGGCCTGCAGTTCGGTTGCGAACGAAATCCCCTGGATCAGCTCCGCAAGGCGGTTCGAGACGCGCGAAATGTCCGACAGCGCGGCGCCCGCCGCATCCGACAGCCTGGCTCCCTCGACCACGCCCTGGGTCGATTTTTCCATCGCGGCCACCGCGTCATGGGTGTCGGTCTGAATGGTGCGCACCAGCGCGCCGATCTGCTTGGCTGCTTCGGCCGAACGTTCCGCCAGCCGCTGCACCTCTTCCGCAACCACCGAGAAGCCGCGTCCCGCTTCGCCGGCCGACGCGGCCTGGATCGCCGCGTTCAGCGCCAGCACGTTGGTCTGTTCGGTAATGTCGGAAATCAGCTCGGTGATCTCGCCGATCTCCTGCGACGATTCGCCCAGGCGCTTGATGCGCTTGGAGGTTTCCTGGATCTGCTCGCGGATCTCGTGCATGCCCTTGATGGCGTTTTCCACCGCGGTCGAACCCTGCTGGGCCGCGGCCACCGACTGGCGCGCCACGTCGGCCGATTCGTTGGCGGAGCGCGACACGTCGTTGATCTCGCCCGCCATGCGCAGGACGGTGGACGACGCGTCCTGGATCTCGCGCGATTGCTGTTCGGTCGCGTTCAGCAGTTCGCTGGAAATGTCCTGCGCATTGGTCGATGCCGAGGTCACCTGCTCGGCGGTCGCGGTGACGCGCTCGACCAGCCCGCGCAGTTCTTCCACGGTGTAGTTGACCGAGTCTGCGATCGCGCCGGTGATGTCTTCCGACACCGTGGCGTGCACCGTCAAGTCGCCGTCCGCCACTTCCTGCAGTTCGTTCATCAGGCGCAAAATCGCGGCCTGGTTCTGTTCGTTGGTGGCCTTGGCCTCTTCTTCCTTGGCCTGCGCCATCAGGCGCATCGCTTCGGCTTCCTGGCGGCGCTGGTCGGCGCCACGGGTACGGATGCGCGAGTCCTGCAGCATCACGCGGCTGACGCTGCCCGCGACCATCAGCGTGAACACCGACGACACCACCAGCACCCATAGCCAGATGTTGGCCGAATCCTGGTCGCTGCGGAAGCCGCCCTGCAGGTCGGACAGCAGCTTGCGGACCTCTTCGTTCTCGTAGAAGATCGACTGTTCGGCGGCCTTGGCGGCGGCGAACTTCGGCAGGTCCCGCAGGACCGACGTCATCAGCGGCTGGTAGGCGTCGAAGGTCGTCTTCAGCTGCACGACCTTGTCGCGGGTGTCGGCGTCGCGCACCGGCGACAGCTGCATCTGCGCGTTCCCGTTCAGGAAGCCGTCGATGGTGTTGCGCACCACGGTGATGTCGCGGCCCAGCTGAAACGCGGTCTCGGAGCGAATGCCGGCGGCGGTCAGGAACTCGCCCGAGCTGCGCGCCATGCGCTGGGTCAGCATCATCAGGCGGCCCAGCGCGGCCAGTTCGCGGGCGCTGCCGCCCGACTGCATTTTTGCGTTCAGCAGCTCTTCGCTCAGCGACAGCAGCTGCGGCGACAGTGTGTCGAGCTGCTTGAAGGTCTTCTCGAAGCCGGTCAGCTCGGGCTTCATCTTCAGGATGGTGCCGGCCGCGTTGTCGGAACTGACCCATTTGGCGCGCACCGCCGCCAGCGGCTTGTTCATGCTGCCTGGGGCCGCGGGAATGGCCTGGCCGGCGTACTCGCCGCCGCGCGACAGCAGGTTCAGGTCGCGCGTCAGCATGGCGCGGCTCTCCTGCAGCTGGTCGAAGGAGGCGGCATTGCCCTGCACCGCGTTCGGTGCGGCCTTGCCGATACGCTGCGAGTGCATCAGCGCGTCACTGGCGATCTGGGTCTGGGCCGACGCCACCTCGTTGCTGGCGGCGTTGCGCCACAGCGCGAAAATGGTGACCAGGATGCCGGCGCCGAACACCATCAGCAGGATGCGCAGCTGGCGCGGCAGCGACAGGTGGCCGATGAAAGGCAGCGGGTTGTCGAGCGTATCGTCGCCTTCCAGCGTCGCGCCGCGCTTGCGGCGGATGGCGCCGCCGATACTGAGCGGGCTGGCGTCGTCGGCGGCGTCCGGCTGCATGGGAGCTTCCGCCGCCGGCGTGGGCTGCGCTGCGGCTTCCAGCGGCGCCGGGCCGGCGCCGGTTTCAGGCTCCGCCAATACCGCTACGGCGTCATGCTTTTCCTCGGAGAGAACTCCGGCTGAACCTTTCCACGCAAATCCCATTACAGCTCCCCATCCCTAATAAGCGGCCGCTATCTGTGCGGCCTTCAGTGTTGCTTGTTGATCGATGAATCAGGCTGCGCCCACGTGCAGGAAGCGCGGCTCGCGTGTCAGTTCGGCCAGGTCGAGCGGCGTCCATTCGTTGCCTTCGCCGTCGCGCAGGCGTTCGCCGGCCGCTTCCATGCCCGCCGCCTGGCGCAGGCCGAGCACGCGCGTCACCAGCAGGCCGCAGTTGAAGCCAAGGCCGGCCGCGAAGGTCAGCACCCGGCTGCCCGGAGCGGCGGACGATTCGCCTGCGTCGAGGTAGCGCGCATAGTCGATGATGCCAACCAGGTTGCCGCGGATGTTGGACAGCCCCAGGTACCAGGGCTGGGTCAGGGGCACCGGGCACACCGTCCCGAGCGGCACGATCTCGCCGGTCTGGGCCAGGTCGACCAGGAAGCGCTCGTTCCCGATCATCACGCCCAGCTGCTGCAGGCGTGCGCCGCCGCTGGTGCGGGCGGCCTGCATCCGTTCGAGCAGCTGCTGCTGGTAGACGCGCAGGCGCTCGCGGCGCCCGGCCGGATCGCTCCGGCGCGGGCTTTCCAGGCCGGGCGTCGCCACGCCGGCCGCCGCGCCCTCGTCGCGCACGTTCATCGGATCAGGCGCCGAGGCTGGCGATGCGCGCCAGCAGCTGGGCCGGGTCGACCGGCTTGACCAGGTAGTCCCTGGCGCCCTGGCGCAAGCCCCAGATGCGGTCGGTCTCCTGGTTCTTGCTGCTGCAGATAATGATGGGGACGTCCGCCAGTTCCGGGTCGCGCGCGATGGCGCGGGTCACCTGGAAGCCGTTCGCTCCCGGCATGACCACGTCCATCAGGATCAGCTCCGGCTTGTCTTCCTTGATCCGGGCCAGTGCTTCCTCGCCGTTGTCGGCGGTGGTGACGGTGAAGCCGTTGCGCACCAGGATGTCGGTCAGGTAATAGCGTTCGGTCGGCGAATCGTCGACGATGAGGATTTTTTGAATGGCCAAGGGGCGCTCCGGGATTCGTATCGGTTCAAGACTGGGCAGGGACGGCGGCCGTATGCTCGCGCACCGCGGCCAGCAGGCTGTCCTTGCTGAATGGTTTGGTCAGGTAGGCGCTCGAGCCGACCATGGCGCCGCGCGCGCGGTCGAACAGGCCGTCCTTCGAGGACAGCATCACCACCGGGGTGGCGTGGAAGCGCGCGCTCTTCTTGATCAGGGCGCAGGTCTGGTAGCCATCCAGGCGCGGCATCAGGATGTCGCAAAACACCAGCGCCGGATGGTGATCGTTGATCTTGGCCAGGGCGTCGAAGCCGTCTTCGGCCAGCACCACCTGGTATCCTGCCTGGCCAAGGAAAATCTCGGCGGATCGGCGAATCGTACTGCTGTCGTCGATTACCATGATTTTCAGGGCTGTCGGTTGCGGCGATGTCGTCATATTCGGTTCACTCGGCTGATGCAGCAAGATACCATAGGGCAACGCCGTTGTGCGCATATGTGTTGCAGCACGTCAACTTATATGGAACCACGATGGCTGCACGACGTTGCTGGTACGCGGATGCGGCCTCGGCGGCAGCCCGCTTATCCGCCGTACAGGGCGCCGCTCCCGGCCGTCAGATATCGGTCATTTCAAAGTCGTCCTTGCGGGCGCCGCATTCCGGGCAGGTCCAGTTCATCGGGACGTCGGCCCAGCGGGTGCCGGGGGCGATGCCCTCTTCCGGCGCGCCTGCCGCTTCATCGTATACCCAGCCGCAAATCAGGCACATCCAGGTCTGATAGGCGACGGTTGATTCTTTGCTACTCACGTTGTTGATCCTTCTATCTAGTAAAATGCCGAATCAGGTATCTTAATCTACCCGCCGTGCAAAACCAATCTCCACCTCTCATCCTGTGCTTCGGCGTCTCCGATCCGATCGGCGCAACAGGCATCCAGTCCGACCTCGCGTGCTTCGCCGCGCTGGGCTGCCACGGCCTGTCCGTCACCACCGGCATCTTGATCGCCGACACCGCGCGCGTCGACGACATGCACGAAATCGACTCCGGCTGGGTGATCGACCAGGCCCGGGTCCTGCTCGAGGACATGCCGGTTTCCGCCTTCAAGGTTGGCCCTTTGGCAAGCGTCGAGCAGGTGGCGGCGGTGGCCGAAATCGTGTCCGACTACCCGCACATCCCGCTGGTGCTCGATCCCTTCATGTCCGGCCTTCCCGATTCCGGCCTGCTGGACGACGACATGCTGACCGCGGTGCGCCAGATCCTGGTGCCGCAGGCGACGATGCTGCTGCTGTCGCAGGTCGAACTGGCGCGCATGGCCGAAACCTGGCGCGAGACGCCCGGCGCCGTGGCCGAGCACGTGGCCGAACTGACCGGCACCGGCTGCGCCTACGTGCTGGTGACCGGCACCGAGGCGCCGCGCGGCACGCTGGCCAATACCCTGTTCAACGACGAAGGCGTGGTGGCCAGCTACAGCACGCCGCTCCTGCCCGGCCCCTTCATTGGCGCCGGCAGCACCATCTCGGGCGCGCTGGCGGCACTGCTGGCGGCCCAAACCGAGCCGCTGCAGGCGGCGCGGCAGGCCCAGGACTTCGCCGCAGGCGCGCTGGCCAATGCCCAGCGCTTCGGCATGGGCAAGCTGGTGCCCAACAAGTTTTTCGCATCGGCCCAGGCGGCCGCGACTCCAACCCAAAACATCGAGTAATCCATGACTGAGCAAATTTCCAAGAACGACACGCTGTTCGCGCGCGCCCAGAAAACCACGCCAGGCGGCGTCAATTCGCCGGTGCGCGCCTTCCGCTCGGTCGGCGGCACCCCGCGCTTCATCACGCGCGCCGAAGGCCCTTACTTCTGGGACGCCGACGGCAAGCGCTATATCGACTACATCGGCTCCTGGGGCCCGGCCATCGTCGGCCACGCCCACCCTGAAGTGGTGAAGGCGGTGCAGGAAGCGGCCGCGCGCGGCCTGTCGTTCGGCGCGCCGACCGAAGCCGAAGTCGAAATGGCCGAGGAAATCTGCCGCCTGGTGCCGTCGATCGAGCAGGTGCGCCTGGTATCGTCCGGCACCGAGGCCACCATGAGCGCGCTGCGGCTGGCGCGCGGCGCCACCGGCCGCGACAAGATCATCAAGTTCGAAGGCTGCTACCATGGTCACGCCGACTCCCTGCTGGTCAAGGCCGGCAGCGGCCTGCTCACCTTCGGCAACCCCACCTCGGCCGGCGTGCCGGAGGACTTCGTCAAGCACACCCTGGTCCTCGACTACAACAATGTGTCGCAGGTCGAAGACGCGTTCGAGTCGATGGGCGACACCATCGCCTGCGTGATCGTCGAGCCGGTGGCGGGCAACATGAACCTGGTGAAGGCCTCCCCTGAATTCCTGCAGGCGCTGCGCGACCTGTGCACCCGCCACGGCGCCATCCTGATCTTCGACGAAGTGATGTGCGGCTTCCGCGTCGCCCTCGGCGGCGCCCAGGAACTGTACGACATCCAGCCTGACCTGACCGCGCTGGGCAAGGTGATCGGCGGCGGCCTGCCGGTGGCGGCCTTCGGCGGCAGCGCGGAACTGATGCACAACATGGCGCCGCTGGGCGCGGTCTACCAGGCCGGCACCCTGTCCGGCAACCCGGTCGCGGTGGCGGCCGGCATGACCACGCTCAAGCTGATCCAGCAGCCGGGCTTCTACGCCCGCCTGGCGGCGCAGAGCGCGCGCCTGGCCGCCGGCCTGACCGAAGCGGCGAAGGAAGCCGGCATCACCTTCTGCGCCGACTCGGTGGGCGGCATGTTCGGCCTGTACTTCAGCGAAGACGTCCCGGCCAGCTACGCCGAGATGATGGCGGGCGACCGCGCCATGTTCAACGCCTTCTTCCACGGCATGCTGGACGAGGGTGTGTACTTCGCGCCGGCCGCCTTCGAAGCGGGCTTCGTCTCTGCCCAGCACGACGACGCCGTGATCGACGAAACCATCGCCGCCGCGCGGCGGGTGTTCGCGAAGCTGGCCTGATCCGGCGCCATGTCGGTCCAGTCCAGGAACAAGGTGCAGTGCTACGGCAGCGGCCCGGTGTCGCTACTGTTCGCGCACGGTTTCGGCTGCGACCAAAGCATGTGGCGGCTGCCCCGCGTCACCTTCCTCGCCGACCATCGCAGCGACCTGGCCCGGCCGCCCGTGCCGGCGCTGATCCTGCAGTGCAGCGACGACCCGATCGCGCCGCGCACGGTGGGCGGCTACCTGCACCAGCACCTTCCCGGCAGCACGCTGGAGATCATCGACAACGTCGGCCATTGCCCGCACCTGAGCGCGCCGGACGCCACCGCCACGGCCATCGATGCCTTCCTGGCGCTGGTACTGGAGCGCCAATGATGGGCGCGTGTCCGCCCGATGACGCGCTCTACGAGCATGCGGCCTGCGGGCTGTTGCTGGCCGGGACGGACGGACTGATACGGCGCGCCAACGCCACGATCTGCCGCTGGCTCGGCTACGAGGCCAGCCAGCTGGTCGGCCAGGTCCGGGTCCAGGACCTGCTCACCATCGGCGGACGCCTGTTCCACCAAACCCATATCACGCCGATCCTGCAGTTGCAGGGATCGGTCGCCGAAGTCCAGGTCGAAATGCGCCACCGCGACGACACGCGCATACCGCTGTTGATCAATATCGTGCGGCGCCGCCACGGCGATGCCGCTTTCGACGAGTTCGCGCTGCTGGTGGCGGACGACAGGCGCGCCTACGAACGCGAACTACTGGCGGCGCGCCAGGCTGCCGAAGCCGCGCTCGAGGCGCGATACGGCGCCGAAGCCAGGCTGCACGCGCTCAACGAACAGCTGTCGCTGGCCGACCGCAGGAAGGACGAATTCATCGCTACGCTGTCGCATGAGTTGCGCAATCCGCTCGCGCCCATGCACAGCGCACTCGAAGTGATGAAACTGAAATCCGCCGGCTACGCCGCGCTCGAACCTGTGCTGCCGGTGTTCGAGCGCCAGCTGAATCATATGAGGCACCTGGTCGACGACCTGATGGAAATCTCGCGCATCACCCAGGGGCGCATGGAACTGCGGCGCGCGCCGCTCGACCTGGCCACGGTGGTCAGGGCGGTTGCCGCGGACGTGGCTCCGCTACTCGATGCGTCGGGCCATACGCTCACCGTGTCGCTGCCGGCCGAAGCGCTGGTGGTCGACGGCGACGCCACCAGGCTCACGCAGGTGGCCGTGAACCTGCTCACCAACGCGGCGAAGTACACGCCGCGCGGGGGGCATATCCGGCTGGAGGCGGCCCGCCAGGACGGCGAGGCGGCCATCTCGGTGCGGGATAACGGCATCGGCATCCCGGAACGCTCGCTTGCCTCGATTTTCGATATGTTCTCGCAGCTCGAACCGGCGCTCGACCGGTCCCAGGGCGGCCTCGGGATCGGCCTGGCGCTGGTCAAGGGCATCGTCACCCTGCACGGCGGCAGCGCCCGCGCGTTCAGCGAGGGCGTGGGCCTGGGTTCGGAGTTCGTGGTGCGCCTGCCCTTGAGCGCCGCTGCCATCGTCGGCGAAACCGGCGCGCCAGGGGCAGGACGAATCGACGCCTTGCGCGTGCTGGTCGTGGACGACAATGCCGATGCGGCCGATACGCTTGCGATGGCGCTCGAACTGCTTGGCTGCGAGGCCAGGACCGTCTACACGGCGGCGGCGGGTATCGCGCAATTGACGGCGTTCGCGCCGCAGGTGGCGCTGCTCGATATCGGCCTGCCGGACATGAATGGCTACGACCTGGCGCGCCAGGTCCGCGCCCTACCGGGCGGCGCGGCGGTCATGCTGGTCGCGGCTACCGGCTGGGGCCAGTCGGCAGACAAGCAGCTCGCCATCGAAGCCGGGTTCGACCACCCCACCTGACAAGCCGGTCGATTCGACAAGCTGCAATCATCCTGGCGCTTGTTGCACCGCCTGGGTGATCCACAGCCCTGGTACCGTCTGACCTGCGGCGCTTACTTCAGCCAGCCGCGGTGCCGAAGTACGGAAGCGGCGCGATTCGCCGAGGTCAGCATTCGCCCCAGCGCCCACGGGATAGCCGAACGCCCCGTCCAGCTCAGTGAACCAGCGGCGGAGTTCATGCCGTAGATGCTCGCGATCAGCGTCCGGCGGCTAGGAAGCCACGAGGCCACCGAGAAGAATCTTGATGATCTTGTTCTGGTTAATGTTGATGAAAACGACGGTGGCATCCATCAGGGAAGTTGATTCTTGTCGAACAGGAAGGACGTGTCCGTTCCGCTATTCGATTTGTCGCGCAAGATCTGGCGCGCTTCCTCGAACTGGTACGCATTGAGCCAGCCGTCCGCGCCATCAGGAAGCTGACCGCGCGCGCGTGTCCATCATGTTGCGGCGGCATCCGGCCCGTTCAAGTCTTCCTCGCGTGCGATCTTAGTTCCAGCGCTTGCCGCGCGTCGTGGTCGGTGAATTCTTTCTGCAGCACGCGCTGGCTGACTTCCTCGAGGTCGAGGTAGATGCCTTCGAGCGCATCCGCCGAGTACTCGGCGTCGGTGGCGTACAGGTCCAGCAGCACGTCCATGTAGTCGGCGATCGAGCCGGGACGCGAGCGCGCGCGCATGCGCACCAGCCGGAACACCGGCAGGTCGTCGGTGTGCATCGAGAACAGCATCTTGCGCGCCAGGATGAACGCCACGGTCACGACCCGCGACGGGCCGTCGTCTTCTTCCAGCAGGAAATCGGTGCGCAGGTGGAGGTCGCCGTTTTCCGCTTCGTAATAGCGCGCCGACGCTTCGATGTCCTTGACCTCGTCCTCGCCAGGCAGGATCACGCCGTAGATCGCCTTGACCCAGGCCCGTTCGTCGTCGTTCGGGTCGGTCAGGTCGACCCAGACGGGCGTGGCGTTTTCGAGATCCTCGCGGGTCTCGATCGGTACCTGGTTGAGTCGGCCATTCTGTAGGACGAATACGTTGATCATGCGCTTTTCTCGGCCGTGTTGCGGAACAGCGCAAGTGTACCCGTTAGGCCATTGCCCGGCCACCCCGAAACGTAAATTTTGGCTCGGGGAAGCTGTTTTTCCGGCAATTTATGCTAAGGCAAGTCGGCCGAGTTCATCCGGATCAGGATCAGGCTGGTGCGGCGCGCCAGGTAGCGGGTGTCGCGGTGGCGGTCGTAGTAGCGCGGGTTGGGCAGCATCACGGCCAGCTTGGCGGCCTGGGCGGTGCCGAGCCCGGCGGCGCTGGTCTTGAAATAGTGGCGGGCGGCCGCTTCGGCGCCGAACACGCCGCGCCCGAACTCGACCACGTTCAGGTAGATCTCGAGGATGCGCTCCTTGCTCATCACCGTTTCCAGCATGAAGGCGATCACCATCTCCTGCGCCTTGCGCACGTAGCTGCGCGAACCCGACAGGAACAGGTTCTTGGCCAGCTGCTGGGTGATGGTGGAGCCGCCGCCGACCACCTTGTGGCGGCGCGTGTTCTTCTCGTAGGCCTTTTGCAGCGCGACCCAGTCGACGCCGTCATGTTCGTTGAAATTGGCGTCTTCGGATGCGATCACCGCGCGTTTCAGATGGTTCGAAATGCGCTGGTACGGCACCCACTGGTGGCGCATCTGCGCCTTCGGGTTGGTCTCTTGCAGGGCCGACATCTGGTGGCGCATCATGCTGGTCGAGGATGGATTGAACACCGACCACCAGCAGATCATCAGGAAGAAATAGAGCTGCAGTAGCAGCACGATGGCGATGGGCCCCAGCACGAGCCACTTGATCCAGGGCCGGCGCGCTTTGGCAGCCTTGCCCCCTCTTGCTTTTGGCATACGTAATGTCGTTATAGTTGTGAACGCATGTGCAGCAGCACGCCGGCCGTATCCGGGCGCACGCCGCGCCAGGTGGCAAACGCCTCGGCAGCCTGCTCGACCAGCATCCCGAGCCCGTCGCGCACCGTGGCGCCATGCCGGGCCGCGAACTCCATGAATACGGTCGGCTGCTTTCCGTACATCATATCCAAAGCAAGTGTTTCTGGGCAAAAAGTTTCAGGCGGTATCGGCGGCAGGTCGCCGGCCAGGCTGGCCGAGGTGGCGTTGACGACGATGTCGAACGCCCCGGACAGGCGCTGGAATTCGCTGGCGCGCAGCAGCGGCGAACCGAACTGCTTCACCAGCGCTTCGGCGGTCGCAAGGGTGCGGTTGGCGATCACCAGTTCGGCCGGCGCCTGTTCCAGCAGCGGCAGAATGACGCCGCGCGCCGCGCCGCCCGCGCCCAGCAGCAGCACGCGCTTGCCGGCGATCGCCACGCCCGCGTTATGCAGGATGTCGTTGACCAGGCCGGCGCCATCGGTATTGTCGCCGGCGATGCGGCCGTCGCGGAAGCTCAGGGTGTTGACGGCGCCGGCCGCGCGCGCGCGCTCGGTCAATGTGCCGGCAAGTTCCGCCGCGGCGATCTTGAACGGCACGGTGACGTTGGCGCCGCGGTAGCCGCTGTCGATCAGCTTGTGTACGGTGTCGGCGAAGCCGTCGAGCGGCGCAAGGCAGGTCTCGTAGCTGAGCGCCTGGCCGGCCTGCCGGGCGAAGGCCGCGTGGATCGCGGGCGACTTGCTGTGGCCAATTGGATTGCCGATGACGCAGTAGCGGTCCATCATTGCGCCCCCCCGCGCAGGTCGGACTCCAGCCGCTCGTCGCGGGTGAACTTGAAGCGCGTGATGACCACCCACAGGTCATCCTTGTCGGACGACAGCATTTTGGGCGGGAACTTTCCGAACGGCGCCGCGCGGCGCACGATGGCCAGCGCCGCCTTGTCGAGGTCCGGGTTGCCCGAGCTTTTTTCGACGCGCGCGCCGCCATCCTTTTGATAGATGGTGCCATCCTGGAAGATAGGAATATAGACCACCAGTTCTCCATAAATTTTGCGTCCGTTTACCTGCGGAAAATTCAACGTGCCGATTTCCTCGATGCGGCGCTGCAAGGTCTTGTAGTACATCGCGTAGCCGACTTCGCGCGTGGCCGGCGACAGGAAGGTCTTGCGCGGGCGCTTGTTCTCGTCCTCGATGCGCTGGGTGATTTCGGCGGCGGCGCGCGCGATCGCCTTGCTGCTCTCCAGCAGGTCGGCGCCAGTGCGGCTGGGGTCGGGCTTATCGCGCTCCGTGACAGGCGCGGCGTTGAAGTCGGATTTGCGCGCGCGGGTCAGCAGGTTCTGCTGCATCTGTTCGAGTTCGGCGATGCGGCGCTGGGTGGCCTTGACGCTCTCGCCCGCTTCCATGCGGCGCAGATCGGGCAGCGGGGATTTGGAGCGGCCTTCGGCAGCGTTGCCGCCGCCTTCCAGATTGGCCTGCGCCAGCGCCTGGGCCTTGGTCGGCTTCTTGTCGTGCTTGGCGTTGACCAGGATGACTTCGAGGCCGGGATCGGTAGGTTCGAGCCGGAACGCATCCGGCGCGGCGAAGCGAACTGCAAGCAGGGCTGCATGGACTGCGACCGACACCGCAAGCGCGATTGTCAGGATGCTATGTTGTCGAAAATACTTCACGCAGTGCTTCGCTGTTGAAACTAAGAATGGGCAATTCTAACCCGCACGAGCGCGGATGGCGCAGCGAAATTATCGCCGTCGTTCCCGCTTTCGCGGGAACGACGAGCTAACAATAGTTATGGTGCCTCGGGCGTTTTCTCCGGCTCGGGTTCCGGATCAGTCGTCACAACAGCGACAACGCCCTCGGCCTCAACCACCTCTTCAGTCTTGGCTTCACCCGCATCCGCTTCCTCTTCATCGAACTCCAGGTCCACCTCGGCCGGCTGCACCGCCGCCACTTCCAGCAGGCGCGCTTCGATCGACAGGTCGACCTCGTCCCAGCGCAGGATATCCAGCGTGACCTGCGCCCCGCGCGCCACCTGCGGCATGCCCGGCAGGCGGATGATCAGCGGGATGTCGACCAGGCGCAGTACGTCCTCCTTCAGCACCACCGCATCGACCTGCTTCGCATCCTCCTGTCCCAGCCAGCGCAGGCACCAGTAGCGTTCCATGTTCTGCTGGTGGTCGCTGTAGGCCGCATAGGCCGCATCGAAGGCCGACACGATGGCGAACAGGTTGGCGTCGCGCGGCTTGAACGGCGCCACCAGCGGCGCGGTCACGCCATGCTCGGCGCAGGCCAGGATCTGCCACTGGTTCACCAGGTCGGTGTAGCGGCGCAGCGGCGAGGTGCTCCACGCGTACTGGTCGACGCCCAGGCCCTGGTGCGGCGCGGCGTGCGTCACCATCCGCACCTGCATCTTGGCGGCCCAGCCGGCGCCGCTGCCCGCGCCCTGCGAGCGGTAGATGCCCGGCACGCCGGTGTCGTGCATCAGCTTGCCCCAGGTGCTGTTCGCGAAGATCATCAGCTCGGCCACGATCTTGTCCAGCGGCGCGCCGCGCTTGCGGCGTACCACCGACACCACGTCGTCCTCGACATAGAAGTTGTAGTCGACGCGGTTGTTCTGCTCCGGCTTCAGGCCGAAGCCTTCGCGCTTCTTCATGCGCCCTTCTTCCAGCTGCAGCGCCCATTTCCACAGCAGCGCCAGTTCGGCCTTGTGCGGGTACTCGCCCTCGCCGCTGGCCAGCGTCTCCTCGTTGACCAGGTCGTCGAGGTCGTTGTGGCGCAGGTTGCTCTGGATCGGCACCAGTTCGGCGCGGGTAACGGTCGACAGCACCGACCAGTCGGCCGGGTTCAGGGTGGCGTACAGCGACAGCGCCGGGCAGGTCTTGCCTTCGGCGAGCGTGAAGGCGTCGACGATATCGTCCGGCAGCATGGTGATCTTATCGCCCGGCATGTACACGGTCGACATGCGGCCGCGCGCCATCTTGTCGATCGCGTCGTCCGGTTTCACTCCCAGGCCGGGCGCGGCGATGTGGATACCCACGCGTACCATGCCGTCGGGAAGCGTAACGACCGAGAAGGCGTCGTCGATCTCGGTGGTGGTGACGTCGTCGATCGAGAACGCGGCTACCTCGGCCAGCGGCAGGCCGCCCGGCGCCGACGGCGGCGCCACGTTCGGGAAGCCGGCGCCGCGCGGGAAATTCTCGAACAGGAAACGCGCCATGTGCAGGTCCTTCGGCGACGCGACGCCGCCCACCTGCAGCATCAGGCGCTGCGGCGTGGTGTGCAGTTCGTCGGCGGCCGCTTCCAGCGCCTTGTATTCGATGGTGTTCTTGTCGGGCTTGAACAGCAGCAGGTTCACCAGCGGCTGCATCGCGGCCGGCAGCTTGCCGGCCTTGAGCTCGTCGACGTAGGCAGCCTGGATCACCAGCTGCTGCTTCTTCTTCTCGATGCCGGCCTGCGCGGCGCGCAGCGCCTGCTCGGGCGCGGCCTTGTAGCGCCCACGGCCTTTCTTGTAGAAGTAGATCGGCGAACCATGCAGCGCCAGGATCAGGCCCGCGGCTTCCACCGGCAGCGGTGCGTGGCCGAAGTATTCGGCGCCCAGTTCGGCGAAGCCGAATTCTTCCTGGCCCGCGACTTCCCACAGGAACTCGAGGTCGGCGTCCTGCGCCACCACCTTGGCCTGCTCCAGCAATTCGGACGGATCCGGCTTCTCGAACTGCAGCAGCACGTCCTTGGCCTTGACCTTGGTGCGCTTGCCGCTGGCCAGTTCGACCTGGTAGGCCTCGCCGGCGTGGGACAACACGGTGCCGGCCTTGAAATCGCCGGACTCTTCGAAGAATAGATTCATGATGCCTTTTATTTGTTATGTGTATTGGGCGCCAGCTCGGTCACCTCGGGCATGAAAACCTCGGTGACCAGCAGCGTTCCATTGCGGCGCCGGTACAGGCAGCGGCGCGCGTAGTAAACAGTGTCTTCCATCCCGCCCAGCGCCGCGCGTGCGCGCGCCAGCAAGGGGTGGCCCGGCCGCAACCGCGCAAATTCCAGTTCGCCGCGCTTGACCAGCGGGTCGTAGAACAGCGTGCTGCCCAGCGAACGCTCGCCCAGCGCCGAAAACAGCGGCCAGTCGCTGGCCGTGCTGCTGATCGTGACGACAGTGTGCCCGAACACGACCGGCACGCCGTCGCAGCGCAGCACCACCTCGCGTTCCAGCACGCGGCGCGGGCGCGCCATGCCGATCGCGCCCGCCTCGTCGGCCAGGCAGGTGCTCGGCCCCTGATGCAGCCGCTGGACGCGAAACGCCTTGCTGTGCGCGACCAGGCGCGCGGTCAGCGAACCTTCGGTGGTCAGCCAGCCGCGCATCGCGGCCGGCGCGCCCACGCCATTGACGTGCCGGTGCCACAGGGCCCGGCGCAGCGACGCAATCCTCACCGCGCCGCTTCCGCCGTGCAGAAGGCCAAAACCTCGTCCACATACCGGGGAAACTCCGAAATCGCGTGGTCGCTGCCGTCGATGACGTGCTGGCGCGCGCCCGCGTAGTGGGAAACCATGTCGCGGTAGTCGAGCACCTCGTCGCCGGTCGCGGCCAGCAGGAAGTAGCGTTCAGGCTTCGTGATGGCGGCAATCTTCAGTTCGCGCAGTTCGTCGATGTATTCGCGCTTGAACTCGAACGGCTTGTCCGAGTGGTATTCGGTGGTGACGCCGATGTGCTGGTCGAGGTCCTTGAGCGGGTCGACGGCCGGGTTGAGCAGCGCCGCGCGGCAGCCCATCTGCTCCGCCAGCCAGGTGGCATAAAACCCGCCCAGCGAGGAACCGATGATGGACAGCCGATCGGCCGGGTAGCGGTCGACCAGCGTGGTCACCAGCGCCATCGCCTCTTTCGGCGATGCAGGCAGCTGGGGTAGGATCAGTTCATCGACGCGGCCCAGCTCCTTCAGCCGCTCATGGACGACGCGCGCCTTGAACGAGCGCGGCGAGGAGCGGAAGCCGTGCAAATACAGAATGTGCGCGTCCGCGATCATGCCAGCGCGTCCAGCAGTTTCTGGTGCACGCCGCCGAAGCCGCCGTTGCTCATTACGAGGATATGGTCGCCCGGCTGGGCCGCGTCGACCACCGCGCCGACCAGGTAGTCGAGCTGGTCGAAGCTGTGCGCGATCTTGCCCAGCGGGTGCAGCGCGTCTGCCAAGCTCCAGCCCAGCGCCTGCTGGCTGCCGAAGCCGAACACCAGGTCGGCGTCCTTCAGGCTGCCTGGCAGCGCATCCTTCATCGCGCCCAGCTTCATGGTGTTCGAGCGCGGCTCCAGCACCGCCAAAATGCGTCCGCCCGCGCCGCCCGCCGCGCCCAGTTTCTGGCGCAGGCCGCCGACGGTGGTGGCGATCGCGGTCGGGTGGTGGGCGAAGTCGTCGTAAACGGTAATGTTGTTTACCACGCCGCGTACTTCCATGCGGCGCTTGACGCTTTCGAAGCGCGACAGCGACTCGGCCGCCTGCGCCGGCGTTACGCCGACGTTGCGGGCGGCGGCGATCGCGGCCATCGCGTTGGAGCGGTTGTGTTTACCGGTGAGCGACCAATTGACGGCGCCCACCACGTCGCCGTTGAACAGCACGTCGAACGAGGCGCCGCCCGGATGCTCGACGATGGTCCAGTTGACGCCGGCCGATGCGCCGAAGGTCTCCTTCTCGCTCCAGCAGCCGCGCTTCATCACGCGGCCCAGCGAGGCTTCGTCGCCGTTGACGACGATGCGGCCCACGCCCGGCACGGTGCGCACCAGGTGGTGGAACTGGGTTTCGATGGCACCGATGTCCGGGAAGATGTCGGCGTGATCGTATTCGAGGTTGTTCAGCACGGCCGTCTTGGCGTGATAGTGCACAAACTTGCTGCGCTTGTCGAAGAAGGCGGTGTCGTATTCGTCCGCCTCGATGACGAAGAAGTCGGACGGCGCCGCGCCCTGCAGGCGCGCCGAAATGCCGAAGTTCATCGGCACGCCGCCGATCAGGAAGCCGGGCGAATAGCCCGCGTCTTCCAGGATCCAGGCCAGCATGGCCGACGTCGTCGTCTTGCCGTGCGTGCCGGCCACCGCCAGTACCCACTTGTCGCGCAGGATATGTTCGCCAATCCACTGCGGGCCGGATACATACGGCAGGCTGCGGTTCAGGATTTCCTCGATCAGCGGATTGCCGCGCGAAACCACGTTACCGATCACATACAGGTCCGGGTTCAGCTCGGTCTGCTCCGGGCCGAAGCCGGTGATCAGTTCGATACCCTGGGCTTCGAGCTGGGTGCTCATCGGCGGGTAGACATTGGCGTCGCAGCCGGTCACTTTGTGGCCCGCCTCCTTCGCCAGGACCGCGAGTCCGCCCATGAAAGTGCCGCAAATACCGAGGATGTGAATATGCATGGTGAGTAGGAGGCAAAAGTCGGAATACGCGATTTTACCTGACGCGCTGAAATTTCCTGTTCCAGAGTATGATCGAAATATGATGGCAAACCAGAAAGACGATCAACAGCAACTGCGTACGCAGGTCGCTGCTGTCGCTGCGCGCATGATCGCGCAGGACGGCGCGGAGTACGGCAGCGCCAAGCGCAAGGCCGCGCGCCAGGTGCTGGGCGACCACCAGCCCAATTCCAACCTGATCCCGGACGACCTCGAAGTCGAGGAGGAAGTGCGCAAGTACCATGCGCTGTTCCACGCCGACACCCAGCCCGGACGCCTGCTCGAACTGCGCAAGGCGGCGGTACAGGTAATGGAGGCGCTGTCCGAGTTCTCGCCCTACCTCACCGGCGCCGTGCTCAACGGCAGCGCTGGGGAACACGACGATATTCATTTACAATTGTTTGTTGACAGCCCGAAGGATGTCGAGATCTTCCTGCTGAGTCGGGACGTCAATATAGAGATCTCGGAAACCCCGCACTTCAAAGGCGGCCGCCACGATCCGGTGGAAACGGTGAGCTTCATGTGGCGGCGCGAAGGCGTGCATGCCGAGCTGTACGAAACGCGCGACCTGCGCGGCGCGCTCAGGCCGCGCGCGGACGGCAGCATGCCGCGCGCCGGCATCGATGCAGTGCGCGCGCTGGTGGCGGAAACTAACAATGTGAATGAAGAATAAATGATCAACAAGAAGGCAGTAGTTATTTACGGCGGCATGGCCCTGGCTTTCCTGGCAATCGGCATGTATGCCGGCGTCAAGCATAAACAACCCGGTCCTGTGACCACCACCATTGCGCAGACCGACGGCGGCGCGCAGACCCCGGTCACCGCACTGTTCGCCGAGTCGATGAACGATGCCGCCGGCAAGCCGCAGGCGCTGGCCCAGTGGAAAGGCAAGGCGCTGGTGGTGAACTTCTGGGCCCCGTGGTGCGCGCCGTGCGTCGAAGAGATGCCCGAACTCGACAGCCTGGCGAAGGAATCGGCAGCAAAGAACATCAATATCATCGGCATCGGCATCGATTCGCCAACCAACATTGCCGACTTCGCGCAGAAATTCAAGATTTCCTACCCGCTGTATGTGTCCGGCATCCGCGGCACCGAGCTGGCGCGCAACTTCGGCAACAAGGCCGGCGGGCTGCCGTATACGGTATTGATCGGCGCCGATGGCCAAGTGAAAAAGACTTATCTCGGGCGTTTGAAATTCGAGGAGTTGAAGGCCGACCTGGCTGCACTGGGGTCTTAAACGCACGATCGTACGATTCCACACTGGAAATTTTTTCCCTTGCCAATGCTGATAGTTGGCGGCAAAATGCCTGACTTTCGCGGAAAACGACCTTCAAGATGGCAAAAAAGCTACTGCTGCTCAACGGCCCCAACCTGAATTTGCTGGGAACCCGCGAGCCCGAGGTGTATGGCTCTGCAACGCTGGCCGACATCGAAAGCGCCGCGTCGGCCCAGGCTGGCGCAGCGGGTGCGACGCTTTCCTGCTTTCAAAGCAACCATGAAGGTGCGCTGATCGACCGCATCCACGCCGCCAGGGCGGAGGGTGTGGACATGATTGTCATCAATCCGGGTGGCCTGACGCATACCAGCGTTGCGCTGCGCGACGCCCTGGCGGGTGTAGCGATCCCCTTTGTCGAGGTGCATATTTCCAATATTTACCAGCGCGAAGAGTTCCGTCATCATTCCTTTTTGTCAGCCGTGGCGCAGGGCGTCATCTGCGGGTTTGGCACGGAAGGATATCGCCTAGCCATCGACTTCGCGCTTAAAAAGCGTTAATCTTCGCCATCTTCACCTATTTTGCGCGGGCCGGCCGATGGCTGGGTGTACCGCATACTCTTAAAACACCAATAATTCCAAGGGGTTTCACATGGATTTACGAAAACTCAAGACTCTGATCGACCTCGTAGCCGAGTCCGATATCGCCGAACTCGAAGTCACTGAGGGCGAGAGCAAGGTTCGCATCGTTAAGTCGTCCGCAAACCCGCAAGGCCAGATGGTCATGATGCAGCCGCAGCAGATGCATCAGCAATACTCCGCCCCTGCCCCGGCCGGCGCGTCGCTGGAAGCGCCTGCCGCCCCGGCCGCTGCCGTGGAGACCGGCCACATCGTCAAATCGCCGATGGTCGGCACCTTCTACCGTTCGTCCGCGCCAGGCGCGCCGGCCTTCGTCGAAGTGGGCGCCACCGTCAAGGAAGGCGACACCCTGTGCATCATCGAAGCAATGAAGCTGTTGAATGAAATCGATTCCGACGTTTCCGGCACCGTGACCAAGATCCTGGTCGAGAACGGCCAGCCTGTCGAATTCGGTCAACCATTGTTCGTGATCGGCTAAGGGGAGCCTTGCGCGGCACCCGGTGCCGCAGCCATCCTGGCGTTACCATGTTGTTCCGGCCCCGGCCGGCATTCACAGAAACACCGAACCTACCATGTTTGAAAAAATTCTAATCGCCAACCGCGGCGAAATCGCGCTACGCATCCAGCGCGCCTGTCGCGAAATGGGCATCAAGACGGTTGTCGTTCACTCCGAGGCGGACAAAGACGCCAAGTACGTGAAACTGGCCGACGAGTCCGTCTGCATCGGCCCTGCGCAATCGACGCTGAGCTACCTGAACATGCCTGCGATTATCAGCGCGGCCGAAGTGACCGACGCCGAAGCGATCCACCCCGGCTACGGCTTCCTGTCCGAGAACGCCGACTTCGCCGAGCGCGTCGAGAAATCCGGCTTCGTCTTCATCGGCCCGCGTTCCGACTCGATCCGCCTGATGGGCGACAAGGTCTCGGCCAAGCAGGCCATGATCCGCACCGGCGTACCGTGCGTGCCAGGCTCGGACGGCGCACTGCCGGACGACCCGAAAGAAATCATCCAGACCGCCCGCAAGGTGGGCTACCCGGTCATCATCAAGGCAGCCGGCGGCGGCGGCGGACGCGGCATGCGCGTCGTGCACACCGAAGCGGCCCTGCTGAACGCCGTTGCGATGACCAAGACCGAAGCGGGTACCGCCTTCGGCAATCCTGAAGTCTACATGGAGAAGTACCTCGAGAATCCGCGCCACATCGAGATCCAGGTACTGGCCGACGAACACAAGAACGCCGTCTGGCTGGGCGAACGCGACTGCTCGATGCAGCGCCGCCACCAGAAAGTGATCGAGGAAGCACCGGCGCCGGGCATCCCGCGCAAACTGATCGAAAAGATCGGCGATCGCTGCGCCGAAGCCTGCCGCAAGATCGGCTACCGCGGCGCCGGCACCTTCGAATTCCTGTACGAGAACGGCGAGTTCTACTTCATCGAGATGAACACCCGCGTCCAGGTCGAACACCCGGTCACCGAGATGATCACCGGTATCGACATCGTTCAGGAGCAGATCCGCATCGCCGCCGGCGAGAGGCTGCGCTTCAAGCAGCGCGACATCATGCTGTCGGGCCACTCGATCGAATGCCGCATCAATGCGGAAGATCCGTTCAAGTTCACCCCGTCGCCGGGCCGCATCAATGCATGGCACCCGCCGGGCGGCCCTGGCATCCGCGTCGACTCGCACTCCTACGCCGGCTACTACGTGCCGCCGCACTACGACTCGATGATCGGCAAGGTCATCGCCTACGGCGCGACCCGCGAGCAGGCGATCCGCCGCATGCAGATCGCGCTGTCCGAGATGGTGGTCGAGGGCATCCTCACCAACATCCCGCTGCACCGCGAGCTGATGGTCGATGCCCGTTTCATCGAAGGCGGCACCAACATCCACTACCTGGAGCAGAAGCTGGCCAACAAGCCTGACCTGCCGAAGGCGGCCAGCATCGCCAAAAAGGGCGAAGCATGAGCTGGACCGAAGTCGTCATCGAAATCGCCCGCGACAACGCCGAAGCACTGTCTGACGCGCTGATGGAGGCGGGTGCGCTGTCGGTTTCGGTGGAAGACGCGGACGAAGGCACCGACCAGGAGAAGCCGCTGTTCGGCGAACCTGGCATGGAGCCGGCGGAAGCCGCGTGGGAGCATAGCCGCGTGGTGGCGCTGACAGATGTCGACGCCGACCAGGCAGCCATCGTTGCCGAAGCGGCAGCGGCGATCAAGCTGGACAAGGTACCCCTGTTCACCACCCGCGCGGTGGCGGACGAGGACTGGGTGCGCCTGACGCAGTCGCAGTTCGCGCCTATCCACATCGGCAAGAACATCTGGGTGGTTCCGAGCTGGCACGAAGCGCCGGACCCGGATGGCCTGATCCTCGAGCTGGACCCGGGCCTCGCGTTTGGCACCGGCAGCCACCCGACCACGCGCCTGTGCATGGAATGGCTCGAAGCCCATCCGGCGCCGGGCAAGAGCGTGCTCGATTACGGCTGCGGTTCCGGCATCCTGGCGATGGTCGCCAAGAAGATGGGCGCCGGCGACGTCGCTGGCGTGGACATCGACCCGCAAGCGATCGAATCGGCCAAGGACAACGCGCAGCGCAACAACTGCGAGATCAGCTATTACCTGCCTGATCAACTGGCCACCGCCAGGCCGGAGCACGCCACCGGCCGCTTCGACACCGTGGTCGCCAACATCCTGTCGAGTCCATTGAAGCTGATGGCGCCGATGCTGGCAGGCCGCGTGGCCGAAGGCGGATCGCTGATCCTGTCGGGCGTGCTCGCGCGCCAGGCCGAGGAAGTGGCCGAAGCCTACGCACCATTCATCAAACTTGGCGTCTGGGCCGAGCAGGACGGCTGGGTCGCCCTGCAAGGCCGGATGGGCAGCGACACCGTACCACCGGCACGTTCCGCCGGCGAGTAAGGCATGGCGCTCGCCACCCGGTGCCCCCACTGCAACACGACCTTCAGGGTCGCAGCTGACCAGCTCAAGCTGCGTGGGGGCATAGTCCGCTGTGGCACCTGCCACGAGGTCTTCGACGGCAATGCCACCCTGATCGACCTGGATGCGCCGACTGCGGCGCCCAGCGCGGCGCCGCCGGTTCCCGAAGCCGAGCAGTTTTTCCCCGTCACACCCGAGGCCGAAGTTCCGGCCGTTGAACCTGAAGTTCCCGTTGCTGAAGCCGAGCCTGAAGCTGAGCCTGAGCCTGAGCCTGAGCCCGAGACCGAACCCGAGGCTGCGGAACCGCCGGCCGATTCCGGCGGCGACCAGTTCTACACGCTCGATTTCGACCTCTCGCTGACTCCACCGCCAAAAGCGGAACCTGAACCCGCGCCTGAGCCGGAAGCTGTCCCGGAACCGGAAGCCGTTGCCGAACCCGAGCCAGAACCGCAGCCTGAACCCGAGTCCGAGCCGCCGGCGGATGCCGAAATCCGCCTGCGGACCACGCCGCTGCCGGAAGTCGAATCCGCGCCTTTCGACCTGGCGCCCGACGAGGAAATCGTCGCCACCGCCCTGCCCGACGACGGTCATCCGCACGACGACCACCGTGTGCATCCGGCCCCTGACGCACCTGACTCCGCGCTGCTGCTGACGCGCGAATCCGCGCCCGGCGACGAAATCGAGGTGACCGAGTCGCAGCCGCTGCCCCCGGCGCCGCCGCTCGCGCGCAAAGGCGGCCGCAGGAACAGGCCGCGTCCCGCGCCGCGCCCTGCTCCGGAACCCGAGCTGGAGCCGCAGGCGGAACCGGAACCGGAACTGGCCGAACCTGAACACGAAGAACCCGAATTCGTCCGGCGCGTGCGCCTGAAGGAAGAAAAAGGCCGCACGCGGCAAATGATGATGGCCATCGGATCGGTGGTGCTGGTCCTGGCGCTGTCGATCCAGGGCCTGACCACCTTCCGCAACGTGCTGGCGGCGCAATTCCCGTCCCTGAAACCGCTGCTCGTCACCGGCTGCGCCATGCTTGGCTGCCGCGTCGAACTGCCGGCGCAGATCGACGAACTGGCGATCGAGACGGGCGAGCTCGAAACCATCGCGGGCAGCACCTACCTGTTCACCACCATCCTGCACAACCAGGGCAGCCTGGCGCAGGCCTGGCCGCACGTCGAACTGGCGCTCACCGACGCCGACAACAAGACCGTGCTGCGCCGCGTGTTCGCGCCCGCCGAATACCTGCCGAAGGACGTCGCGCCGGCGAAAGGCTTCGCAGGCAAGTCCGAGCAGCCGGTGCGCATCTATTTCGAACTCGACCAGGTCAAGGCATCTGGTTACCGTATTGCCGTTTTCTATCCATAAGGCCACTCATGTCCAAGACTTCGCTGATCTGCGGCTCGCTCGCATTCGACAAAATCATGCAATACCACGGCCGCTTCGGCGAAACGCTGCTGGCCGACCAGCTGCATAAAGTGAACGTATCGTTCCTGGTGCCGACGCTGAAAACCGAATACGGCGGCTGCTCCGCCAACATCGCCTACAACCTGAAGATGCTGGGCGGCGAACCGCTGATCATGGCCACTATCGGCCAGGACGGCGCCGAATACCTCGACCGCTTCGGCCAGCTGGGCATCGACACGCGCGCGATCCGCACCATCGGGAACGCCTACACGGCGCAGTGCTTCGTCACTGCGGACCTCGACAACAACCAGATCAACGCCTTCCACCCAGGCGCGATGCAGTTCTCGCACGAGAACTACGTCGGCGACCATGGCGCGCTGGCGGTGGCGATCATCGCCCCTGACGGCCGCGAAGGCATGATCAAGCACGCGCGCGACTGCGCCGCGCTGAAGGTGCCGTTCATGTTCGACCCGGGCCAGCAGTTGCCGATGTTCAGCGGCGCGGAGCTGATCGAGTTCATCAACGAGGCAAGCTATGTGGCATGCAACGACTACGAATTCGAGATGCTGATGGACCGCACCGGCCTGACGCTGCCGCAGATCGCGGAGCGCCTGGACGCGCTGATCGTCACGCGCGGCGAGAAGGGTTCGGAGATTTATGCGGCGGGCGAGCGTCACGCGATCCCATGCGTGCCTGCGGCGGCGGTGGTTGACCCGACCGGTTGCGGCGACGCATTCCGCGCCGGCCTGCTGCACGGTATCGTCAATGGCTGGGATTGGCCGACCACGGGCCGCCTGGCAAGCCTGCTGGGCGCGATCAAGATCGCGCACCAGGGTGGACAGAACCACGCATTCACCGCCGACGAGATCGCCCATAAGTTCGAAGCAGCGTTTGGGTACAAGCACCCGTAAGCAAGGAATATCGCAATAAACCCGTAGGGCGGATAAGCGCGAAGCGCGCATCCGCGTGCATGCGTCAACGAGGCGCAAACACGCGGATGCGCGCAAACCGCTTATCCGCCCTACGATTTCAAAAAATCGATCGGAAGCAGCAGCTTTTCGACGGCATCCACCGTCAACGTCCCCGATTTCACGTCAATCAGCTTGCGCTTGCTGGTCTGGCCGTGCGTGATGACGACCGCACTGCGCGGCACCGACAGCACCTCGGCCAAGTAGCGCATCAGTGCCTCATTCGCCTTGCCCTCGATCGGCTGGGCCTGCAGCTTGAGCTTCAGCGCGTCATCCAGTACCCCAATCACTTCGGTCTTTTTCGCATTCGGCGTGATCTGCACCGCCAGGCGCACACCGCCCGGCAGTGCGGAGCACCAGGCACGGTTCATCGAGTTCCGAACACCATGCCCAGCACAACCAGCGCGATCTGCAGCAGGATCAGCGCCACCAGCAGCGACAGGTCAAGCCCGCCGACCAGCGGCACCACGCGGCGCAGTGGACGCAGCAGCGGGTCGTTCAGCGCGCGTACGAGGGGCGCCAGCGGCGCATGCGGGTTCACCCAGCTGAAGATCGCTTCGATGATCAGGAGCGCGATGAAGCCGTAAATAATCCAGGACAGGAAGCGGTGCAGCGCAAGCAGCAGCACCGATTCAAAGGCGAGGCCGCCAATCAGGAGCACCGAGGTGGCCAGCAGCACCACCAGGAAGGCACCGATCAGGCTTGCCCAGTCGTAGCCGCCCACACCCGGCACAATGCGGCGCAGCGGACGTACCAGCCAGTCGGACAGCGTGAAGGTGAACTGCGCCACCGATTGTGGTGGTCGGACACGGATCGCCTGCATCCAGAACCGCAGCAAGAGCACGCCGCCGAGGATGGCGGCGGCAGCGTCGACGATCAACTTGAGAATTACCAGCACGCGGACTCCTTGATAAATGAAAGACCGCGCGCGTGCGCGTGGTCACGGTAAATCCAATTCCTGACCCACAAAAAAAACCGCCGTGTGAAACAGATCACACAGCGGTATTTTGCCTTATCCAGGCACAGCTGGCTATTACGGACGGCTGCTGGTCGGGAAAGGCCATGCTGCTGCTGGAGCCAGGACGGTCTTGGCAGCTGGCGCTGGAGCCGCTGCTGGAGCCGCTGCTGGCGCTGCTGCTGGCTTGGCTTCCGCTGCCGGCTTAGGAGCTGCTGCCTTCTTAGGGGCTGCTGCTTTCTTCGCGACAGGCTTGGCTGCTGCCGGTGCTGCTGCTGGCTTTGCCGCCGCTTTCGCTGCTGGCTTGGCTGCTGCCTTCTTTACTACTGGCTTCGCTGCTGCCTTGGTGGCTGCTGGCTTAGCTGCCGCTTTTTTTGCCGCTGGCTTGGCTACGGACTTTTTTGCTGCTGGCTTAGCCGCTGCCTTTGCTACCGTTTTCTTCGCTGCTGGTTTGGCCGCGGCTTTCTTTGCTGCTGGCTTGGCTGCTGCCTTCTTGGCTGCCGGCTTTGCCGCCGCCTTCTTGGCTGCTGGCTTTGCCACTGCCTTCTTGGCTACCGCCTTTTTAGCTGCTGGCTTGGCTGCTGCCTTTTTAGCTACTGGCTTGGCTGCTGCCTTTTTAGCTGCTGGCTTGGCTGCTGCTTTCTTTGCTGCCGGCTTTACTGCTGCCTTGGCGGTGGTCTTCTTCGCTGCTGGCTTTGCGGCTGCCTTCTTCGCTACTGGCTTTGCTGCTGCCTTCTTCGCTGCTGGCTTAGCTGCTGCTTTCTTTGCTACTGGCTTCGCTGCTGCCTTCTTGGCTGCTGGCTTAGCTGCTGCTTTCTTAGCTGCTGGCTTCGTCACCTTGGTGGCCGGCTTGGCTGCTGCCTTCTTCGCTGCTGGCTTAGCTGCTGGCTTAGCTGCTGCCTTCTTCGCTGCTGGCTTGGCTGCTACTTTCTTGGCTGCTGGCTTGGCGGCTGGCTTAGCTGCTGCTTTCGCTGCTGGTTTGGTGGCGGCGGCTTTCGCGGCCGGCTTCTTTGTTTCTGATTTCTTAGCGGCTGTTGCCATTTGGGTTCTCCTTCATCTGCGATGGGAAAGATTCACGCTACAAGATTTAAACCCGTCCGACCTGTCATGCAGGCCAGGCGAATTATTCATCGGCACAAACCAGTTCTGTGTTTATGCTAATGAATTCGGCACCAGCTGAACTGCTGCAACTCCTCACGATTGCAGCACTTCAGCCATAGTCGTTCCGTCCAATCTTGCGGGGACGGTGAACATCTGAAAATCAGATACGACGAATTCTTTGTTCAGGGACGCTGTCCGCGTGAGGCGCCTGCGCGATGCGCGAAACGAAAAAGCCGCCATGCCTGAACAAATTCAGGCAGTGCGGCTCAGTTTTCGCGGCGTCGTTCAAGTGCATATCTGTTGGAATCAGCTTCCCATTTTTGTCTGTTAGTTCGTCTCCGCGCGTGGCACAAAAACCCACATTCACGTTTTGACAAATTCAATCACGTAAAGTACACGAAAACCTTGTCAGTGCGCAACTGGCGCACTGAAGTTTCGTACGACTTTTTAGAACGCGATGCGCGCGATGCGTTTGCGCTTTACGCGCGAACGATTCAAATGCGCTTCAACACGCATCGCGATCGGTGTGCAAACGCACGCAGCCTGTCGCTGCAACGAGCGCTTTTCGATCGCATGTTTTGTTCGGCCGCGCACGCCGAACCGGATGCGCATCGTCGCGCGATTCGTGTTCATTCGACGAACGATACGCCATTTGAAAATGCGCGGCGCCTGCCTCATCGCGGTGTTGGAATCGAGCGAGAGTGGCCACGTGCGGCGCGCGTCGCAACGTGCCGAACACGCGATGCGTTCACCGATCGAAAAACGCAATGCATTGATTCGTCACGAAAAATAGTCTCGCGCGTGTCGCCGGATAGCGCTCGCGCATGCACCTGAAGGCATTGCGCGAAGTCCCCTGCGCTTCGATTTCAGTGCGCAGTGCGCGCGCGAAAATCGTTGGAGGGCTTGCGGATTTTTTGCGACGGCCATCGCGCGCGGCGGCACGGATTGCGAGCGCATTTTTTGGAGTTCAACGCGCCCTGTTCGACCGTTCGATGCTTGCATGGGCCGCGTTAAGTAGCGCACACATCAGCGCGTCGATGGAGCGATGCGCGCGTGCGATGATGCGCCTTCGTTCATCGCGCGAACCGTTGGGATTTTTCCACAACATCGCACGCATCGCGCGCAGTGAATCGTGCGCGCCGATCGCCGCGCGGATTTTTCGCGGCGATCGGCGCGATGCTTCGTCAGCCTTTCAGTGACTTGAGCTGCGCTTCGGCGTCGGCGCGCGACGCCTTGCCCAAGCCGTTCTTGAACGACATCGCTTTCTCAAATGCAGCGACCGCGCGCGCTTTCTCGCCCAGCGCCTGCAGCGACTTCGCCATGCGGTAGTGGACATGCGCGTACGGCGTCTTGACGAGCGCCTGCTCGAAGGCGGCGAGCGCCTCGCGGTGCTGGCCCTGCTCCTGCTGCACGCGTCCCATCATGTACACGACGTCGGGACTCTCGGGGTAGCGCTTCTGCGCTTCGCGCAGCACGCGGCTGGCGTCGGCGAACTTCTTGCCGCTCATGTAGCTGCCGCCGATCGCGTTCAGCAGGCTCTCCTGGCGCTGCTGCAGGTCGCCGTCCGCGCCCGGCTTTGCGGCCAGCACGGCGGCCTCCGCCTTCGCCACCTTGTCGTCGTTCAGGTCGAGGTGGGCGAGCATCATGCGGCCGGCTTCGGGATTGATCGCAGCGGTTTCCTTCGCGAGCGCCTCGGCCTTGCCGGTGCCGCCGCCGACGATGAACGGCGCCATCATGTAGTACTCCATCAACGAGAAGCGCGCCTCGTAATCGCGCGGGTTCAGCGCCACCGCTTTCTTGAACGAGTCGCGAATCGTGCCGGCGTAGCCGATCGCCGACGAAATCCCGCCGGCCATCGCCTTGGTGCCGAGCGCCTTGCCCAGCGCGAGATGGCAGCCGCCGTTTTCAGGGTGCGCTGCGATGCACTTCTCCGCTTGCGCGGCTGCCTCGTCGAAGCGGCCGTCACGGGTACCGAGGATAGCCTGGGTGCGCGCGATCATCGCGGCGGCGTCCGACGGATCCTTCGCCAGCTTCGCGGCCGCGGCCTTCT
>NZ_QYUP01000155.1 GCF_003590855.1 Massilia cavernae
CAGCTTGTTGGCAATCTGGTCGGGACGCTCGGCGTGCGGCGCAAACCCGCGGTGCTTGCCGCGCATGCGCGCAATTTCGTCGCCCAGGCGCGAGGACAGGTAGTTCAGCTTGTCCGGCCCGTCGAGCGCGTACTTGCCCTGGAACCCGAGCAGCAGGCACAGGTGGAACACTTCCAGCGATTGCAGGTGCACGTTGCCGCGCGCGCGAAGGTCCTCCAGCTTCTGGAAGAAATGCTCGCCTGCCAGCTGGTCGCCGAACAGCCTCAGCTGCAGAGGGCGCGTTTCCCATGCTTCGCGGATGTTGTATTGCGAGCGCAGGATGATCTCGTCTACTGCGGCGCAGTACGCATACTTGGCCGCTTCGACATCCTCTGGCGCCACGCCCATCTGCTTGGCGCGCCGGTCGACGTCGCCCAGAAACTGCGTGATGTGGTCGACGAAGCCGGCCTTGTCGTGCGGGCCGCACCCGTTCTTGAGCAGGAACAGGGCGTAGAAACCTTCGTACATCAGGTCGACCAGTGAGCGTGGGCCGGTTGCGGCCGCCCGCGCCGGCGCCGCCGCGCGGCGTTCAATGTGTGGAGTCATGCGGATCGTTCTCCGGTAAAAAGGTCATCGCTTTAGCTTGAGGGAAATAGTTTGGCGTTCATTGACAGGGCGCAGGCGACTGGAGTTTTGCGCTGGCCCCAACCGCCGCGGCGCCCGCTCCGCTGCTCAGGCCGCATGCGTGGGCGCCGATCGTCACGCCGGCCTGTTCCGCGTCCGGTACGGCATAGGCCAGCCGCCACCGTTGCGGCGCGGGAGAGTGGAACAGCGCGACTACACCGACGAAGCCCGCCTCGCGGCTGACTTTCTCAACGACCTCGTAACGCTGGCCAGGCACCAGCATGACGTCCTTCACATCCAGAAGGTCGGTTCCCAACGCCGCCTTTTCCTTCTGGGGATCGAGAAATGCGTCGTACGGCGCCCGCAGGAAGGCCGCGTTCTGCCGCAGCGTGTAAATGCGCGCGACCAGCGCGAGTGGCCGTCCTTGCGCGTCGACATTGAGCTTCTTCGCGGCGTGCAGCCGGATCGGCACACTGCGCGGCGGCTTCAGCGCGTCGGCCATCCCGGCCGGCTTGCGCAGCCCGGCCGCTTCCAGCGCGGAGCCACCGGCGGCGCAGCCGCACAGCGTCATGGCAAGCAGGGAAAGGAAAACAGGACGCAGCATCATCGGACATTCCTTGTTGAATCACCGAAACGCTTATTTAAGGTGAAGCGGGACGGTGGTCCGTGACGCCGCACAACTTTCAGCGACATTCTTCCTGCACAGGAATAACCCGTTCCTTGACTCCACGCAATTTGTCGAAAATTCCCTTGTCCAATAATAGCGGCTGGACAAACGGTACTGGAGAGCAAGCATGAATGTGAAGCGATTGATGCCTGGACTTGTTTGCGTTGCCTTCCTGTCGGCGTGCGCCACCACCGACCCTTCAACCACCGCCAGGTCGCATGCGACGATGCAAGATTCGATGACCGCCGCCGAGGCCGCCATCAAGGCCGGCAAGACGGAAAGCGCGATGGAAATCCTGCGCGGCGCGGCCAAGTCGCATCCGGCCGACAAGACTCCCTGGATCCGCATGGCCCAGCTGCGCTATGACGCCGACGATTACGGCCAGGCCATCGTGCTGGCCCAGGAAGCGATCCAGCGCGATGGCGACGACACGCTGGGGCACAGCATCGCCGCCGTCAGCGGCCTGCGCGTCGCCAGCAAGGCGCTGGCTGACCTGACGCGCAAGAACAATCTCAGCGGAACCATCCGCTCCGAAGCACAGGACCTCGCGAAGCTTCTCCGCACCAGCCTGGGCGAAGAAACCCTCATACCGGGTGGCCGCCCCGCGCGTCCGGTGGCGACGGTCAAGCCAGCCAAGCCCGCCCAGGGTCCGGCCGCCGGCGCCCGCAAACAGGGCGGCGATCCGTTCGGCTCGCTGCAGTAACACTTCCTTCCCGGGCCGGCCGCGCGCCGGCCCGCCTCCCGCAACCCCTTGGAGTTGTCAATGGCCAAAAATGACAGTGTGCAGAAACGCCTGCAGAAAGTGCGCGCGCCGCGCGTGCAGATGACTTACGACGTTGAAATCGGCGACGCCATCGAGAACAAGGAACTGCCGTTCGTGGTCGGCGTCGTCGGCGATTTCGGCAACGACCCGGAAGCCGAAAAGAAGAAGCTGAAGGACCGCAATTTCGTCAACGTCGACGCCAGCAACTTCGATGAAGTGCTGGGCGGCGTCGCGCCGGTCGCCCAGTTCCGCGTACCGAACCAGTTGAGCGGGGAGGGCGGCGAGTTCGGCGTCAAGCTGCAGTTCCGCGAAATGAACGACTTCCGTCCCGAGTCGGTCGTGCAGCAGGTCGCGCCGCTGAAAGGCCTGCTCGAAGCGCGCACCAAGCTGGCCGACCTGCGCAACAAGCTGGCCGGTAACGACAAGCTGGAAGACATCCTCAGCGATGTCCTCAGCAACACCGAGAAGCTCGAAGGCCTGCGCAAATCCAAGACCACGGAGGTCAAATAATGTCCGCCGTCCTTGCAGAAACCAAAGCCCCGCAGGCGGTCGAACTCGATACCGGCCTGCTGGACCAGATCGTCGAACAAAGCCGCGTCGCCAAGTCCACCAGCGAGCACGAACGCGCGCGCGACATCATCTCCGAGCTGGTGAACCAGGTCATGGAAGGCACGGTGGTCATGTCGTCGAACCTGTCGGCCACGCTCGATGCGCGCGTGGCCGAAATCGACCGCATGCTCTCCGAGCAGCTCAGCGCCATCATGCACGCGCCCGAGTTCCAGAAGCTCGAACGCAGCTGGACCGGCCTGCACTACCTGGTGAAGAACTCCAGCACCGGCGCCAACCAGCAGATCCGCATGATGAATGCGACCAAGAAGGAGCTGGTGAAGGACTTCCAGTCCGCGCTCGAATTCGACCAGAGCACGATCTTCAAGAAGGTCTACGAAGAAGAATTTGGCACCTTCGGCGGCGCGCCTTACGGCACCCTGATCGGCGACTTCGAGATCTCGCGCCAGCCCGAGGACATGTACTTCATCGAGCAGATGTCGCACGTGGCCGCCGCCGCGCACGCGCCGTTCATCACCTCGGCCTCGCCAGAGCTGTTTGGCCTCGAAACCTACGGCGACCTTGGCAAGCCGCGCGACCTGGCCAAGGTGTTCGACACCGCGGAATACGCGAAGTGGAAGGCCTTCCGCGAATCCGAAGACGCGCGCTACGTCGGCCTGACCCTGCCGCGCTTCCTCGGCCGCTTGCCGTTCAACCCGGTCGACGGCATGACCACCGAGGGCTTCAACTTCGTCGAGGACGTGGACGGCACCGACCACCACAAATACCTGTGGTGTAACGCGGCTTACGCCTTTGCCACCAAGCTGACCAGCGCCTTCGAAAACTACGGCTGGTGCGCTGCGATCCGCGGCGTCGAGGGCGGCGGCCTGGTCGAGGACCTGCCGACCCACACCTTCAAGACCGACGAAGGCGAAGTGGCGCTCAAGTGCCCGACCGAACTGGCGATCACCGACCGCCGCGAGAAGGAACTGTCCGACCTGGGTTTCATCTCGCTGGTCCACTGCAAGAACACCGCCTACGCCGCTTTCTTCGGTGCCCAGTCGGCCCAGAAGGCGCGCAAATACGCCAACGATGCGGCCAACGCCAACGCGGTGCTGTCCTCGCAACTGCAGTACATCTTCGCCGTGTCGCGCATCGCGCACTACATGAAGGCCATGATGCGCGACAAGATCGGCAGCTTCTCGGCCGCTTCCAATGTCGAAGACTTCCTCAACCGCTGGATCACGCAGTATGTCCTGCTGGACGATAACGCCAGCCAGGACCAGAAAGCGCAGTTTCCACTGCGCGAAGCCAGCGTGCAGGTCAGCGAGGTGCCGGGCCGGCCCGGCGTCTACCGCGCGGTGTCCTTCCTGCGGCCGCACTTCCAGCTCGACGAGCTGTCCGTTTCGCTCCGACTGGTCGCGGAGCTTCCTCAGTCGACCAAAAACTGATTCACCCCCACCACTTAGGAGCTAAACATGGCAATTGACGTATATCTGCAGATTGACGGGATCAAGGGCGAGTCGACCGACGACAAGCACCGCGACTGGATCGAGTGCAAATCGGTCGCCTGGAGCGTGAACCAGCCAAAATCGGCTACCGCTTCCACCGGCGGCGGCCACACGGCCGAACGCTGCGAGCACAGTGAAATCCAGATCGCCAAACTGGCCGACCTGTCCACGCCGATCCTGCTGCAGACCTGCTCCTCGGGCAAGACCATCCCGCGCGCGAAGCTGGAGTTCATGCGCGCCGATGGCCAGGGTGAGCGCATCAAGTACTTCGAGATCGAGCTGGAAAATGTCCTCATCGGCGACGTCAGCCCGACTGTCGGCGAGGGCGACATCCTGACCGAAAGCTTGGGCATCAAGTTCTCGAAAGTGAAGTGGAAGTACACGCAGCAGAAGGTCGGCGGCGGCTCCGGCGGCAATACCTCGGGCGGCTGGGACCTGGCGTCCAACAAGATCGTCTAGGTCCGGCGATCGCCACCAGGCCGCGGCCAGCCGCGCCGCGGCCCCTTCCAGGAACGATCATGAGAATCCATACGCGTTTACTGATCGAGCGGCGCGCCATGCTGCGCCTGCGCACGCTGCTCATGCTGGCAATGCTCGGCGTCGGCACGGCGCTGGTCACCACCTGACGCCTCGCGCTTCGAGCGCGAGGCACCTCCCAAAGTCACCCGCGCACGGCCTGGTGCGCCTTCATACAAGGAATCCCCGGCGATGGACATCAATCTCAAGACCCTGATCGGCAAGTTGAACGACACGACCCGCACCGCGGCCACGCGAGCGGCGAACATCTGTGTCGGGCTGGGGCAGTACGAGGTCGATGTCGAGCACCTGTTCCTGGCGCTGATCGAGCAGCCGGGCAGCGACTTTGTGCGCATCGCGAACCAGTGCGGCATCAGCCAGACCGGTCTCGAGACCGACCTGCGCAACGAGATCGGCCGCTTCCAGGCGGGCAGCTCGCGCACGCCGGTGTTCTCGCGCCACCTGCCGACCCTGTTCGAGCACGCCTGGCTGATCGCGTCGCTGGGCAGCGGGAAGCCGAATCTGATCCGCAGCGGCTATCTGCTGCTGGCGCTGCTGACCGAGCCCGAACTGTCGCAGCTGGCGCACCGCGGCTCGCGCCTGTTCGCACAAATTCCGCTCGACCGCCTGAAGCACGACTTCGACAAGCTGACCCGCGGCTCCGATGAGGCCGTGCAGGCGCCGGCCGTGGAGCAGGCCGGCGGCGATCCCGTTGGCGAGCTGTCCGCCACCGCAGGCGCTAAGACACCCGCGCTCGACCAGTTCACCACCTGCCTTACCGCGCGCGCCCGCGACGGCAAGCTTGACCCCGTGATCGGGCGCGACCCCGAGATTCGCCAGGCGATCGACATCCTGATGCGGCGTCGCCAGAACAACCCGATCCTCACCGGCGAAGCGGGCGTCGGCAAGACCGCCGTGGTGGAGGGGCTGGCACTGCGCATCGGCAGCGGCGACGTACCCGAAGTGCTGCGCAACGTCGACATCCACACGCTGGACATGGGCCTGCTGCAGGCCGGCGCCAGCGTCAAGGGCGAGTTCGAGAACCGCCTGAAAAACGTCATCGACGAAGTGAAGAAGAGCCCGCGCCCGATCATCCTGTTCATCGACGAAGCGCACACGATGATCGGTGCCGGCGGCGCGGCCGGGCAGAACGACGCCGCCAACCTGCTCAAGCCTGCCTTGGCGCGCGGCGAGCTGCGCACCGTCGCCGCCACCACCTGGGGCGAATACAAGAAGTATTTCGAAAAGGACGCGGCGCTGGCGCGGCGCTTCCAGGTGATCAAGGTCGAGGAACCGGACGAGGAAATCGCCTGCGCCATGCTGCGCGGGATGGCGCCGCTGATGGAGAAGCACTTCGGCGTGCGCGTGTACGACGACGCCATCACCGAGGCGGTACGCCTGTCGCACCGCTATATCAGCGGGCGCCAACTACCGGACAAGGCGATCAGCGTGCTCGATACCGCCTGCGCCAAGGTGGCGCTGGGCCAGAACGCCACGCCAGCTTTGATCGAGGGCGGCACGCGCATGCTGGAGCGGATCGATGCCGAGATGGCTGCGCTGACGCGCGAGCAGAACGCAGGAGCGGATCATGGCCAGAAGCTAGCGCTGCTGCGCGCGAGACGGGTCGAAGCGACCGGGGAGCAGCGCTGCCTGCAGGAGCGCTGGGAGCGCGAACAGTCGATCTGCGCCGAGATCACCCGCATGCGCTCGCGGCTGGAGGAAAGCGGCGGCAAGGGCGACACCGCCGCGCTGCGCAAGATGGTGGATGAACTGCGCGAAGTGCAGGGCGAAGCGCCGCTGGTGCCGGTGCAGGTCGACGGCCACGTGGTGGCGGAGATTATCGCCAACTGGACCGGCATTCCGATGGGCCGCATGGTCAAGGACGAGATCCGCACCGTGATGAACCTGCAGGGCATGCTGGACGAGCGCATCCTCGGCCAGCCGCATGCCAGCTCGGTGGTGGCGCAGCGCGTGCGTACCTCGCGCGCCAACCTGGACGACCCGAACAAGCCGAAGGGCGTGTTCCTGTTCGTCGGTACCTCGGGCGTGGGCAAGACCGAAACCGCGCTGGCGCTGGCCGACCTGCTGTACGGCGGCGAGCGCAAGCTCATTACCATCAACATGAGCGAGTACCAGGAAGCGCACAGCGTCTCGGGCCTGAAAGGCTCGCCGCCGGGCTATGTCGGTTATGGCGAAGGCGGCGTGCTGACCGAGGCGGTGCGGCGCAATCCCTACAGCGTGGTGCTGCTCGACGAGATCGAGAAGGCACACCCGGATGTGCTGGAGCTGTTCTTCCAGGTGTTCGACAAGGGCGTGCTGGACGATGCGGAAGGACGCGAGATCGACTTCCGCAACACCGTCATCATCGCCACCTCGAATGCCGCCTCCAGCCAGATCATGCAGGCCTGCCTGAACAAGCCGCCGGCCGAACTGCCTCCGCCCGAGCAGCTTGCCGCGATGATCCGCCCCCAACTGGTGAAGCACTTCAAGCCGGCCTTCCTGGGCCGCCTGGCGGTGGTTCCGTTCTACCCGATCTCGGACGACGTGCTGGCGAATATCATCCGGCTCAAGCTCCAGCACATCCGGAAGCGCGTGGCGGCCAACCACCAGGCCGGGTTCGGTTTCGACGATTCGCTGGTGGAAGCGGTGCTGGCGCGCTGCACCGAAGTCGACTCCGGCGCGCGCAATGTCGACAACATCCTGAACGGCACCTTGCTGCCGGAACTGGCGGGTACGGTGCTGGCCCGCATGGCCGAGGGCAAGGAGATCACCGCGATCAAGGTCGGCGCCACCAAGGCCGGCAAGTTCAAGTACGCGATCGAGCCGGCATGAAGAGGACGCCATGCTGAATATCGAACAGATGCTCGCTCCGGTCAGCGAGATTGCCCCCTGCGGCGAGGACATCGCCTTCTCCAGCGAAGTGGACGCCATCGCCAAGGCGCGCCAGGCAGACGACCCGACGCTGGAGCAGGGCGCGTGGGTGACCAGCCTGCGCGAGGCCGACTGGAAGCTTGTCTCGACCCGCTGCGCGCAGCTGATCGAAAAGCGCAGCAAGGACCTGAGGCTGGCGGTCTGGCTGGCGGAAGCCTCCGCCAAGACGGATTCCTTCCGCGGCCTGGCCGGTGGGCTGCTGCTGGTCTCCGCCTTGTGCGAAAAGTACTGGGACGGCGTGCACCCGCTGTCCGACGAAGGCGGCTTCGAGCAGCGTATCGGCAACCTGTGCTGGATCGCAGCGCGCCTTCCGCAACTGGTGATGGAGATGCCGGTGGTGGAAAGCGGCGGCGCGCGCTATTCCATGCGCGATTTCGAGGCGGCGCGCAGCCGTGCGGGCGAGGAGGGCGTGCCGGACGTGGAAGCGGTGCGCCGCAATACCCCGCGCGCTTTCTACGAGGCGCTGATCGAGGATACGGGCAGCTGCATGAAGGCGGTACTGGAACTTGAACGCGTTGTCGATGAGCGCCTGGGCGCGGACGGGCCAGGATTTTCGGCGGCCAAATCGGCGCTGGAGAGCGTGGTTCACTTCACGGCGCCGTTCGCGCAGGAAGCGGGGGCGGTGGCCAGCGCGCCGGCGGCGCAGGACGGTGGAGCTGTGACAGTCCATGCGCAGGAAAGCCAGGTTGGACATGGCCCGCTCCAGACCAGGGCGGCAGCGCTCGCGCAGCTACGCCAGGTGGCCGACTACTTCCGCCGCACCGAGCCGCACAGCCCCGTCGCTTATCTCGCCGACAAAGCCGCGGCGTGGGGCGAACAGCCCTTGCACGTATGGCTGCGCGCAGTCGTCAAGGACGAAGCGGCGTACGCGCATATCGAGGAGTTGCTGGGATTGCAGGCGACCTAGGTCCTGCATGGGAATTGGGCTCCCTGATAGCGGGCGCCCATGCTGCCATCACTCGGCCGCCTCATTCTTCGGCGCCGGCTTTAACGCCCCCACCTGAGCCGTCGCCTTCGCAATCTCCTGCTCCACGGTCTTCACCGCCTCGCGCGTCGCACGGGTTACTTCCTCGTAGCCCTTGAAAGCATTGTCGATCGCAGCCTTGATGACGTCGACCGCGTTTTCCGATCCCGGCTTGACGTTCTTGGTCACGTCGTAAATCAGCGCCGACAGCGTATTTTTTGCTTCGGCCATGTGATGGTCGGCCGCCTCGGTGAATTCCTTGTGGATGTCTTCGATGATGACCTTCAGCTGTTCGCCGTAAGCGACCGCGCCGCCGACTGCCGGCTGGACCTGCGAAGCGGCTGTATCCATGGCCGCTTTGGGATCCTTGGCCTGGCTGAGCTCCATGCCGGCGTCGACGGAACCCTTGACCGAGTTCTTTGCGGTAGCCATGTTCAGCGCGATCACCTGTTCCACGCCGTCGACCGCTTTGCTGGTCAGGGCGTTAAAGGTGTTCATCTGGAGTTCGAAAAGCGTCTTGGTGGCATTTGCAAATTGTTCGGGATTCGTAAACATTAACTTCTCCTCGGTGGATTGACTGCGACGGGATGACGACTTTCTGCTTTCTCCAATTCGTTTATTCTATTATTTACCGGACATTAACTTTACGCAATGACTATCGCGGAACGGGCCGGCGGCCTGTGTCCAGCCTTTTCCAAGGGGAGTCTGGGAACAAACCAGCGCACCGTCGATCTTGCTGCGCCACTGGAACCAGGGCGCAGGGGCGGCCGCGAGCATGGCGCAGGCGCCGGCGAGCACAGTGGCGAGGACGATGTTGGGAAGGATTTTCATGTAGCCCGAGGATAGCGGGTCTGCTTGCCAAGTCAAGCGCACGACACAAGCGGATCCGGCCCGGTATTCGGGGAACGAGGCGGTACAACGCAAAACGCCGCAATCCTTTTGCAAAGATTGCGGCGTTTTGCGGCATACAAAAATTCGGAATATGCATCCGGTAGAGTGGTGCCCACGGAGGGACTCGAACCCCCACACCTTGCGGCACATGGACCTGAACCATGCGCGTCTACCAATTCCGCCACGTGGGCACTGATACTACGACTACCAACAACAGCATTTACATCTTCAAACTAAAACGCCGCAATCCGATGATTACGGCGCAAGAGCAAGAACTCGGAAGTACATCCGGTAGAGTGGTGCCCACGGAGGGACTCGAACCCCCACACCTCGCGGCACATGGACCTGAACCATGCGCGTCTACCAATTCCGCCACGTGGGCACTGCTGCTGCTTTGCTACGGTGCGACGTTGCCGTCGACTTGTGCTATCATACTAGGCTTTGCAGTTTTGCGCCAGAGCTAACTTTCGCGTACCTTTTTTGCCGCTGCGAATTACCGCTGCGATGCCGCCTGATACTCCTGCTTTCCCGCTTCCTGCGTTACCGCCGTTGCGAGAGACCAAAATTATAGGCGGAACAATTTGAAATGTCAAAGCTCTCGGCTTCGATTTTTTCCAGCACGCTACGTTAGGCGAATGACGCGGCCTTCCGTTACACTACGCATATCAACGTGTCAATCGATTCACAGTGCCGGCAGCCTCGACGTATGCTGGGTCGCTACCACCAATAATAAGTATAGAAAACGATTTGAACCAACCTACTCACACCATTCCCAGCCGTGAAGAAATTCTCGGCATTTTCCGTACCGCTGATGCCGCGCTCGACATCGAATCGATCGCCGGCACGCTCAAGGTAAAGCCGGCCGCGCTGGGCGTGCTTGCGCGCCGCCTCAGCGCGATGGAGCGCGACGGGCAGTTGCGCTCGACCGAAGACGGCACCTATGAACTGGCCGACCACTCCGGCTTCATCAGCGGCAAGGTCAGCGCCCACCGCGACGGCTTCGGCTTCGTCATCCCGGACGAACCGGGCGAAGACCTGTTCCTGAACGACAAGGAAATGCAGAAAGTCCTGCACGGCGACCGCGTACTGGCGAAAGTCACCGGCACCGACCGCCGCGGCCGCAAGGAAGGCACCATCGTCGAAGTCGTCACCCGCGCCAACACCCACGTCATCGGCCGCCTGCTCAAGGAAAACGGCAGCTGGGTGGTCGCGCCTGAAGACAAGCGCATCGGCCAGGACATCATCGTGTCCGGTTCGCCGGGCAAGGCCAAGGCAGGGCAGGTCGTCAGCGTCGAGCTGCTCGAACAGCCTTCCCGCTTCAAGCAGCCGGTCGGCAGAGTCGTCGAAGTGCTCGGCGACCTGGACGATCCCGGCATGGAAATCGAAATCGCCGTGCGCAAGTTCGGCGTGCCGCACATCTTTTCGCCCGAAGCGCTGAAGTCCGCCAACAAGCTGCCGTCCGAAGTGCGCGACGCCGACCTGGCCGACCGCGTCGACCTGCGCGACATCGCGATGGTCACCATCGACGGCGAAGACGCGCGCGACTTCGACGATGCGGTGTACTGCGAACCGGTCAAGCTGGGCAAGGGTAACGGCTACCGCCTGATCGTCGCGATCGCGGACGTCAGCCACTACGTCAAGCCGAACGACTCGCTCGACGGCGACGCGATCGAACGTAGCACCTCGGTCTACTTCCCGCGCCGCGTCATCCCGATGCTGCCCGAGAAGCTGTCCAACGGCCTGTGCTCGCTGAACCCTGCGGTGGACCGCCTGACCCTGGTCTGCGACGCGGTCGTCACCGACCAGGGCGAGATCGAGGCCTACCAGTTCTATCCGGCCGTGATCCACTCGGCCGCGCGGCTGACCTATAACGAAGTGGCCGACATCCTCGGCAACACCGCGGGCCCTGAAGCTGCGCGCCGTCCGGCCATCGTGCCGCACCTGCTGAACCTGAACGACGTGTTTCACGCGCTGCTCAAGGCTCGCCTGAAGCGCGGCGCGATCGACTTCGAAACCACCGAAACCTACATCGTCTGCAATGCGCTTGGCAAGATCGAAAAGATCATCCCGCGCACCCGCAACGATGCGCACCGCCTGATCGAAGAGTGCATGCTGGCGGCGAACGTGTGCGCGGCTGACCTGCTGGCGCGCCACAAGCACCCAGGCACCTACCGTATCCACGCCTCGCCGACCAAGGAAAAGCTGACCCAGGTTCGCACCTTCCTGAAGCAGGTAGGCCTGACCCTGAACGGCGGCGACAAGCCGGCCGCGAACGACTACGCCGAGTTGATGAAGCAGGTGAAGGAGCGCCCGGATGCGCCGCTGCTGCAGACCATGCTGCTGCGCTCAATGCAGCAGGCCGTCTACAGCCCGGACAACATCGGCCACTTCGGCCTGGCGTACGAGGCGTATGCCCACTTCACCAGCCCGATCCGCCGCTATCCCGACCTGCTGACGCACCGCGCCATCAAGGCCATCCTGAACGGCAAGAAGTACGAGCCGAAAGGGATCGACCTGCAGGGGCTGAATACCACCGTGTCCAACGCCACGCGCAAGCAGCAGGCCAAGGACAAGGCGGCCGGCACCCACAAGCAGGAAAAAGACCTGACCATCTGGGACGCGCTGGGCGTGCACTGTTCCGCCAACGAACGCCGCGCCGACGAAGCGTCGCGCGATGTCGAGGCCTGGCTGAAGTGCTACTTCATCAAGGACAAGCTGGGTGAGGAATTCACCGGCGTGGTATCCGGCGTGACGACCTTCGGCATCTTCGTCCAGCTCGACCAGCTGTACATCGAGGGCCTGGTGCACATCACCGAACTCGGTACCGACTACTTCCAGTACGACGAAGCGCGCCATGAGCTGCGCGGCGAACGCACCGGCAAGCGCTACCAGCTGACCGACCGCGTGACGGTGCAGGTTTCGCGCGTCGACCTCGAAGCGCGCAAGATCGACCTGGTCCTCGCCGGCAGCAGCGTGTCTGCCGACACCGGCGTGGGCAAGCCGAAGAGCGCCGCGCACAAGGCGCTCGACGCCAAGCCGGCCAGGGCCGTAAAACAAGGCGCGGCCAAGCCGTCGCGCTACCAGCTCGAAGCGATCGAGGAAGAGGAACTGGCGCCAGTCAAGCCTAAACGTGCGAAGAAAGCTTCGCCCGCATCGGCCAAGACGGCAGCCCGTCCCGCAAAAGCACCATCCAAAACCAGCAAGAAGAAGCGATAAGAAGAATGAAGAACAAAATGATTTTCGGGTTCCACGCGGTGACCTCGCGTTTGCGTCATGAGGCGTCGTCGGTGGAAGAGATCTTTGTCGATGCGGGCCGCCAGGACCGCCGCATGCACGACCTGATCGCCGGCGCCAAGGCAGCCGGCGTGCGCGTGATGCCGGTCGATTCGGCACGCCTCGACAAGATCGTCGGAACCCGCCGCCACCAGGGCGTGATCGCGTTCGCGAGCCAGCTGGCGCTCGCACGCAACCTGGACGAACTGCTGGACGCCATCGAAGGTCCGCCGCTGCTGCTGATCCTCGACGGCATCACCGACCCGCACAACCTGGGCGCCTGCCTGCGCGTTGCCGACGGCGTCGGCGCGCATGCGGTGATCGTGCCGAAGGACCGCGCGGTTGGCCTGAACGCCACCGCCGCCAAGGTGGCGAGCGGTGCGGCCGAAACCGTGCCTTACATCACCGTGACCAACCTGGCGCGCACCATGCGCGAGCTGAAGGAACGCGACATCCTGCTGATCGGTACGTCGGACGACGCCGACCGCGGCCTGTACGAAGCCGATTTCACCGGCCCTGCGGCGCTGGTGATGGGCGGGGAAGGCGAGGGCATGCGCCGCCTGACGCGCGAGACCTGCGACATTCTCGTGAGCATCCCGATGTTTGGCTCGGTGGAAAGTTTGAACGTGTCGGTAGCGTCCGGCGTCTGCCTGTATGAAGCACGCCGCCAGCGCATGTCGAAAGAAGGCTAACCGTTGATCCGTCGTTTCCGGCAATGCCGGAAACGACGGGCTAGGTGCAGTAGTGGAAGCAAGCTCATCCACCGCCCTCCCAATCTTGAGCCCTCATAAGCAAGCATGAAGCGGATAGGCTACCATGCCTGTATCGCAACTGTTTCCCCTCTCCCTGTCCTATGTTTCCCAAGCTCCGCCAAGATATCAAGAGCATCATCGACCGTGACCCTGCTGCGCGCAATGCATGGGAAGTGATCACTTGTTATCCAGGGTTCCAGGCCATCATGATGCATGGCTGGGCGCATGCTTGCTGGAAAGCCGACCTGAAATGGATCGGGCGCTTCATCTCCTACCTCGCGCGCATCATCACCGGCATCGAGATCCACCCTGGCGCCACTATCGGCCGCCGCGTGTTCATCGACCACGGCTTCGGCGTCGTGATCGGTGAAACCGCCATCGTCGGCGACGACTGCACCATCTACCAGGGAGTCACGCTGGGCGGCACTTCGCTGCACAGCGGGACCAAGCGCCATCCGACCCTCGAGCGCGGCGTCATCATCGGCGCCGGCGCCAAGGTGCTCGGCGCATTCACCGTGGGCGAGTACGCCAAGGTCGGTTCGAACGCTGTGGTGATCAAGCCGGTGCCTGCCGGCGCCACGGCGGTCGGCAACCCGGCCCACATCGTGCGCAAGGACGACAACGCACGCAGCGCCCAGATGTTTTCGGCCTACGGCGTCACGCCCAACGGCGACGACCCGATGTCCAAGGCCCTGCATGGCCTGATCAACCACGCCGCCCGCCAGGACGAGCAGATGGAGCGCATGATGGCCACCATGAAGGCAGCCGGGATCAACTGCCCGCACATGCCCGAGTGTGATAAATTGGATTCGGCAGAGTTGAACAAACTGGTCGAATAAGGACATCGATGACTACTGAAACGACTGAAGGCCCGGATACCGCGGCCGAACTGGATCCGTTCGAGATCCGCGTGCTGGCGGTACTCGCCGAAAAAGAAGCCCTCACTCCCGACAACTACCCGATGTCGCTCAATGCGCTGACCAACGGCTGCAATCAGCTGTCCAGCCGCGACCCGGTGATGCAGCTGTCGGAGGAAACCGTGGCCGAAGTGCTGCAGCGCCTCATGCAGCGCAAATACGTCAATGGCATCACCCAGGCCGGCGCGCGCGTGACCAAGTACGAGCACCGCATGCGCCTCAAGTGGACGCTGGAGCAGGACAAGCTGGCGGTGCTGGCGATACTGATGCTGCGCGGTCCGCAGACGGCGGGCGAGATCCGCACGCGCAGCGGCCGGATTCACGAGTTCAAATCGGTGGCCGAGGTGGAGTCGGCGCTGCAATTCCTGATCGATAAATATCCGCCGGTGGTAGCAAAGCTGGCGCTGGCGCCAGGAACCAAGGAGCCACGTTACGGGCAACTGCTGGGCGGGGAGGCTGCGCTGGCGCGCGAGGAGTCGGCGTTTGGTTCGGTGTCGTCGCCGTCGGGGCAGGGCGGGCGCTTGGCGCAACTGGAGCAGGAAGTTGCTGCTCTACGAAGCGAAGTCGCGGACTTGAAGGCCCACTTCGAGACCTTCAGACAGCAGTTCGAATAAATGGTTTACCCCAAAACGGCGGAAGAGGGCTGAACGCCCGTCATCCGCCGTTCTCGGTTCACTTAGCCCTCGTCCTTCCAGCGGCGCAGGCGCATCGTTGCGAAGATCATCGCAGCACCGGCGATCGCGCCGATCCACACGCTCGGGCCGGTCAGCGTCATCCACGACTGCACGAATACCGAGCTGGTGTCGATATGCTTTCCGGCCGAAATCAGGTCAGGGTTGATCTGCTCGAAACCGAACCATGCGCCAGGCACAAGTCCCAGCAAGCCACGCGCCACCACGTTCTGGATAAACCAGTCCGCATTGATCCCCACGCCCATCAGCTGGTTGGCCCACTTGACGATGATGATAGCGATCACCGGCGTGCCGACGGCCCACAGGAACACCTTGGACTTCGCCCATGCCGACACCATCAGCAGCCAGCCGACGGTCGGCAACGCCCACAGCGCATAGACCGGCAGCAGTCCCAGGATCTGCAGCGGCGCGAGGTACACGGCAGGCGTCGACAGGACGGTGGCAAACAGGTTGACGCCGCCGAATGCGAGCGCGGTGCAGGTCACCAGCAGGATAAGCACCGACGCGAAGGTCGCCACCGCAATGGTGATCAGCGGCGCCACGCAGATGGCGATGACCAGTTTCGACAGCACGGTCTGCTGGTCCGACACCGGCAGCGATTTCCAGAACAGGATGCTGCGGTCGCGGCGCTCTTCGAACATCGCGCTCAGGCAGTAGAAGAACACGATCACGCTGAGCATGATGAACAGCGGCGCCGACGCGGCGATGTACCCGGAAGACATCGCCGTGACGAACATCTGCTGCTGCTCCGGCGTCAACGAGTTGAAGGCAACCGTCATGTCGGCCATGTGGCCGTTGACCGTGATCTGGCCGCCAAACCGGCCCTTGTTGATCGCGTATACCACCGTGCTTCCGATGAACACCACGATCGCCGCGGCCACTGCGATCGGCGCCCAGAAGATCGACCCCTTGTGCTCCCAGAACTCGCGCTGGACGAGCCATTTCATCGTTTTCATGCGTAGATTCCTTTCATGGTCGCGACGAACAGGTCGGCGACGCTTGGATTGCGGGTCTCGCCGAGCGTGGCGAGCTGGGTGCGCGGTACGCCGTCGAACAGCATCACCGATTTGCCGAACACGGTGCGCTGGTCGATCGGCTGCAGGGCGTTGGCGGCATTGAGCTTGTCGGCGGGGACCATCACCTCGGTATAACGCTCGCCCACTTCGTCCATCGATGCCGACAGCACGATCTTCCCTTCGCGGATGAACATCAGGTCGGTCAGGATGTGCTCCACTTCTTCCACCTGGTGGGTGGTGATCACGATGGTCTTGTGCTCGTCGAAGTAGTCCTCCAGCAGGTTCTGGTAGAACTGCTTGCGGTACATGATGTCGAGGCCGAGCGTCGGCTCGTCCAATACCAGCAGCTTCGCGTCGATCGCCATCACCAGCGCCAGGTGCAGCTGGACGATCATCCCCTTGGACATGGACTTGACCTTCATGTCCGGCGACAGCTTGGTGTTGGCGATGTAGCGTTCGGCCTTCTTGCGGTCGAAGCGCGGATGCACGCCTTCGACGAAGTCGATCGCTTCGCGTACGCGCAGCCAGCGCGGCAGGATCGCCACGTCGGCGATGAAGCAGACGTCTTTCATCAGTTCGTCACGCTGGGTGCGCGGGTCGAAGCCGAGGACTTTCAGTTCGCCGTCGAAGGGAATCAGTCCCAGCGCCGCTTTCAGGGTGGTGGTCTTGCCCGAGCCGTTGGGGCCGATCAGGCCGACGATGCGGCCGGCCGGGATGTCGAAGCTGATGTCGTCGACCGCCACACGCTTGCCGTAACGCTTGGTCATGCCGCGCGCGGACATCACGGTGCTCATGCCGCACCTCCCGGCGCCGCAGGGCGCAGCAGCTGGTCGAGGTTGAGGCCAAGCTGGCGGATGCGCTGCATCATGGCCGGCCATTCTTCGCGCAGGAAGCGTTCGCGTTCGCTGGCCAGCAGTTTTTCACTCGCGCCTTCGGTAACGTACATGCCAATTCCCCTTCTTTTTTCTACTAGGTTATCGTCCACCAGTTCCTGGTAAGCCTTGGACACGGTGATTGGGTTGAGCTGGTATTCCGCGGCGATCTGGCGCACCGATGGCAGCGCATCGCCGGCCTTGAGCACGCCGTCGAGCATCATGCCGACCACGCGCTCCTTGAGCTGGCGGTAAATGGGGGTGTTGTCATTCCAGCCGATTGTCATTGCCGACTCTCCTCTGTAGGTGTGCAGCGCGGTAAACCATGATTCCTCCAGTGCTGAGGTGTTGTGATCAAGTGGTGTTGTAGTGAACTATAACACCTGCAAAAAGCTTGTCAACGTGTTTTTGAACAAGCGTGACAGGCGTGAGAAAGCGGCGGAAGCGCGAAGCAGTGAAACAGGGGGGGGCGAATTGCGCGAGGCGGGAATCAGTCGAGCGGCGGGGAAGGGAAGGCGACCACGTGGTCAATCGCCAGGCGGATGCCGATCTGCTCGCCGATAGCGTGGTTGTGGTGGCTTGGCACCAGTGACAACAGCAGTTCGCCGCTCGGCAGCGTCAAGGTGTACATGAACTCGGCCCCGCGGAACGCCTTGGCGACCACCTCGGCCTGCTGCTCGCTGGCGTCGTCATGGACCACATCGTCGGGCCGAAGCAGCACCCGCACCGTCGTTCCGGCTTCGGAGGTGCCGGTGTCGGACGGCAGTACCCCGAGCTCGACCTGGATCCGGCCCGGTTCGATTACCGTACCCGGCAAGAACACGCCCTGGCCGACGAAGTCGGCGACAAACCGGTTCACAGGGCGGTGATACAACTCGTACGGTGCGTCCCATTGCTGGATGCGGCCTTCGTTCATCACGCCAATCTGGTCGGCCAGTGCAAACGCCTCGTGCTGGTCGTGCGTGACGAGGATGGCGGTCGTGCCTTCGGCCTTGAGGATGTCGCGCACCTCGATCGCCAGGCGCTCGCGCAGGTCGACGTCCAGGTTCGAAAACGGCTCGTCCAGCAGCAGCAGGCGCGGACGCGGCGCCAGTGCGCGCGCCAGCGCAACGCGCTGCTGCTGGCCGCCCGACAGTTCATGCGGATACTTCTGGTCCTGTCCCGCCAGCCCGACCGTTTCAAGCAGTTCGGCCACGCGGGCGCTGCGCGCCTCAGCGCTTCCGCCGCGCAGGCCGAAGCCGATGTTCGCGCCAACGCTCAGGTGAGGGAACAGCGCATAGTCCTGGAACACCATCCCGATGCGGCGCTCCTCGGCCGGCACATGCGCGCTTGCGCTGCCGATCAGGCCACCGGCCAGGACAATCTCGCCGGCGCCGACGTGCTCGAAGCCCGCAATGCAGCGCAGGACCGTGGTCTTGCCGCAGCCGGACGGGCCAAGCAGGCAGCCGATCTCGCCGGCCTCCAGCTGGAACGACAGGTGGTCGACGACCACGTGCTTGCCGTGCGCGTAGGAGATGTTCTTCAGTTCGAGTAGAGGCATGGTTGGGGCGGAATGGAAGAGTAATCAATTATAATTCTCATTTTCAGGATTGACCTTGCACACACCCAGTTTTCTCGAGATGAAGGAACGCTTGCGCCGTCGTTTTCCGGCGCTTGTCGTCGCGGCGATGCTGGTCGCCGCGCTCATCGCGGTGCCGATGCTGAGTGTCACGGCCAACCTGCTGCTTGGCGGCTCCGGCGCTACATGGAGCCACCTCGCTTCCACGGTCCTCCCCGATTACATCGTCAATACCCTGATCCTGTGCGCCGGCGTCGGCTTCGGCGTCATCGTGGTCGGCGTTTCAACGGCCTGGCTGGTCAGCATCCACGATTTCCCCGGTCGCCGCGTATTCGAATGGGCGCTGGTCCTGCCGCTGGCGGTACCAGCCTACGTCATGGCTTACGCCTACACCGACCTGCTGCAGTTTGTCGGGCCGGTCCAAACCTGGCTGCGCGAGACCTTCAACCTGAGCCACGGCCAATACTGGTTCCCGGATATCCGCACCGTCGGCGGCGCCTGCGTGGTATTTGTGTTCGTGCTTTATCCGTACGTGTACCTGCTGGCGCGTGCAGCCTTCCTCGAGCGTGCAAGCGGCATGCTGGAAGTGGGGCGGTCGCTTGGGCTGGGGCCATGGGAAAATTTCTTCCGCATCTCGCTGCCACTGGCGCGGCCCGCGATCGCTGCGGGCGCCGCGCTGGCGCTGATGGAAACGCTGGCCGACTTCGGCGCGGTCACGTACTTCGGCGTTCCGACCTTCACAAGCGGTATTTACCGCGCCTGGTTCTCGCTGGGCGACCGCGTGGCAGCGGCCCAACTGGCGGCGCTGCTGCTTGGCTTCGTGGCGCTGGTGCTGTTCCTTGAGCGCTTGTCGCGAGGGCGTGCGCGCTTCCACAACACCACGGGCCGCAACAGGCCGATGCCGGGCCACCGGCTGCGCGGGCTGAAGGCGTTCGGCGCCGTGCTGGCATGCCTGCTGCCGCTCGCACTCGGGTTCCTGGTCCCCGGCGGCACGCTGCTGCACATGGCGCTGGCGGAAGGCGATGCGCAGTTCGGCGAACGCTTCATTCAACTGTCGCGCAACAGCTTCGTACTGGCGGCGGTGACCGCGTTTGCCGCCGTCGTGGTGGCGGTGCTGCTGGCATATGCGGCCCGGCTGACCGGCACGCTGCTGCCGAAGATGATCAACCGCTTCGTCGGCCTTGGCTACGCGGTGCCGGGCTCCGTGATTGCGGTGGGTATCCTGATTCCGGTTACACGGCTTGATGTATGGCTTTCCGGGCAGGTGCAGGCGCTGACCGGATACGCGCCCGGGCTGCTTCTGACCGGCGGTATCGGCGCGCTCGTTTATGCCTACCTGGTGCGCTACCTCGCGGTGTCGTTGCAGACGGTGGAGACGAGTTTGGCGAAGATAACGCCGACCATGGATGACGCTTCGCGTTCGCTCGGTTTCGGCCACGCGGCCACGCTGCGGAGGATTCACCTGCCGCTGCTGCGCGGGAGTTTGCTGACGGCTGGCTTGCTGGTGTTCGTCGATGTGATGAAGGAGCTGCCGGCCACGCTGGTGATGCGGCCGTTTAACTTCGATACGCTTGCGACGCAGGCATTCACGCTGGCGTCGGACGAGCGGCTGACGGAGGCGTCAACGGCTTCGCTGGCAATTGTGGGGGTTGGGGTAGTGCCGCTGATCCTGATGTCGTGGCAAATAGCGCGAAGCAGGAACACGTAGGGCGGATGCGCTCCGCTTATCTGCCCTACATAAAGCGTAAAGCGGAGCCGCCCTTACTTCCAGCCCGCCCGGTCAAAGATCTTCTGCACCGCGGCCTGGTTCTTCGACAGCTTGCCGACGTGGACCGTGTCGGCCTTGAACGCACCCATCGCTTCGAGCCCCGGATTCTTCACCTTCACGCTTGCCACTACTGGCCATTCGTTGTTCCCGTCCGCGAAGTAGATCTGGGCCTGGTCTGATGCGAGGTACTCAAGGAACTTGGCCGCAGCTTCCTTGTGCGGGGCGTGCTTCAGGATGCCGCCGCCCGATACGTTGATATGCGCGCCGGTGGTCTTCTGGTTCGGCCACACCACGCCGAAGTTCGCGGCGATCTTCTTGTCTTCCGGTTTTTCCGAGCGCAGGATGCGCGCCACGTAGTAGCTGTTGGCGAGCGCAACGCCGCATTCACCCGCTGCGACCGACTTGATCTGGTCGGTGTCGCCGCCCTTTGGCGAGCGCGCGAAGTTGGCGACCACGCCCTTGGCCCAGGCTTCGGTTTTTTCCGCGCCGGTATGTTCCAGCAGCGCGGCGCCGAGCGACAGGTTGTACGGGTGCGATCCGGAGCGCACGCATACCTTGCCCTTCAGCTTGGGATCGGCCAGGTCCTGGTAGGTCTGGAGGTCGGCGGGATTGACCGTGGCCTTGTTGTAGACGATGACGCGCGCGCGCGTGGAGAAGGCGATCCAGTCTTCGGTGCGCAGGTGCGCAGGGACGCGCGCTTCAAGCTGCTTCGATTTCCATGGCGTGAACAGCTGCAGCTCGTCGGCCTTGGCCAGGCGTGCCGCGTCCACCGTGATGAAGATGTCGGCCGGGCTGTTCGCGCCTTCGTTGCGGATCCGCTCAATCAGTTCGTTCTCGCCCGCTTCGATTCGGTTGATCTTGATGCCGGTCTGCCTGGTGAAGTTCGAGTACAGCGCTTCGTCAGTCTGGTAGTGGCGCGACGAGTACAGATTGAGTTCGTTTTGCTGCGCAAAGGCTGCGCCTGCGCTGGCAGCGAAGAGTGAGGCAACGACGCCGAGTCGGAACGATTTCATGTTTTTGGACCTAACTTGAAGAATATCGAAAACATGATCATAAATGATAATCATTATCATCGCACGCGTTTCTGAACTAATCAGTCCAGGACTTCGCCGTCCACGCCGTGGCGCCTGATGACGCCGTCGCTGTCGATGGAAATCCAGCCGCCGCGCGGCGGGTGCGCGTCGACTTCCCAGTCCGGCAGCACGAAGCGGCGGCGCCCATCGCCGTGGTCATGCAGGGCGGGGCGGTGGGTGTGGCCGTGGATGATGACGTCGCTGCCGGTGCGCACGAACAGCGCGCCCACCGCTTCAGGTGTGACGTCCATGATCTCGTATGATTTGGTGCCGTGCGCTTCCTTGCTGCCTTCGCGCAGGCCGGCGATGATCGCCTTGCGCTGCGCCAGCGGCATGGACAGGAACTGCTGCTGCCACGCGGGATGCCTGACTTGCGCGCGGAATTCCATGTATTTGGTGTCGAGCGTGCACTCGGCGTCGCCGTGCACCAGCGTCACTCGCCGGCCGCCGATGTCGGCAACGTGCGGCTCCTGCAGCAGCGTCACGCCTGCCGCTTCGGCAAATGCGGAGCCAACGAGGAAGTCGCGGTTCCCCGCGATCCAGTACACCTTGACACCGGCGTCGCTGACCGCGCGGATGGCGGCAATGATGGATTGGTTGAAGGGTTCGGCGATGTCGTCATCGCCGGCCCAGTACTCGAACAGGTCGCCGAGCAGGTAAAGCGATTGCGCGCCCATCGCCCGCTCCGCCAGGAAGCGGTGGAATGCTTCGGCGTTGTGCGGGTGCGAGGGCTGCAGGTGCAGGTCTGAAATGAAAAGCGCGAGCACTGTCATCGCGACGATACCGGATTCGAATGCCCGAACTTCATTTAGATGACTTCTACGCTTTCGATGATGACTGGATCGACCGGCACGTCGGCGAACATGCCGCTGCGGGTGGTCTTGACCTTCTTGATCTTGTCGACCACGTCGGTGCCGTCGGTGACCTTGCCGAAGACGGCGTAGCCCCAGCCGTCCTGGCCTGGATAGTCGAGGAAGCTGTTGTTGGTGACGTTGATGAAGAACTGGGCCGACGCCGAGTGCGGATCGGAGGTACGCGCCATCGCCAGCGTGTAGGTGTCGTTCTTCAGGCCGTTCTTGGCTTCGTTTTCAACCGTCTGCTCCGCCGGCTTCTGCTTCATGCCTGGCTCGAAACCGCCGCCCTGGATCATGAAGTTGCCGATCACGCGGTGGAAGATCGTGTTGTTGTAGTGGCCCTTGTTGGCATAGTCGAGGAAGTTGGCAACGGATTTCGGTGCTTTTTCGGCGTCCAGTTCGACGGTGATGTCGCCCATGTTGGTCTTGATGAGTACGGCCATGATGTTTATCCTGTGAGTTGAAATTATTTTTCGAAAGACTGCGCGAGAACCGTTATTTTACAGGTTTGAGGACAGTCGCCGACTTGATGGTCACCGGTGTGACAGGCACGTTCTCGAAGCCAGGCTTGTCGTCGACCAGCACGCCCTTGATCTTGTCGACCACTTCCTGGCCTTTCACGACCATGCCGAATACGGCGTAGCCGTGGCCGTCCTTGCCCGGATAGTCGAGGCCTGGATTGTCGACCACGTTGATGAAGAACTGCGAGGTGGCGGAATTCGGATTGTCGCCGCGCGCCATGGCCACGGAGTACTTGACGTTCGACAGGCCGTTGTTCGATTCGATCGGGATTGCCTTCTTGGTGCGCTTCGGCTGCAGCTTGGCGTCGAAACCGCCGCCCTGGATCATGAAGCCGTCGATCACGCGATGGAAAATGGTGCCTTTGTAAAAGCCGTCCTTGACGTACTTGATGAAGTTGACGGTGGACTTCGGCGCCTTCTCATGATCGAGCTCGATCACGATTTCGCCCATGCTGGTCTTCAGCGAGACCTGTGGACCTTGTGCTGCGAACACCGATCCGGCCAAGGCGATGCCGGCGAAGAACGCGGCGAAGCGGGCCATGGCAGGGGTGCGGAACAGCAGAGTTTTTTGCATAGTGTCTTCCTTTGGTTGTTGTTGTGGCTGCGGACCGCATGCAGGCTGTCAAGACTTGCCCGGAAAAATAAACCTGCCCCGGTTGCGGCCAGACGGTATTTTATCAATGCTATACTTTGCGCAGAACGTCCCATTCTATCAAGAAGAACAATACCAGAGGGTCCTGACGATCTCGAAGCAAGCCACGTTTTCGCGGCGCCCACCCCTGTGGTGATTGCGCCCGGCATTCGTGTTGCCCGATCATCGTTCCCTCCGAATACGCACGATAAAAGCAAAAGCCAGATGAGCCAATTAAAGATCTATAACACGCTGGCGCGTGAAAAGCAGACCTTCATCCCGATCGAAGCCGGCAAGGCAAACATGTACGTTTGCGGCATGACGATCTATGATTACTGCCATATCGGCCACGCGCGGATGATGATGGCGTTCGACGTCATTTATCGCTGGCTCAAGGCTTCCGGCTACCAGGTCAAGTACGTACGCAACATCACGGACATCGACGACAAGATCATCAAGCGCGCGGTGGAAAACGGCGAATCGATTTCGCAGCTCACCTCGCGTTTCGAAAAATTCATGGACGAGGACACCCAGGCGCTCGGCATCCTGCCGCCCGACGTGGTCCCGCACGCCACCGAATATGTCCCGCAAATGCTGGGCATCATCGAGCTGCTGGAACAGAAGGGCCTGGCCTACAAGGGCGAAGACGGCGACGTCAATTACGCGGTCCGCGATTTCCCCGGTTACGGCAAGCTGTCCGGCAAATCGCTGGACGATTTGCGCGCTGGCGAAAGGGTCGACGTCAATACAGGCAAGCGCGATCCGCTCGACTTCGTGCTGTGGAAGGCGTCCAAGGAATCCGAACCGGACGAAGTGAAGTGGCCTTCGAAATGGGGCAGCGGCCGTCCGGGCTGGCATATCGAATGCTCGGCGATGTCGTGCGCGACCCTCGGCCAGCATTTCGACATCCATGGCGGCGGCGCCGACCTGCAATTCCCGCACCACGAAAACGAAATCGCGCAATCGGAAGGCGCATTCGGCCAGGCCATGGCCAACTACTGGATCCACAACGGCTTCGTGCGCGTCGATAACGAGAAGATGTCCAAGTCGCTCGGTAACTTCTTCACGATCCGCGACGTGCTGAAAAAGTACGATGCCGAAGTAGTGCGCTTCTTCATCCTGCGCGCCCACTACCGCAGCCCGCTCAATTATTCCGACGCCCACCTGGACGACGCGCGCGTCGCGCTCACGCGCCTGTACACCGCGTTATCAAGCATCGACATCGGCTCGGGCGAATGCACCGTCGACTGGGACGAAGCCCACGCCGTGCGCTTCCGCGAAGCGATGGACGACGACTTCAACACGCCGATCGCGGTCGCGGCCTTGTTCGACCTGGCGTCGGAAGTTAACAAGAGCCGTTCGCCGGCGCAGGCACGCCAGTTGAAGGCGCTCGCATCGGTCATCGGCCTGCTTGGCCGTTCTCCGCAGCAGTTCCTGCAGGCCGGCACGGGCGATTCGGGTGGCATGAGCGAAGCCGCCATCGCGGGCCTGATCGAACAGCGCGCCGCCGCCAAGAAGGCCCGCAACTTCGCCGAGTCCGACAAGATTCGCGCCGACCTGCTGGCCGCCGGCATCGTCCTGGAAGACAAGCCGGACGGCACGACCAACTGGCGCCGCGCATGATGGCCCTAAACAAGGACACGGCGGGTACGACCTCGCTGATTCTCGAGGTTCCGCCGTACTGGGAGGAAGCGAAAGCCGAACTCATGAAGCGCGACCGCATCATGAAGAAGCTGATCCCGCAGTTCGGCGACCTGCACCTGGTCGGCAACGGCGACCCTTTCACCACGCTCGCGCGTTCGGTGGTGGGCCAGCAGGTGACCGCGCGCGCCGCCGACGCCGCCTGGAACAAGCTGCTGATCGTGTGCCCGAAAATCACGCCGGCGCAGGTGATCAAGGCCGGCGCCGAGCAGCTGTCCGCCTGCGGCCTGTCCAAGCGCAAGACCGAATACATCCTCGACCTGGCCGACCACTTCAAGGCCAAGCGCGTCCACGCCAACCAGTGGGCGGAGATGGAAGACGAAGCCGTCATCGCCGAACTGGTGCAGATCCGCGGCATCGGCCGCTGGACGGCCGAGATGTTCTTGATATTTAATTTACTGCGGCCGAATGTGCTGCCGCTCGACGACCCTGGCCTGATCCAGGGCATCAGCCAGAATTATTTCTCTGGTGAACCGGTTTCGCGCAGCGATGCGCGCGAGGTGTCGGCCAACTGGGAGCCGTGGCGTACTGTCGCGACCTGGTATTTATGGCGTAGTCTCGATCCGGTTCCGGTAGAATAGCGCCTGAATTGGCCGCGCGGGGAGTAACAAGCGGCCCGGAAATAACACGGAGGTACAATGATTAAAACAACTTTCCTCAATTTTGAACAGCCAATCGCAGAGCTCGATTCAAAGATTGAAGAGCTGCGCTTCGTCCAGGACGACTCGGCCGTCGACATCTCCGAAGAGATCGACCGCCTGGCCAAGAAAAGCCAACAGCTGACCAAGGACATCTACGCCAAGCTGACGCCGTGGCAGGTTTCGCAAATCGCGCGCCACCCGCAGCGTCCGTACACGATGGACTACGTCAACGAGATCTTCACCGATTTCCACGAGCTGCACGGCGACCGTTCCTACGCGGACGACCTGTCGATCATCGGCGGCCTGGCGCGCTTCAACGGCCAGGCTTGCATGGTCATCGGCCACCAGAAGGGCCGCGACACCAAAGAGCGCGCGATGCGCAACTTCGGCATGCCGAAGCCGGAAGGCTACCGCAAGGCCATGCGCCTGATGAAGCTGGCCGAAAAGTTCAACCTGCCTATCTTCACCTTCGTCGACACCCCGGGGGCGTTCCCCGGCATCGACGCGGAAGAGCGCGGCCAGTCGGAAGCGATCGGCCACAACCTGTACGTCATGGCTGAGCTGAAAGTTCCCCTGATCGCGACCATCATCGGCGAAGGCGGCTCCGGCGGCGCGCTGGCGATCGCGGTCGGCGACCAGGTCCTGATGCTGCAGTACGCAACCTACTCGGTGATCTCGCCGGAAGGCTGCGCATCGATCCTGTGGAAGACGTCCGAGCGCGCCTCCGACGCCGCCGACGCGCTGGGCCTGACGGCACACCGCCTGAAGGCAATGGGCCTGATCGACAAGATCGTCAACGAGCCGCTGGGCGGCGCGCACCGCGATCCGAAGCAGATGGGCGTGATGCTCAAGCGCGCGCTGGCCGATTCGCTGCGCCAGTTCCAGGGCATGAAGACCAAGGACCTGATCGAAGCCCGCCATCAGAAGCTGATGAGCTACGGCAAGTTCAAAGAAACGACGCCGGCAGAAGAGTGAGCCGGCAGCAAACGGGATCTCTCCCGGTAACGTTCGCGCGGGCGCTTGACGCGCTGCGCGCGAACACCGTTTCCCCCACGATTGCAATCGCCTACAGCGGCGGCCTGGATTCGTCCGCGCTGCTGCATCTGGCGCATGCCTGGGCGCAGCAGCACGGCATTGCGCTGCATGCTTTCCATGTTCACCACGGCATCAGCCCGAACGCGGATGCCTGGCTGGCGCACTGCGAGCAGGCCTGCGCCGCGCTGGGCGTTGCTTTCGCGTCGCGCAAGGTCACGCTGACCAAGAGCAAGTCCGGCGTCGAAGCGGCCGCGCGCAAGCTGCGCTATGCGGCGCTGGGCGACATGGCGCATGAGCGCGGCGTCACGCTGATGCTGACCGCCCACCACCTCGACGACCAGGCCGAAACCGTGCTGCTGCAACTGCTGCGCGGCTCCGGCCCTGCGGGGCTATCCGGCATGGACGCGGCCAACACCGCGCCCGAGCTGCTGGGCAATCCGGAACTGGTGGTGGCGCGTCCACTGCTGCCGGTTTCGCGCGGCGATCTCGAAGCCTATGTTTCCGAGCACGGCCTGTCGTACGTCGAAGACGAATCGAATGCCGACGCGCGCTATGCGCGCAATGCCTTGCGCCACAAGGTGATGCCGGCGCTTGCAGATGCCTTCCCGGGCTTCCAGGAACGCTTTGCCCGCAGCGCCGCGCATTCGCAGTCCGCGCAGCGCCTGCTGGCCGAGATGGCCGAGCAGGACCTTGGCGCCATCCTTCGCGAAGATTCGGTCGACGTGGCGAAGCTGCGTGCGATGAGCCTGGACCGGGCGCACAACGTGTTGCGCCACTGGTTCTCCAAGCGCGGCCTGCGCATGCCCTCGACGGCATGGCTGGTCGAGATGACGACGCAGCTGGTCGAGGCACGCCCTGACGCGCAGCTGCTGGTCACCCACCCCGATTGCCACATCCGCCGCCATCGCGACCGGCTCTACATCACGCCCAAGCTGGACGACCTGGCCGGCATGCGCGATCCCGACGATGAAGGCGTGATCGTCAAGGAAGGGCAGTCGTTCACGTGGAACGGCGAGGAATCCATCGAGTTTCCTGACTACGGCGGCACGTTGTGGTTCCATCAGGGAAAACCTGGCTTCGATGCGGAATGGCTCCGCGACAACCCCCTGCTGATCGACTTCCGCAAAGGTGGGGAGCGCCTCAAACTGGCCGACAACCGTCCCACGCGGCCGTTGAAGTACCATTATCAGGCGTTCGACGTGCCGGCATGGGAGCGTGAACGTCTTCCGGTCGTGTTCGCCGGCAGGGACCTGATCTTTGCGGCAGGCATCGGCATGGACTGCAGGCATTTCGCAAGCGACGCGGTGGCAACCATCCGGTTAAGCTGGTCCGCCAACAAATAATTATGCATACGGTATGAGCATATTCCTATTTGATATGGGAATCTTGCCTCCGCCTACTTGAGATTTTGCAGCGCAGCATGTAGAGTAAAGCTCTTCATTCTATATTTTTCGCGCGGATTTCCTCTCATATGGCATTAATAGTCCACAAATACGGCGGTACGTCGATGGGTTCGACGGACCGGATCAAGAACGTCGCTGCCCGCGTTGCCAAATGGCATGATGCAGGGCACAAAATTGTCGTCGTGCCATCGGCAATGTCTGGGGAAACCAACCGCCTGATCGGCCTGGCAAAGCAGATCATGGACCAGCCTGATCCACGCGAACTCGACATGATCGCCTCGACCGGCGAACAGGTTTCCGTCGGGCTGCTGGCGATGGCGCTGCTGGCCATCGGCAAGCAGGCGGTATCGTATGCAGGCTGGCAGGTCGCCATCAAGACCGACTCCTCGTTCACCAAGGCCCGCATCCAGTCGATCGACGACGAAAAAGTCCGCGCCGACCTCGACGCAGGCAAGATCGTCATCATTACCGGCTTCCAGGGCGTGGACGATGAGGACAACATCGCCACCCTCGGCCGCGGCGGTTCCGACACCTCGGCAGTAGCGATTGCCGCAGCGATGAAGGCCGACGAATGCCTGATCTACACCGACGTTGACGGCGTGTACACCACCGACCCGCGCGTGGTGGAAGAAGCGCGCCGCCTCAAGACCATTACCTTTGAAGAGATGCTGGAACTGGCGTCGCTCGGGTCGAAGGTCCTGCAGAGCCGCTCCGTTGAATTCGCAGGCAACTACCGCGTGCCAACGCGCGTGCTGTCGTCGCTGACCGATCCCCTTATGCCGCTCGAAGAAGAAGCCAGCTCGGGCACCCTGATTTCGTTTGAGGAAGATACAAATATGGAACAAGCCGTCATCTCCGGTATCGCGTTCAACCGCGACGAGGCCAAGATCACCATCCTGGGCGTGCCCGACAAGCCAGGCGTGGCGTACCACATCCTGGGACCGGTAGCCGACGCCAACATCGAAGTCGACATGATCATCCAGAACCAGTCGGTCGAAGGCAAGACCGACTTCACCTTCACCGTCTCGCGCGGCGAATACCAGAAGGCGATGGGCGTGCTGGAAGGCGTGAAGAACGAGATCGGCGCGGCCAGCATTTCGGGCGACGCCAAGGTATCGAAGGTATCGGTAGTGGGCGTGGGCATGCGCAGCCACGTTGGCGTCGCGTCGCAGATGTTCCGCACGCTGTCGGAAGAGGGCATCAACATCCTGATGATTTCGACCTCCGAGATCAAGATTTCGGTGCTGATCGACGAGAAATACATGGAACTGGCCGTACGTGCGCTGCACAAGGCGTTTGATTTGGAAAAAGAATAATTTTTTTCAAAAAACTTCGCCGGTTCCCTTGACCAAACCGGCCGGCGAACTGTAACATTCCGGTCTCTTGATCTGGCGATTGCTGGGTGAGGAAAGGAGATGTGGCCGAGTGGCCGAAGGCACTTCCCTGCTAAGGAAGCATATGGGCTTAAACCTGTATCGTGAGTTCGAATCTCACCATCTCCGCCAGTATTATTAAAAACCCGCCTCGGCGGGTTTTTTCATTTCCGGGCGCGGGGATGAGCAAGCCCCCTGCGGGGCTTGCGCGTGAGAATCGAAGACGATCGCGTACTCGCGATCGGGCGGCCTGCAGCATGTAGGAGAATCTCACCATCTCCGCCAAGTATTGAGGAAAAAGCTCCCGCAAGGGAGCTTTTTTTGGGGGTGCTGAGCTCCGCAACGCACTGGAAACCGTCGAAGCGATGCTGCCGAAGATTTTCAAATTGTTTACCTAGGTAGATTGCTGCACGCAGGCGGCAAGACGCGCAGCATGCGTCGGGCGAGTAACCGCGTAAGTCTCCCCCAACAGCCGGCCCACGGAATCCAAATATCGCAACGGCGATACCGCAGCTTAATTTCTTGTGCATAATCACTATACTTCAGGCGTAATCCGGGGCCATGGCCCGGCCGCTTCGTCATCTCGCACAAGACAAGTACTCCACATGCACATACTCGACACCGGGCTCGCGCAGGAAATCGTCACCCGCACGATGCGGATCATTCCGTTCAACATCAACGTCATGGATGCGAATGGCAGCATCCTTGCCAGCGGCGACCACGCCCGGGTCGGGGAACTGCATGCCGGCGCGCTGTTGGCGCTGGCAAAGAAGCAGACCGTCGAAATCGACGCCGCATCGGCGCGCAAGCTGCACGGCGCCCATCCCGGCGTCAACCTGCCATTGGCCGTCGGCGGCCAGGTCTGCGGCGCGCTGGGGCTGAGCGGCATCCCCGATGAGGTGCGCCAGTTCGGCGAACTGGTTCGCCTGACGGCCGAGATGATCCTGGAGCAGGCGGCGCTTGCGCAGGAACTGCAAAGCAATTCGCGCTACCGCGAAGCTTTTGTGCTGAACCTGATCCGCTACGAACCCGCGACCCGGCCGGAACTCGAACGGTGGGCCCGCCGCCTGGGATTCAGTTTCGACCGCATGCAGCTGGTGTTCCTGCTGGAGCTGCAGCTGGAACAGGACGCCGCCGGCCACGCCCTGGCCGACATCCAGCGCCTGCAGATGCGCATCCTCGCGCGCCGGCAGGATGCGCTCACGGCCACCGTCGGCCCAAGCGAAATGGTGCTGCTCGACTCCTGGGACCTGCGCAGCAAGGGCGCCGACAGCATGCCGCAAAAGCGCATGGAGGCGCTGTCGACGCTGGTGCGGGAGGAATGCGAACTGCCTTTCACGCTATCGATGGGCATCGCCCTGCCGGGTATGGAAGCTGCGGCCGTCTCGTACCAGAGCGCTCGCACCGCGGCCAGGATCGGGAGGGGACGCGACCCAGGGCAGCAGTATTTCAGCTATTACGAGATGGCCTTGCCGGTACTGCTGTCCGGTCTCGATACCGGCTGGCAGGCGCGCCAGCTGCGCATGCCGATTGCCAGGCTGGCCAACGACAAGAGCCGCGCAATGCTTCGCACCACGCTCGATACATGGTTCGCCCACGACGAGAATTCGGCGGCCACCGCCCACGCTCTCGGCATCCACCGCAACACGC
>NZ_QYUP01000156.1 GCF_003590855.1 Massilia cavernae
GGTCAACCTGGGCACCGGCCAAGGCCACAGCGTGCTGGAGGTCGTGCGTGCCTTCAGTCTCGCCTGCGGCCATGCGGTGCCCTACGAGATCTGCGCGCGCCGTCCAGGCGACATCGCGCAGTGCTATGCCGACCCTGCGCTGGCGCAACGATTACTGGGATGGCGGGCGCAACGGACGCTGGCTGACATGTGCGTCGACACTTGGCGCTGGCAGAGTCGCAACCCGGAAGGTTACAGCTAAGGCGCGCGCGCACCGCGCCGCCTGCGGCATCCACCTTGAAATGAACAACGCCTGATCAAGACAAGCGCAGCGAACTCAAGCGCTGAACTATTGACGAGTCATCTGATATGGTTTTGCGCGACCATCTGCTCACCCCGCTGCGCCTCCGGATTGCCTATCATTCTCGCATTCAAAATTTTCATTCCGAATCGAGAGCACATGAATCCCACCGGCATACTGCTTGCCACCTTTATCTTGTCGATTGCCGGCCTGTTCGCGTACATCTGGTCTTTACGCAAAGGCCTGTTCGAAACAAATTCGTCGGGCGCGCGCGTCATTTTCATCGATGGCGAGATCGGCCACCAGGATCCGGAAGGCGCGCGCCCGGACCCAAGCGGCCCCATGGCGGCCGAACCCGAAGAAGTCGCGGCGCGCGCGCTTGCCGACCGCTCCAGCTCCCTGCCCGTCTTCATCCTGGTCGGCACCGCCGTGGTGTGGCTGATCGTCGCTTCGCTGGCCGGGCTGCTCAGCTCGTTCAAGCTGCATAGCCCCGACTTTCTCACCGAATATGCCTGGCTCACCTTCGGCCGCTTGCGCACGATTCACCTGAATGCCGTGGCCTATGGTTGGGCGCCGCTGGGTCTGCTGGGGCTCGCCATCTGGATGCTGCCGCGCTTGCTGCGCACCACTTTGGTCGGCGGACGCCTCGTCGTGATCGGCACCGTCCTGTGGAACGCAGGACTGATTGCCGGCCTCGGTGCGCTTGCCAGCGGTGTCAGCGCCGGCATGGAGTGGCTGGAAATTCCATGGCAGGTCGGCCTGTTGTTCGCCGTCGGCGGAATGCTGATCGGCCTGCCGATGGTCTACACCTTGCAGCAACGCCGCACGCATCACCTGTACGTATCTGTGTGGTACATCGGCGCCGCCCTGTTCTGGTTTCCGGTTTTGTATATCGTTGCGAAGATCCCCGGTGTGCACTTCGGCGTAGAGCAGGCCACGATGAACTGGTGGTTTGGCCACAATGTACTGGGACTGTTCTATACGCCACTGTCGATCGCCGCCGTTTACTACTTCCTGCCCAAGGTGATCGGGCGTCCGGTGCAGTCGTATAACCTGTCGCTGCTGGGCTTCTGGACGCTGGCCTTCTTCTACGGACAGGTCGGCGCCCACCACCTGATCGGTGGGCCGATTCCCGAATGGCTGATCACGCTGTCCATCGTGCAAAGCGTCATGATGATCATCCCGGTGGTCGCCTTCTCGCTGAACCAGCACCTGACGATGCAGGGCCATTTCGGCGCGCTGCGCACCTCGCCAACGCTGCGCTTCGTGCTGTTCGGCGCGGTCATGTACACGCTGGCGTCGCTCCAGGGTTCGCTGGAAGCGCTGCGCTCGCTCAACGCGGTAACGCACTTCACGCACTTCACGGTCGCCCACGCCCAGTACGCGCGGCATGACGAAGTAGGCGCCGCCGAAGATCACCATCGACACGAAGCCGTACATGCCGAGGTGGGCGTGGGCGACCGTGAAGTGCGTGAAGTGCGTTACCGCGTTGAGCGAGCGCAGCGCTTCCAGCGAACCCTGGAGCGACGCCAGCGTGTACATGACCGCGCCGAACAGCACGAAGCGCAGCGTTGGCGAGGTGCGCAGCGCGCCGAAATGGCCCTGCATCGTCAGGTGCTGGTTCAGCGAGAAGGCGACCACCGGGATGATCATCATGACGCTTTGCACGATGGACAGCGTGATCAGCCATTCGGGAATCGGCCCACCGATCAGGTGGTGGGGCGCCGACCTGTCCGTAGAAGAAGGCCAGCGTCCAGAAGCCCAGCAGCGACAGGTTATACGACTGCACCGGACGCCCGATCACCTTGGGCAGGAAGTAGTAAACGGCGGCGATCGACAGTGGCGTATAGAACAGTCCCAGTACATTGTGGCCAAACCACCAGTTCATCGTGGCCTGCTCTACGCCGAAGTGCACACCGGGGATCTTCGCAACGATATACAAAACCGGAAACCAGAACAGGGCGGCGCCGATGTACCACACAGATACGTACAGGTGATGCGTGCGGCGTTGCTGCAAGGTGTAGACCATCGGCAGGCCGATCAGCATTCCGCCGACGGCGAACAACAGGCCGACCTGCCATGGAATTTCCAGCCACTCCATGCCGGCGCTGACACCGCTGGCAAGCGCACCGAGGCCGGCAATCAGTCCTGCGTTCCACAGGACGGTGCCGATCACGACGAGGCGTCCGCCGACCAAAGTGGTGCGCAGCAAGCGCGGCAGCATCCAGATGGCGAGCCCCAGCAGACCCAGCGGCGCCCAACCATAGGCCACGGCATTCAGGTGAATCGTGCGCAAGCGGCCGAAGGTGAGCCAGGCATATTCGGTGAGAAAGTCGGGGCTATGCAGCTTGAACGAGCTGAGCAGCCCGGCCAGCGAAGCGACGATCAGCCACACCACGGCGGTGCCGACCAGGATGAAGACGGGCAGGGAGCTGGAGCGGTCGGCAAGCGCGCGCGCCGCGACTTCTTCGGGTTCGGCCGCCATGGGGCCGCTTGGGTCCGGGCGCGCGCCTTCCGGATCCTGGTGGCCGATCTCGCCATCGATGAAAATGACGCGCGCGCCCGACGAATTTGTTTCGAACAGGCCTTTGCGTAAAGACCAGATGTACGCGAACAGGCCGGCAATCGACAAGATAAAGGTGGCAAGCAGTATGCCGGTGGGATTCATGTGCTCTCGATTCGGAATGAAAATTTTGAATGCGAGAATGATAGGCAATCCGGAGGCGCAGCGGGGTGAGCAGATGGTCGCGCAAAACCATATCAGATGACTCGTCAATAGTTCAGCGCTTGAGTTCGCTGCGCTTGTCTTGATCAGGCGTTGTTCATTTCAAGGTGGATGCCGCAGGCGGCGCGGTGCGCGCGCGCCTTAGCTGTAACCTTCCGGGTTGCGACTCTGCCAGCGCCAAGTGTCGACGCACATGTCAGCCAGCGTCCGTTGCGCCCGCCATCCCAGTAATCGTTGCGCCAGCGCAGGGTCGGCATAGCACTGCGCGATGTCGCCTGGACGGCGCGCGCAGATCTCGTAGGGCACCGCATGGCCGCAGGCGAGACTGAAGGCACGCACGACCTCCAGCACGCTGTGGCCTTGGCCGGTGCCCAGGTTGACCGTGAAGCTGGACTCGGTTTTCAGCAACGCGTCGAGGGCGGCGACATGGCCCTCGGCCAAGTCCATCACATGGATGTAGTCGCGCACGCCGGTGCCGTCCGGTGTCGGGTAGTCGGCGCCCCAGATGTTCAGCTGCGCCCGCTTGCCGGTGGCCACTTGCGCCACATACGGCATCAGATTGTTGGGCACGCCTTGCGGACTTTCGCCGATCAGGCCGCTCGGATGGGCGCCCACCGGATTGAAATATCGCAGCACGCCGGCGCGCCATGCCGGCTTGGCGGCCAGCATGGCGGCGATCATTTCCTCGCACACGATCTTGGAATAGCCGTACGGGCTGGTATGCCTGAGCGGAAAGGCTTCGGTAATCGGTACCGAGGCCGGGTCGCCATACACCGTCGCGCTGCTGGAAAACACCAGGGCGCGGCAATTGGCCTGGTCCATCGCCTGCATCAGGCGCAGCATGCCGGTGATGTTGTTGTCGAAATACTTCAGCGGTTCCGCCACGCTTTCCCCGACCGCCTTGAAACCGGCGAAGTGGATCACCGCCTGCACCTTGTGCTCATCCACCAGTGCGCTGACCAGGCCGACGTCGGCCACGCTGCCGCGCACATGCAGCACCGGCTTGCCCGTGATTTCTTCCAGTCGGGCGAGCACCCCGGGATGGCTGTTCGAATAATCGTCAAGGATGATCGGACGGTAACCCGCCGCCACCAGGGCGACGTAGGTGTGGCTGCCGATGTAGCCGGCGCCGCCGGTGAGCAGGATGTTGGTCATGATGGAAGATGGCTCTCAGAAAAAAGAAAAGGTGGCGCGGCCGCGTCATTGCGCCGCGAGGATCGGATCGTATCGAGCTTCAACGCTTCTGCACGCTGTCGCGCGTCACCAGCGGACAATCGGCCTTGATCAGGATGCGCCGCGGCGACCGCGCCGCCGTACCGGCATCGGCCAGCTCAATCAAGGCCTCGACCGCGGCAAAACCCATCGCGTAATTTGGCAGCAGCATGGTGGTCAGGGGCGGATGGGTGTGACGGGATATCTCCTGGTCGTCGTAGCCCATCACCGACACGTCCTGCGGCACGTTCAGGCCAAGTTGCTTGATCGCCTCCATCGCGCCGAGCGCCATCAGGTCGTTCGCGCAGAAAATCGCGGTGGGCGGGCGGGCTTCCTGCATCAGCGAGATGGTGCAATCGAAGCCGGTGCCGGACATCCAGTCGCCGTCGCGGACCAGCGCAGGGTCGAATGGCAGGTCGGCTGAGGCGAGCGCCCGCTTGTAGCCCTTGAAGCGGTCCTGCGCCGCTTCCATCCACGGTTCACCATTGATGAAGCCGATCCGCGTGTGGTTCATGGCAATCAGGTGCTCGGTGGCGGTGTGGCCGCCGGCCAGCTCGCCGGGCAACACGGTCGGCAGCTTGCGGCTATTGTCATGGCAATTGAGTAGCACCGTGGGGCGCGATAGTAGCGCCTCCGGCAGCCGCACCGGGCGCGTGAAAATCGTCGAATACACCCAACCCAGCAGGCCGGGATTGGCCTGCATCGCCTCAATTGCCGCGGCCTCCTGTTCCGGGTTGCCGCGCGTGACCGCGAGCTGGATGGTGCAGCCGTGCTGCCAGGCGGCGTCGCGGGCGCCGTCCATGCTGACCACCGGGTGAGGGCTGGTGGAAATCTCGTCGACCAGGTAGCCGATCACTTTCCTTGATTGCACGGTGGCGCGCGGCGCGACGTCGCGCGCCACCAGCGGGTAGCCCAGTTCCACCGCCTTGGCCAATACCCGCGCGCGGGTTGCGCGCGCCAGCCGCGCGCCACTCACATTGTTGATGATCATCGACACGGTCGACTGCGAGACGCCGGCCGCTTTCGCCACGTCGGTCATGGTCGTCGCTTGCCGCTTCTTTGCTTTGCTTGCGTTGCTTGGATTCATGCTGGCACCTGGCACGTCAATCGACCAGGCCGGCGCCGGCGCCAGCCTGGCAGACATGCACGATCGCCGCCTGGCCGTCCGGCGAACGGTAATGCTGCAGCACATGCGCGCGCACCGCATCGACCTGGGATGCCCGCATCAGCGCCACCACGCAGCCGCCGAAACCGCCGCCGGTCATGCGGGCGCCGCCCTCCGCGCCGATGGCAACCTGCAGCAGCGCGACCAGCTGGTCGATCGCCGGCACGGTAATCGAGAAATCATCGCGCATCGAGGCATGCGATGCCGCCATCAGCTGGCCCATCCGGCGCATGTTGCCAGCGGCCAGCGCCTCGGCCGCCCGCACCGTGCGCGCGTTCTCGCTGATGATATGGCGGGCGCGGCGCAGGATGAGCGGGTCGAGCTCCGGGCCCGCGGTGGCCAGCATGGCCAGGCTGGCATCGCGCAGCTTGGCCACGCCCAGCACCCGGGCGGCAGTTTCGCATTGCTGCCGGCGCAGGTTGTATTCGCTGTCGACCAGCCCGCGCTTGACCCGTGATTCGATGATCATCACCACGAACGACGCCGGGATTTCCACTGCGGTGGCAGCCAGCGTGCGGCAATCGATCAGCAAGGCATGGCCGGCCACGCCGCGCGCGGAAATGAGCTGGTCCATGATGCCGCAGTTGCAGCCGACGAAGCTGTTTTCGGCGCGCTGTGCCAGCAGTGCCAGGGCGGTATTGTCGAGGTGCTCGAGCCGGTGAAGGTGGCGCAAGGCGAGCGCCAGCGCCACCTCCAGCGACGCCGAGGAAGACAGGCCTGCGCCGCGCGGCACGTTACCTGCCAGCGCGATATTGGCGCCGGTTGCCGGCATGCCCGCTTCGCGCAGCATCGCCAGCACGCCGCGCACATAGTCGGCCCAGCCGCCGTGCGGATGGTGGCCGATGGCGCCGGCCAGCGAGAAGCGATCCGTGTCGCCGGCAAAGTCGGCCGCTACGACGTGCACCTCGGCGTCGTCGCGAGGCGAGACGGCCACCATCGTATCGAAGTCGATCGCGCAGGGCAGCACGAAGCCGTCGTTGTAGTCGGTATGCTCGCCGATCAGGTTGACACGGCCGGGCGACCTTGCCACCAGTGCGGGTGCGCCGCCGAAGGCCGCGCGGAAGGTGTCCAGCACGTGTTGCTGGAGCTCATGCATCGCCATCGCTCAGCCCCCCCGATAGTGGACGGCGGGCAGCGCGCGCAGGCGCTCGGCGGCCTGTTCCGGCGTCAGGTCGCGCTGGGCCTCGGCCAGCATTTCAAAGCCGACCATGAACTTGCGTACCGAGGCCGAGCGCAGCAGCGGCGGGTAGAAATGGGCATGCAGTTGCCACGGCGCCGGGTCGTTCGCGTCATACGGGGCGCCGTGCCAGCCCATCGAATACGGGAAGGAGCATTGGAACAGGTTGTCATAGCGCGCAGTCAGTTCGCGTACGGCGTGCGCGAGGTCGTCGCGGCGGGCGTCATCGAGCTGGTCCATGCGCTGCACAGGGAAGCGCGGCAGCAGCAGCGTTTCGAACGGCCAGGTGGCCCAGAACGGCACCACCGCCAGCCAGTGCTCGGTCTGCACCACGATGCGCTGGCCCGCGCGCGCCTCTGCCTCGGCGATATCGAGCAGCAGGGGGCGGCCATGGGCGGCGAAATAATCGCGCTGGTGACGGTCCTCGGTAGCGGCTTCGTTGGGCAGGAAGTCGCTGGCCCAGATCTGTCCGTGCGGATGCGGGTTGGAGCAGCCCATCGCCGCACCCTTGTTTTCGAACACCTGGACCCAGCGCCATTGCTGGCCCAGCTCGGCCGACTGTGCGCTCCATGTATCGATGAGTGCGCGGACCGCCGGCAAGGACAGTTCCGGCAAGGTGCGGCTGTGGTCGGGCGAGAAGCAGATCACACGGCTGGTGCCGCGCGCCGCCTCGAGCTGGAACAGCGGGTCGCTGGCGGGTGCGGCCGCCGGTACCTGGTCCATCAGGGCGGCGAAATCATTGGTGAACACGAATGTGCCCTGGTAATCCGGGTTGCGTTCACCGGTGATCCGCACATTCCCGGCGCACAGGTAGCAGTGCGGGTCGTGCGCCTGGCTGGCGGGCGCGCTCACCGCTTCCTGCTGGCCTTGCCAAGGCCGCTTGGCGCGGTGCGGCGAGACCAGCACCCATTGTCCGGTGAGGGGGTTGCTGCGGCGGTGCGAATGGTCGGTCGGGTCGAAGCGGGTCATGCGGTTTTTTCCTGTTGAATGCGTTGCAGTTGCACGATGAAGGCGGTCTCGGCGAAGGCGCGCGGCAGCGGCAGGCCTTCGCGCGCCAGCCAGGCACCGTCCAGCGTCACCTGTCCCGGTTCGCGCAGCGCCTCGAAGAACGGCGCGCTGCCGTTGTAGAGCGCGGCCGGCGGCAGGTGCTCGGGGGTGACCAGCGACAGGCGATAGCTGCTGGCCGGGTCCAGCATGGCCAGCTTGGCCGGGCCCTGGTAGCGCAATGAGCTCGGCTGGCAGCGGTAGCACAGCAGTAGGAACTGATCGCCGGCGGCGTCTCCATGCACTTGCCACAGCACGCCGTCGCCGGCGTCGCCCTGCCATACCCGTCCGCCGTGCAGGTGGCCGCGCCACTGTTTGTATAGTGCGATCCAGCCTTGCAGTTCGGCCTTCTGCGCCGCGTCGAGCAGGCGCAGGTCGAACTCGACGCCGAGGTGGCCCGGCAGCGCGACCGCGCCGCGGAAGGCCATCGCCTGGCTGCGGCCGGTCGAATGCGCCGGCGCGGTGCCGATGTGCGAGCCCATGATCTCGGGCGGGAAGAACTGCAGGAAGCCGCGCTGGATCGCCACGCGCGACATGGCGTCGATGCAATCGCTGGTCCAGACGCGGTGGCTATGGCGCAGCACGGCGAAGTCGATGCGGCCGCCGCCGCCGGAACAGCTTTCGATTTCGAGCGCCGGGTGCGCGGCGCGCAGCCGGTCCATCAGCGCATAGGCGGCATGCACCTGGGCGCGGTAGGCCGGCTGGCCATCGCGCCCGCCGGCGGTGGTCAGATCGCGGTTGTGGTCCCACTTGATGTAGCTGATCGGCAGGCTGCGCAGCAGGGCGTCGATCTGGCCGAACAGGTAGTCGGCAACTTCCGGGCGTGAAATGTCGAGCACCAGCTGGTTGCGCGCTGTCAGCACTGGCCGGCCTTCGAGCTGCAGGGCCCAGTCTGGATGGGTTCGGTTCAGTTCGCTATCGGGGTTGACCATCTCCGGCTCGAACCACAGGCCGAATTCCATGCCCAGGCCGGTCACATGGCGCGCCAGCGGCGCCAGGCCTTCCGGGTATTTGCCGGCGTCCGGCCACCAGTCGCCGAGGGCGGCGCGGTCGTGGTGGCGGCCATGGAACCAGCCGTCGTCCAGCACGAAGCGTTCGATGCCGACGGCGGCGGCCGCATCGGCCAGTTCCTTGAGCTGGTCGAGCTGGTGGTCGAAATAGAAGCCCTCCCAGGTGTTCAGGTGTACCGGACGCGGCTTCATGGCGCCGCCCTGCCAGGGCAGGCGCGCGCGCAGCTCGGCATGGAAATTGGCGGCCACCCCGTTCAGGCCATGCACGGACAGCGTCGCCACCAGTTCCGGCGACTGCATGGCTTGGCCGGGGGCCAGGAAGCATTCGCCCGGCGCCAGCCACTCGCCCAGTTGCCACTGGTATTTATCGTCATGCAGCCACTCGATGGTGTGCTGGTGGTTGCCCGACCAGGCCAGATGGGCGCCATAGGCCAGCCCGGCGTCATCGGTGGTGCCGGCGGTGGTCACCACCGCGCCCGGGAAGCAGTCGTGCGAGGTGCGGCCGCGCCGGTTCTCGCGCCGCCAGGTCGTGCGCGACAGGGGATCGACCTGCAGCAGGAACTCATGGTTGTGCTGGCCGGCGTAGCTGCGCACCGTGGTGGCCGTCTCGGGCAGCGGCAGCGTGCCGGCGGCCAGCCATTGCACCTCGAGCGCGCTGGCGCCAAGATTTTCCAGTTCGGACGACATCACCAGCACATCGCTGAGCGGGTCGAGGCGAAGCTGCACCGACAGGCGCACTTGCGCGACATCGTCGAACAGGTGCAGGCGAACAGCCTGGCCCGGCACCAGCCATTCCACTTCGCAGCGCGTGATCGCCTGCGCAAAATGCTTGCCGTTGCGGTGCGCCAGCAGCGCGCTCTGGCCGAACCAGCCGACGCCGAAGGTCGGCGCCAGCGTCAGCGGCTGGTCGAAATCGAGCATGAACGATGGCATCGGACGGGTGGCGCGTAGCGGCCAGCCGGGCGTGCACTGGTCCGGCAGGCGCGGGCCCCAGTAGCGCCACAGCGGCGCTTCGTCGGCATGCACCTCGAGTACCAGCGAGGCATCCCTGCCATGCAGGCAGAGGTATTGTGCGGGCGTGTCGGGCAGGGATGGGGAGGACATGGGGGTGGCGGTTCCAGTTAGGGTAGGGTGATTGGTAGTGCGGCGGGGTTGCGGCCAGCGCCGGTCATGCCATGCACAGCGGTTCGTCGGTGACGTCGACACAACGTTTGGCTGCCCAGCCGTCGGCGTCGAACAGGTGCAGCTGATGCGACGGCAGTGCGACCGGCAGCCGGTGGCCGGGCAGGGCGCTGGCCCGGCCGTCGGCCTTGACCACCATCGGCGCGTGGTGCGCGCCCGCATCGAGGTAAAGATAGGTGGAGTCGCCCAGCCTTTCCTGCCATTGCACTTCGCGTACCAGGTGCTGGACGGTGCTGCCGACATGGCCATGCTCGGGACGGATGCCGAGCGTCACGGCCGAGCCGATGGCCAGGTGGCGGGCATCGACATCGGCCGCCAGTAGCGCGCCGCAGGCCAGGCGCACGTGGGCGCAGCCGGCGGCAGCTTGTTCCAGATGGCCGGCAAGGAAATTCATTTTCGGCGAACCAATGAAGCCGGCGACGAATTTGCTGCGCGGGAAGTGGTAGAGATCGAGCGGCGAACCGCACTGCGCCACGCTGCCATGGCGCGCGGTGTCCTCGCCGCTGTGCAGCAGCAGGATGCGATCGGCCAGGGTCATCGCCTCGACCTGGTCGTGGGTGACATAGATAGTACTGGCGCGGCCGAAATTGCGGTGCAGGCGCGCGATCTCGAAGCGGGTTTGGGCGCGCAGCGCGGCATCGAGGTTCGACAGCGGCTCGTCGAACAGGAAGACGCCGGGTTCGCGCACGATGGCGCGGCCGATCGCCACGCGCTGGCGCTGGCCGCCGGACATGGCCTTCGGCTTGCGATCGAGCAGCTCTTCGAGTTGCAGGATGCGCGCCACTTCGCCCACCCGTTGTGCGATCTCCGCCTTGTCGACCTTGTTGAGCGTGAGGCCGAAGGCCAGGTTCTCACGCGCCGTCATGTGGGGGAACAGGGCGTAGCTCTGGAATACCATGGCGACACCGCGGCGCGCGGGGGCGGTGTGGGTCATGTCCTGGCCGCCGATCTCCAGTCGGCCAGCGCTGATATCTTCCAGTCCGGCAATCGAACGCAACAGCGTGGACTTGCCACAGCCGGACGGCCCGATGAACACGCAGAATTCGCCATCGGCGACATCGAAATTGACATCCTTCAGCACTGGCGCGGCGGCGCCATAGGCCTTGTAGATGGATTGAAGGGTGACGCTTGCCATAGCTCCGGCTCCGGAAAAAAATTGAATCGATCGACGTGATTTGCAAATATTAGCACAGCCGTTGCAATCGTTTGTATGAAATTCAGTGATTTATTTGATCGAATTTTCCGACCATGCCGTTGCGGCTGTTGCCGCCAGCCTGTGCCGGGGTTGTTCTTGCCTGGCCGCCCGGCCGAAACCCCTGCACTGCCGGGCACTATCATTCCTACGGCGCGCGTCTGTTTTTTGCAGCACCAGCGCAACAGATCAAATAATTTTGAGGAAACGTGGTTGCAATCGTTTGCAATTTCGAGATTTAGGTACTAGTATCAATACCAGTGCGAATGCTGATATTCGTTCTGTTCATGGCCTGTGCTACGCTGCCATGAACGTCCCCACCACACTATAAATTTTAAGAAATTTAGGAGACTTTTCATGTCAAACCGTTCCACGGTCCGGGCCCATGCCTTGCGGGTCAAACCGATTGCCGCACTGATCGCATCCTCCTCCTTTGCCGCACTCATTTCCGGGCAGGTCTACGCGCAACAGGTCGAACCGACCCAGGTCGCCGAAGAGGCCAAGGCCGCCGACGCGCTGAACCTGAACCGGGTGGTGGTGACGGGAACGGCGCAAGGCAAGTCCAAGATGCGCAGTTCGGTCTCCGTCACCGACGTCGACCAGCAGCAGGTCGTCGATTTCTCGCCGCGCTCGGAAGCCGAGGTGCTGCACCTGATCCCCGGCATCCGCGCGGAAAGCTCGGCAGGTCCAGGCGGTAACTCGAACATCACGGTGCGCGGCCTGCCGATTTCCTCGGGCGGTTCGAAATTCGTGCAGTTGCAGGAAGACGGCCTGCCGGTGGTCGAGTTCGGCGACATGAACTTCGGCAACAACGACTACTTCATCCGCTTCGACAACAACGTCGATCACATCCAGACGCTGCGCGGCGGCTCGGCGGCGACCTTCGCATCGCACGCCCCGGGCGCGGTGATCAACTACATCAGCAAGACCGGTGAGCAAGAGGGCGGCTCGATCGGCCTGACGCGCGGCCTGAATTTCAATGAGACACGGGTCGATGGCGACGTTGGTGGCCAGCTCAGCCCGACGCTGCGCTACCATGTCGGCGGCTACTTCCGCGACGGCGAGGGCCCGCGCTCCAGCGATACCAATGCACTGCACGGCTATCAAGTGAAAGGCAACCTGACCAAGACCTTCAACGGCGACAAGGGCTACGTGCGGATGTCGTTCAAGGCGCTCAGCGAGCGCGCGCCGACTTACACCAGCATGCCTGCCATGGCGACCGTGAGCGGCAACACCGTCACCGACATGAACCCAATCCGCGGCATCGACATCCTGCGCGATTCGCAGACATCGATCTATAACCTGAGCATGCCGGCGATCGGCCCGGTCGGCACCGCTACCAGCATCGCCAACATCTCCGATGGCATCACGGTCAAGTCGCAAGCGATGGGCATCGAATTCAAGAACGAGATGGCGGGCGGCTTGCTCGTCACCAACAAGTTCAAGATGAGCAAGTCGTCGAGCGCTTTCCAGACCCAGTTCTGGGGCGCCAATACGCTGGACGGCATGCTGGGCGGGTTCGGCGCCGGTGCTTCGGCGGTGTATTTCAACGGACCGAAGGCCGGCCAGGCCGTCACCACCGCCAACCTGCAAACGGGACTGGTGTCGCAAAGTGCGGCCATCAACCAAAAGTCGTCCGACATGGGGCACTATGCGAATGACCTCGGCCTGAGCCGCAGCTTCGACCTGAGCGGCAACAAGGTGAATGCCAAGTTGGGCTACTACCGTTCCAAGCAGGACATCGTCCAGCTGTGGCAGATCAGCGAGCGCCTGATGGAAATTGGCAAGAACGGCGCGATCATCGACGTCAAGAACAGTGCCGGCGCGCTGCTCACCACGGCCGGCCTGACCGGTTACAACAACCAGTGGGGCGGCTGCTGCGCGCGCGATATCGATGCCCACTACACCACCGATGCGCCGTACCTGTCGGTGGCCGTCGAGACCGGCCCGGTCGACCTGGAAGCGGGCCTGCGTCACGATATCGTGCACGCAAGCGGCCGCTACGCCGGTCCGAAGCAGGTCGCGGGCGGCTTTGACGTCAATGGCGATGGCGTGATTGGCGGCGCCGAGCGCAATGTGTACCTGGTCGACACCAGCAATCCGAGCCCGATCAACTACAAGACCAGCTACAACTCGTATTCGCTGGGCGCCAACTATCGTTTCAACAAGGACATCAGCATGTTCGCCCGTGTCAGCCGGGGTGGGCGCGCGATTGCCGACCGTTTGTTGTTCTCGCCTTTCGTCGATCCGGTGACCGGCAAGCTGACCTCCGGCCTGGAAGCGCAGGCGGTGGCGACGGTCAAGCAGAAGGAAGTGGGCCTGAAAGTGCGCGGCAGCAGGGACTGGGGAACCTATGCGGTATTTGGCACCGTGTTCACCGCCACCGTGGACGAGTTCGACTACGACCAGACCCGCACCATCGGTCCGAAGCTCAACGTCGTCGGCACCAAGGCGAAAGGCGCGGAGATCGAATCGGTCCTCACCTTCGGCGACTTCGC
>NZ_QYUP01000157.1 GCF_003590855.1 Massilia cavernae
GGAAGCGCGCCTGGTAATACGCGGCCACCGTCAGCGCTGAGGTCAGCTGGGCCTGGGCCGACACCTGGGGTACCGGCAGCACGAATTCCTTGGCCTGCGCGGTCGGGTCGGCAAGCAGGCGGCCGATGTCGAAGGCATTCTGTCCACCGGCAATCGCATTGTTCGCGAAGAACAGGCTCTCGCCCCACACCAGCGAGTGCTGGCCGAGGCGCATGGTCAGCGGCACGCCGCCCAGGTCCACCTTCCCGAACAGGAAAGCGTCGCGCAGTTCGACCTGGCGTCCGTGCAGCTCGCGCGTCCTGCGCGTGAATTCATTGAAGGGCGCCGAAGTGTGGTTCGGCGCGGCGCCGCCGGCAAAGCCCGGGTTGTCGTTACTGCGGTTGTAGACGGTATCGTAGAAGCCCAGCGCACTGACGCGCGCGCCGAAGCCCGAAGGCATGACCGCGTCCAGTTCGCTGAGCAGCTCGATCCGGTTCGAGATCAGGCCCTTGCCGAAGTTGCGTTGCCGTCGTCGGCATTGGGATTGGCCAGCAGCGCCGTTTGCGCGTCCTTGACGCGGAATGCGGCGCCGTAGCGGATGGTGTTGGTCCAGCTGAACTGCGGGCCGCTGCCGGCGTCCGGTGCTTCGGGAACGTCTGCTGCGAACGCCCATGGCGCCGCCATCGCGGCTGCCAGTGCGATTGCGCGGGGCAGCACGACGCCGCCGCGGCGCGGATTCATTGTAGTCAAGGCTAGTCTCCTATTATGGTTGTATTGAATTGCCACTACTTGCAACGGCGGCGCCCCTTCTGGCCGGGGGCGTCCGCCTGTCGATTCATTCCTGGGTCACGCCGTCCCAGCACAGGTACTTCATCTCGAGGAATTCCTCGATGCCGTATTGCGAACCTTCGCGCCCCAGGCCGCTCTGCTTGACGCCGCCGAACGGTGCGACTTCATTCGAGATCAGGCCGCAGTTGATGCCGACCATTCCGGCTTCGAGTCCTTCGGCGGTGCGCCAGATGCGCGCTGCGTCGCGGCTGAACAGGTAGGCGGCCAGGCCGAATTCGGTATCGTTGGCGATCTCGATGGCCTCGGCCTCGGTGTGGAAGCGCAACAGCGGCGCCACCGGGCCGAAGGTTTCCTCGCGCGTGACCGCCATCTCGCCGGTGACGCCGGCCAGCACGGTGGGTTCGAAGAAGCAGCCGCCCAGCGCGTGCCGCTTGCCGCCAACCAGCACCTTGGCGCCCAGCCTGACCGCATCGGCGATGTGCGCTTCCACCTTGGCGACCGCGGAAGCGTCGATCAGGGGCCCCTGTTGCACGCCGGGCTCCAGTCCGTTGCCGACCTTGAGCAATCCCACGCGGGCCGCCAGCTTCGCGGCGAATTCGTCGTAGACGCCGTCCTGCACCAGCACCCGGTTGGCGCTGATGCAAGCCTGCCCCGTGTTGCGGAACTTGGAAGCGACCACGCCCTCGACCGCGGCATCGAGGTCGGCATCGTCGAAGATGACGAAGGGCGCATTGCCGCCCAGCTCCATCGAGCACTTCTTGATGGTCTCGGCCGACTGGGCCAGCAGCACCCTGCCCACTTCGGTCGATCCGGTAAAGGTGACCTTGCGCACCAGAGCGTGCGAGGTCAGCACGCCGCCGATGGCGCGCGTGTCGTTCCCCGTCAGTACGTTGAACACGCCGGCGGGCACGCCGGCGCGCAGCGCCAGCTCGCCCAGCGCCAGCGCAGTCAGCGGCGTCTGGCTGGCCGGCTTGACTACCATCGAGCAGCCGGCGGCCAGGGCCGGGCCGGCCTTGCGGGTGATCATCGCGGCCGGGAAGTTCCAGGGCGTGATTGCTGCGCACACGCCGATCGGCTGCTTGAGCACGACGATGCGCTGGGAATCCCTGGGCGCCGGGATGACGTCGCCGCGCACGCGCTTGGCCTCTTCCGCGAACCACTGCAGGAAGGAGGCGGCGTAGTCGATCTCGCCGCGCGCCTCGGCCAGGGGCTTGCCCTCTTCCAGCGTGATCAGGATCGCCAGGTCTTCGCGGTGTTCGACGGTGAGCTGGTACCAGCGCTGCAGCACTTCCGAACGGTGCCTGGCGGTCGTCTTGCGCCAGGTGCGGAAGGCGATGTTGGCGGCCTCGATCGCTTCGGCGGTCTCGGCCTCCTTGCAGCGCGGCAGCTCAAGCAGCACTTCGCCGGTGGCCGGATTGCGCAGCGCGTAGCCGCCGTGCGGCGTCTTGTTCAGCCACTGGCCGTTGATCAGGGCGCCTTCGCGCCACAGCGCCTGGTCCTTCAACAGGTTTTTCATGACGGGTCCTCAGCAAGGGAAGCGGCCGACCATGAACTCACGGTCATGGTCGGTGGTCACGGGAAGTTCGGATGCGACCAGGCCCTGGCGCAGCGTCTTCATCCAGCGGTCCGGAATGCGCATGGCGGGGCCGCGCAGCGGGCCGCCGTTGAAACCGGCCAGCCAGTCCATGTATTTCCAGTTGGTGCGGTTGATGTAGTTGGTGCCCGGGATGTACGCGGCGGTGGCCGCGCCGGCCGCCTGGCGCGCAGGCTGCACCTGCCAGTACAGCGCCATCGCCTCGTCCCATTTGCCGGTGCGGGCAAGGTTGAACGCCTTCGGGAAGTAGTCGCCCATCCACTGGGTGTAGCTGGTGCCCGAGAACTGCAGGTTCATCAGGCTCATGAGCGGCAGCGCATCGCCTTCGATCGGGCAGCTGATCACCACTTCGTCGCGGAAGTGCTGGTACATCTCGCACAGGCCGGCCACCAGCGGGAAGCCCTGCTCCGCCTTGATGGACACGATGTTCGGGCAGGCGTCCAGCAGGCGGCGCACGAAGGCGACCGACATGCCGGCCGGGTGGACGCGCTCGAAGCCCCACAACGGGATCGGGAACAGCATGACGGCGAGGTCGGTGGCGTCGCAGAATTTCTTGGTGTAGTCGAATATCTCCTGTTCGCTGGTCGGCCAGAACTGGGTCGGGTACGAGAGCAGCACGATGTCGGCGCCAGCCTGTTCGGCCAGCTTGACGGCGCGGATGTTCTCTTCGAGCGTATCGAAGGCGGCATGGAAGAACAGGCCGAGGCGGTCGCCCGCCGTGTCGCGCGCCCACGCCGTGAACAGGGCGTTCTCCTCGGCGGTGATGGCCACTTCGGAGCACAGCAGCGTGTAGCTGAAGCCCATCTCGATCACGCGTTCGATGTCGTGGCGGATGCCCTTCTCGTTCAGCTGCTTCAGGTCGGCGCTGTAGCTCGGGATGGTGACGGACGAACAGCCGACGAGGTGCTGCTTGGCCCAGGCGCGGGCGTCTTTCTTCTGGTACGAAGCCATGGCAAATCTTTCTTTAGAGTTGGAATCGGGGTTCACGATGCCTGTACTCTATGTGAGCGATTTCCCATGAGCTAGGAGGCGCTAGCGAAAGCAGATATCTGCGAAGTAGATACCTCGATCCTTGCACCAGATTGGGAAGGAACGCGATATTATTAATGCCATGCAATCAATCCTCGATCCCAAATGGCTGTTCTTCATCAAGGTGGCCGAACAGGGCAGCCTGACGCGTGCGGCCGAAGCGCTCGATGTGCCGCAGTCGATGCTGAGCCGCCATATCAACCAGCTGGAAACCTTGTGCGGCTACCGGCTGTTCCGGCGCACCGGCCGGGGCGTGGTCCTGACCGAATTCGGCGAACAGCTGTTTCCGCGGCTTCAGGCGCTGATCGCTGAAGCCGACAGCATTACCGATGCAATCCGCACCACGGGCGGCATGCCGACCGGCGAGGTCAAGGTCGGTATGCTGCCATCCACGGTCCCGATGTTTGCCGCTAAATTGTTCGGGCTGGTGCGCGAACGCTTCCCGCGCGTGAAGCTCCACCTGAGCGACGGATCGAGCTCCCAGCTCGAGGAGCAGCTGCGCGAAGGCCGCGTCGACATGGCGCTGCTGCTGCGCGAGGGACCGGTATCCGATGTGGGCGAATCGGTGCTGGTGCAGACGACGCTGCAGCTGGTCGGTCCGCGCGCCGATCCGCTGCTGCAGCAAGGGACGATCGCCCTGGCCGAGCTCGAGGGCCTGCCGCTGGTGGTCCCCAGCCATCCGCACCCGCTGCGGGCCCGCCTGGATACCCTGGCGGAAGCGCGCGGCCTGAAGCTGAACTTCGAGGTGGAAGCCGACTCCATCCGTTTGCAGCATGAAATCTCGGCTGCGGGCGGCGGCTATGCCATCACTTCCGGATTGTTTGAATTGCGCAACGACCCGCGGCTGGCCAGCGCCAGGATCGTCAAGCCCGAGCTGCTGCGCAGCGTCGTGCTCAGTACCACCATCCGGCGCCCGCATACCCTGGCGACGCGAGAAGTCCAGCGCCTGATCGTGCAGGCCGTACCGACCTTCTTCAAACCCGAGCACTGAGGTATCTAATTCGCAGATATCTGCTTTCGCTGGCAGCTTCTAGCTCTTAGGAAGGCGGTCACATAGAGTACAGGCATCTACAAGGAGCCTGTACATGAATCAGATATCGTCCGTTGCCGTTACCCAGGGCCCGACCCTGTTTGTCGCAGATGCCGAGGTGGCTACGCTGGCCGACTGGCCATCGGCCGTCGCCGCGCTGGGCGCCGCCTACGCGCTGCCCGTGACCCCTGAAATGGTGCCGCCGCGCGCCATGGCCCGTGGCAAAGGCTTCTGGCTGCGCGGCATGTTCGCCGTCTCGCCGTCGGGCGAGTACATGGGCTGCAAGCTGATTGCCGCCTCCCCCCGCATTCACCGCGCCAGCTATCTGGTGGCGCTGTACAACCAGCAGACGATGGACCTGGCGGCGCTGATCGACGGCAGCCGCCTGACTGGCCTGCGCACCGCCGCCACCGCCGCAGTCGCGGTCAACCTGCTGGCGCCGGCCAAGCCGCTGAAGGTCGCCGTCATCGGCTCCGGTTTCGAAGCGCGCGGTTTGCTCGAAGCGCTGATGGCCACGCGCGAGGTCGCGTCGGTACGCGTGTTCAGCCCCACCCCGGCGAGCCGCGAGCGCTTTGCCGCTTCGTTCAGCGCGAGTGTTGACATCCAGGCGGTGACCGAACCGCGCGCCGCCATCGAAGGCGCCGACGTGGTGTTCTGCGCCGCACGCAGCCGCGACGAGTCGCCGGTGATCCGCGGCGAATGGCTCGAACCCGGCATGACCGTGGTGTCGATCGGCTCGACCCTGCCGGAACAGCGCGAAGTGGACGAGGCGACGATGGCGCGCGCGGCCCTGATCGTCGCCGACATGCCCGAGGAAGTAGCGCATGAGACGGGCGACGGCCTCGCAGCCAGCGCCCACGGCGTCAACATCGAAGAGAAGCTGGCATCGCTGGCCGACGTGGCCTCGGGCCGCACCGCGGGCCGCCGCTCGCCCGACGACATCATCCTCTACAAGTCGGTCGGCAGCGCGCTGCAGGACGTGGTGATCGCCGAAATGCTGCTGCATAAGGCGCAGGAGCAAGGCCGCTATATCACCATGCCCGCGACCATCCAGACCATCGACAAATAACGGGAGAGACATTCCATGCTTAACCGCTTCCGGATCAATGGCATCGAAAAAGTCAGGTTCGCCGTGACGGAATTCGAGGATGCCTGCACCTTCGCCTCCCAATGGGGCCTGTCGCCGGCCGCAAGCGACGCCGCTGGCGCCTTCCTGTTCCGCGCGCAGGACGGCTCCGAAGTGGAGATCGTCCGCGCCGAACCGGCCGACCCGCGACGCCGCCCGCTGGGGAACAGCAGTGGCCTGAGCGAGATCACCTGGGGCGTGTCCGACGAAGCCGCATTGCATGCGCTGGAGGCTGAACTGTGCCGCGACCGCGCCGTCGAATTCGATGGCGACGGCGTGCTGCACAGCGTCGATGACCTGGGTATCCGCCTGGCGTTCCGCGTCACGCGACGCGCCGAGGCGCCGGTCGAAGCGACCCGCTACAACAGCCCTACCCGCACCGACCGCCTGAACCAGCGCGCGGTGCGCTACGACCAGGCTCGCCCGCACCAGATCAGCCATGTCGCGATGGGCGTCGACGACGCCGCCGCCGCCGCGCAGTTCTACATCGAGCGGCTCGGCTTCATCGTCTCGGACCGCTACGCCAACCGTGGCCTGTTCCTGCGCTGCTCACCGTCCGGCAACCACCACCACCTGTTCCTGATGAACGGGCGCACTCCCGGAACGCGCCTGAACCACATGGCCTTCAAGGTGCGCGACGTGCACGAAGTGATCGGCGGCGGCCAGTACATCGACTCGAAAGGCTGGAAAACCTTCGCGGGGCCCGGCCGCCACACCGTATCGTCGGCCTGCTTCTGGTACTTCCTGACCCCGCTGGGATGCGCGTGGGAGTACGCCGCCGACGAGGACATCGTCAACGAAAGCTGGGAGGCGGCCGATTTCGCCGCCACCGCCGACATCTTCTCGGAATGGACTTTCGGACTGGAGAAATCGGACGGCCGCCTGCGCGGGCCGATTTCAGTCAGCAAGGAAGCCGGCGCATCACCGGCGGTGTCGAAATGAACGCAGCCACCTACTGGGTCGACCTGCTGCAGGCGCAAGTGCGCACTGTGGAAGGCCGCTACCGCACCCGCATCGTCGAAGCGGGCGAAGGGCCGGCGCTGATCCTGCTGCACGGGACCGGCGGCCACATCGAGAACTACGCCCGCAACATCATGCCACTGGCGCAGCACTTCCGCGTGATCGCACTGGACTTCCTGTGGCACGGCATGTCGCAGACCGAGGGCTTCGACCGCGAGGTGATCCCGCACCTGGTCGACCAGGTGACCGACGTGATGGACGTGCTGGGAATCGACAGCGCCGCGGTCGAAGGCCAGTCGCTGGGCGGCTGGGTGGCGATGCGGCTGGCTTTGCTCCATCCCGAGCGCGTGAGCCACCTGGTCCTGACCACGACCATGGGCTATGAGCCGGACGCCGGCAGCATCGACGGCTATGTGGAACCCGACTGGTCGAAGAACCTGGCCAGTTCGCTGGAAGTGCTGCGCGACCCGAGCATTGAAAACGTCCGTTCGCGCATGGCGCGCATCCTGGCCGATCCGGCCCGGCTCACCTTTGAGGCCATCGCGGTGCGCCAGGCGCTGTACCGCCAGCCCGCGCTGAGCGCGGTGCAACAGGAATTCATCACCGAATACCTCAGCGGCAGCACCATCCGCCAGCACCTGGTCAGCGACGGCGACGCATGCCGCATCGAACAGCCGGTGCTGGTGTACTGGGGCGACCAGAACCGCACCCCGCCATCGCTGGGACTGCGGCTGTCGCAACAGGTCCACAACGGGCGCTTCCACTGCGCCGAGGACACTGGCCACTGGGCGCAGTTCGAAAGCGCCGAAGAACACAACCGCGTGGTGCTGCAGTTCCTGCAGGACCCCGCATCAACCGACATCAAGGAGAACTGATCGTGTCGCAATCATTGAATCTCGTGGGCCGCTGGAACATCGTGTCCTGGGAACAGCTCTACGACGACGGCCGGCGCGAACTGCCGCTCGGCGAACACCTCTCCGGCTTCATCCGCTACCTTCCGGACGGCGACATGGTCTGCATGATCAGCCGCGCCGAGCGCAAGCGATTCGAACAGGGAGGCCAATGGAACGCGCCCGACTCCGAGAAGGCGCGCGCCTACGACTCGATGCTCAGCTACGCCGGCCGCTACGAGGTCGATGGCGACGTCGTCACTCACCGCGTCGAAGCTTCCCTGTTCCCGAACTGGATCGGTGGCGAACAGAAGCGCCGCTTCGAGCAGCAGCCCGACGGCACGCTCGCGCTGCTGGCGCGGCTCGAAGAAAACACGCCCCAGGCCAGGACTGCGCGCCTCGTATGGCGCCGCCATGAAGCACAAGCGGCGCAGGAGGCGGCATGACAGATCCTGAAATTGGCAAGCAGATCGCCTGCGGCCAGGTGCTGACCAATTATCACGACGTCGGCCAGGGTGCACCGGTGCTGATGCTGCACGGCTCCGGCCCCGGCGTAAGCGCATGGGCCAACTGGCGGCTCGCGCTGCAGGCGCTGCAGCAGGACTTCCGCCTGCTGGCGCCCGATCTTGCGGGCTTCGGCTACAGCGTCTCCCCGGCCGGCATGGCGCACACGCGCCAAAGCTGGCTTGACCAGATCGTGCGCTTCATGGACGCGGTCGGCGTCGAGAAGGCACATGTGGTCGGCAACTCGTTCGGCGGATCGATGGCGCTCGCGCTGGCCATCGCGCATCCGGACCGAGTGTCCAGGCTGGTCCTGATGGGAAGCGTGGGCGTGCCGTTCGAACTGACACCCGGACTCGATGCGGTGTGGGGCTACGAGCCTTCGGTGGAGAACATGCAGGCGATCATGCGCATCTTCGCCTACGACCAGGCGCTGGTCGGCGACGCGCTGGTGCGCATGCGCTACGAGGCCAGCATGCGGCCGGGTATCCAGGAATCGTATGCGCGCATGTTCCCGGCGCCGCGCCAGCGCTGGGTCGATGCGATGGCACACGCCGAAGCGGACATCCGCGCCCTGCGCCACCCCACCCTGCTGGTGCATGGACGCGACGACAAGGTGATCCCGCTGTCCACCTCGACCACGCTGCTGGACTGGATCGACGACAGCCAGTTGCACGTGTTCGGCCGTTGCGGCCACTGGACCCAGATCGAGCACGGTGCGCGCTTCTGCAACCTGGTGCGCGAATTCCTGAAAGAGCCCGGCGCAGCCGGCGCCTGACCCGAGGAGAGAAACATGACTGAAACTGACATCCTGATCAAAGCCGCCGCCGCCCTGCGCAGCAGCGCCGAAACCGGCGAGGCGATCGAAGCGCTGCGCCATCAGTATCCGACGCTCGATGCGACCGGCGCCTACGCCATCCAGCGCATGAACACCGAACACCGGCTCGCCGCCGGCGCACGCATCGTCGGCAGCAAGATCGGCCTGACCTCGCCCGCCGTGCAGCGCCAGCTCGGCGTCGACCAGCCGGACTTCGGCATGCTGTTCCACGACATGGAGTATGCGGAGGGCCTGCCGATCCCGATGGCCAAGCTGCAGCAGCCGAAGATCGAGGCCGAAATCGGCTTCGTCCTCGGGCGCGACCTGGACATGGAAAACCCCGGCGTCGTCGACGTGATCCGCGCCATCGAGTTCGCCGTGCCGGCGCTCGAGATTGTCGGCAGCCGCATCCGCAACTGGGACATCAGCCTGGTCGATACGGTAGCCGACAACGCCTCGTCGTCGGCCTACGTGATCGGCGGCTCGCCGCGCCGCCTGTGGGACCTGAACCTGCGCATCTGCGCGATGCAGATGCACTGCGGCGATGAACTGGTGTCGTCCGGCCAGGGCAGCGCCTGCCTCGGCCATCCGATCAACGCGGTCGTCTGGCTGGCGCGGACGATGGTTGCCAACAAGGCGCCGCTCAAGGCCGGCTACCTCGTGCTGTCCGGCGCACTCGGGCCGATGGTGCCGGTACGCGCCGGCGCCAGCTACACCGCCTCGATCGAGGGCCTCGGCAGCGTCACCGCCGTTTTCGACTCCAACCGGGACATGCCATGACTAAAAGACTGAAGGCTGCCATCATCGGCAGCGGCAACATCGGGACCGACCTGATGATCAAGATCCTGCGCCACGGCCAGCACATCGAGATGGGTGCGATGGTCGGGATCGACCCAGCGTCCGATGGCCTGGCGCGCGCCGCCCGCCTCGGCGTGGCGACCACCCATGAGGGCGTCGAAGGCCTGGCCCGCCTGCCCGTGTTTGCCGACATCGATATCGTGTTCGACGCCACCAGCGCCGCCGCCCATGTCGGCAACGACGCCCTGCTGCGTGCGCTGAAGCCCGGCATCCGCATGATCGACCTGACCCCGGCCGCCATTGGGCCGTACTGCATCCCGGTCGTCAATGGCGACGACCACCTTGGCGCGCTCAATGTGAACATGGTCACCTGCGGCGGCCAGGCCACCATCCCGATGGTGGCGGCGGTGGCGCGCGTGGCGAAGGTGCACTATGGCGAGATCGTGGCCTCGATCGCCAGCAAGAGCGCCGGCCCGGGAACCCGCGCCAACATCGACGAGTTCACCGAAACCACCTCGAAGGCGATCGAAGCGGTCGGCGGCGCCACCAAAGGCAAGGCGATCATCATCATGAACCCTGCCGAGCCGCCGATGATCATGCGCGACACCGTCTACACCCTGAGCGATTTCGCGTCCGAGGATGCGATCGCCGAATCGGTCGAACGCATGGCGGCAGCGGTCCAGGGCTATGTGCCCGGCTACCGCCTCAAGCAGCGGGTGCAGTTCGACCGCATCGACGCGCCGATCAACATTCCCGGCGTCGGCCCGGCCATGACCGGCCTGAAGACCTCGATCTTCCTGGAAGTCGAAGGCGCCGCCCACTACCTGCCCGCATATGCCGGCAACCTGGACATCATGACCAGCGCCGGCCTGCGCACGGCCGAGCGCATGGCCGAGCGCATGCTCGCCACCGCCGCCATGGCCGCCTGAAGGAGCCCATCATGAACAAGAAAATCTACATCTCCGACGTCACGCTGCGCGACGGCAGCCACGCCATCCGCCACCAGTACAGTGTCGCCCAGGCGCAGCAGATCGCGCGCGCGCTGGACGAAGCAAAAGTCGATTCGATCGAAGTCGCCCACGGTGACGGCCTGCAGGGCGGCAGCTTCAACTACGGCTTCGGCGCGCATACCGACCTGGAATGGATCGAGGCGGTGGCCGGCGTGGTAAAGCACGCGAAGATCGCCACCCTGCTGCTGCCCGGTATCGGCACCGTGCACGACCTCAAGGCCGCCTACGGCGCCGGGGCGCGCGTTGCGCGCATCGCCACCCACTGCACCGAGGCTGACGTGTCGCGCCAGCACATCGAATATGCGCGCCACCTCGGCATGGAAGCGGTCGGCTTCCTGATGATGAGCCACCTGGTTTCGCCGCAGGAGCTGGCGCGCCAGGCCAGGCTGATGGAGAGCTACGGCGCCACAGTTTGCTACGTGGTGGACTCGGGCGGCGCGCTGAGCATGAACGACGTGCGCGAGCGCTTCCGCGCCTTCAAGGACACGCTCAAGCCCGAAACCCAGACCGGCATGCACGCCCACCACAACCTGAGCATGGGCGTCGCCAACTCGATCGTCGCGGTCGAGGAAGGCTGCGACCGCGTCGACGCCAGCCTGTCCGGCATGGGCGCGGGCGCCGGCAACGCGCCGCTCGAAGTATTCATCGCGGCGGCCGACCGCATGGGCTGGAACCACGGCACCGACCTGTTCAAGCTGATGGACGCGGCCGACGACATCGTCAGGCCGCTGCAGGACCGCCCGGTGCGCGTCGACCGCGAAACGCTGGCGCTCGGCTATGCCGGCGTGTACAGCAGCTTCCTGCGCCACAGCGAAGCCGCATCCCGCAAGTATGGCGTCAAGACGCTGGACATCCTGGTCGAACTTGGACGGCGCCGCATGGTGGGCGGCCAGGAAGACATGATCGTCGACGTCGCGCTGGACCTGCTCAAGGCGCGCGACCGCCAGGACATCGAGATCGATCCGGCCATCGTCGCGGCAGGATGAACCACCAAATAAAGGAGACTGGAAAATGAACCAAGCCGAATCAACCAAAGCGCTCGATGTACTCGTCGTCGGTGGCGGCATCGGCGGCATGTCCGCCGCGCTGACGCTGCGCGGGATCGGCGCCTCAGTGGACCTGATCGACATCGACCCGGCATGGGGCGTATCCGGTGCTGGCATCACGATCACCGGGCCGACGCTGCGCGCGTTCAAGGAGCTCGGCGTGCTGGATGAAATCATGGAGCACGGCTACACCGGCGAAGGCATCCGCGTGTGCGACGTGGACGGGAATGTGCTGAGCGACCTGGCCACTCCGATGCCGCCCGAGGCCGGCGTGCCTGGCAGTGGTGGCTTCACGCGCCCCGGCTTGCACAAGATACTGGCGGCGCGGGTGCGCAAAGCGGGCGCGGAGATCCGGCTCGGCCTGACCGTCGATGCCTTGCGCGAGCTCGATGACGGCGTGGAAGTGAGCTTCAGCGACGGCAGCACGGCGCGCTACGACCTGGTGATCGGGGCGGACGGCGTGTCGTCGCGGGTGCGCCAGCTGATCTTCCCGGATGCGCCGAAAGCGGAGTACACGGGCCAGAACTGCTGGCGCGTGACCCTGGACCGGCCGGCCGGAATCGACCGCCGCCACTACTTCCTGGGCGGTCCGCTGAAAGTCGGCTTCACGCCGGTATCCAAGACGAAGATGTACCTGTTCGTGCTCGAAACCTCGGCCAAGGTATGGCGCGAGAAGGAAGGGCTGCACACGCCGCTGGCGGCACTGCTGAAGGATTACGGCGGCATGGTGGGCGAGATCCGCGACGGGCTGGATGCGCAATCGGAAATCGTGTTTCGCCCGCTGGAAGGTTTCTTCCTGCCGGCGCCATGGTTCAGCGGACGCGTACTGCTGATCGGTGATTCCGCCCACCCCACCACGCCGCAGTTGGCCTCCGGCGCCGGCATGGCAGTCGAAGATGCGCTGGTGCTGGCCGAGGAACTGGCGCGTGGCGTGGACGTGCCCGAAGCGCTGTCGGCGTTCATGGCACGGCGCGAAGAACGCTGCCGGATCACCGTGGAGAACTCGATGGAAATCGGACGCCTGGAACAACGCCGCGCCCCGATCGCCGAGCAGACGGCAGTGGTGCAGCGAACGCTGAAAATGCTGTCGGAGCCAATCTAGGGCCTGACCGGATACCGCAACAAACGCCGACCGGATCATCGAGCCCGGCGACTACAAGATGAGACAAACATGGAACTCCTGATTCGTTCAATGAAAAGCCAGGCCGAGGACATCGTGTCGCTCGAACTGGTGTCGCCCAGCGGCGAACCGCTGCCTGCATTTTCCGCCGGCGCCCACATCGACCTCGTGCTCGGCAATGGCCTGACGCGCAGCTATTCGCTGGTCAACGACCAGTCCGAGCGTGACCGCTATGTGATCGCGGTAAACAAGGACCCTTCGAGCCGTGGAGGTTCGCGCTATGTGCACGAAACCCTGCGCGCGCGGCAATCGATCGAGGTGTCGGCGCCGCGCAATCACTTCCCGCTGGTGGAAGATGCGCCGCAGGTGGTGTTCATCGCAGGCGGCATCGGCGTGACGCCGCTGCTGTGCATGATCCGCCGCCTCGACGCGCTGGGCAGGCCGTGGAAGCTGTTCTACAGTGCCCGCAGCCGCCGCAAATGCGCCTACCTGACCGAGCTGCTGGACCTCGACCGGGATCGCGGCAACGTCCGCTTCCACTTCGTCGATGAATGCGATGGCCGCTTGCCCGACATGGGTACCCTGGTCGCGCCTGTGCCAGGCGACGCGCACCTTTACTGCTGCGGTCCATCGCCGATGCTGAACGCCTTCGAACGCGCGACGGCGGCACGGCCGGCGGAGAACGTCCACGTCGAATACTTCAGCGCCCAGCAGGAGGCCGTCGTGTCGGGCGGTTTCACGGTGGTGCTTGCCCGGTCAAGGCGCGAAGTGCGGGTCGAACCCGGGAACAGCATCCTCGACGCCCTGCTCGGCGACGGCGTGGACGTCGGACATGCGTGCAAGGAAGGCGTTTGCGGCGCTTGCCAGACAAAGGTGCTGGACGGGGTACCCGACCACCGCGACTCCTACCTCACGTCGCGAGAAAAAAACGCGGGCGACACGATCATGCTGTGCTGTTCGGGCAGCGTATCGGACACCCTGGTGCTCGACCTCTAGGAGCGCGCATGAGCTACTCCCATGTCCCATCCGCGCCGCCCAGGACCCACCGCAACCTGGCCCAGCGCGTGATCGCATACATCACCGACGGCATCCAGGACGGCGCGCTGGCGGCCGGCGACAAGCTGCCTTCGGAAACCGAGATCATGCGCATCCATGGCGTCAGCCGGACCGTGGTGCGCGAGGCGATGTCGCACTTGCAGGCGGCCGGCATGGTCGAGACCCGGCACGGGATCGGGACCTTCGTGCTCGATCCGCCGCTCGCGCCGCTCGGCCTCGACCCGAACACCGTCGTAACCGTGCGCGACCTGCTCGCCATCCTCGAACTGCGCATCAGCCTTGAAACGGAAGCCGTGGTGCTGGCCGCCGCGCGCCGCAGCGCTGTCCAGCTCGATCAGCTGCGGGCCGCCCTCGATACGTTCGGAGAATCGGTGCGAAACGGCGGGGAGACGGTGCCTTCCGATATCCGTTTCCACCTGCTGGTGGCGCAATGTTCAGGCAACCGCTATTTCCATGACATCCTGAACCACCTGGGCACCAACATCATTCCGCGCTACCGCGTCGACGCCGCGCGGCTGGCGAACGACGATCCGCAGACCTACATGAAGCGGGTCGTCAACGAACATGAGGATATCTACACTGCGATCGCGCGCCAGGACCCCGAAGCGGCGCGTGCCGCCATGCGCACCCACCTCAGCAACAGCCGGGAACGGCTGCGGCGCGCCGAGGAGCTGCTCGAGGGTGGGACGGCGGTGTAGCGGCGACCCGGCACACGACCGGGTTGCCGGCATCGCGGCTCCATTCGCACCAGCCGCCATCGTAGACGGCGATGCGCTCCCAGTTCATCAGCCAGGCGTAGAAAAACGCCAGCGATGCGCGCCAGCCGGTGCCGCAATAGAAGGCCGTGTGGTGGCCGGCGTGAACCCCGGCGGCTTGCCACATGTGGCTGATTTCCGCCGAAGGCTTCATGTGGCCATCGCTACGGTGGAATTCGGCCATGCTGTTGACGTCATCGTCCACGCCGGCGCGGCCCCAGCAGGCGCCGGGAATATCGCCCCTGGCGTCGATGTAGCTGTAGCCGGAGGTCTTGCCGATGAATTCGTTCCAGGTACGGATGCTGACCAGCGCGCCGTCGGGCCGTTCCAGCAATCTGCGCGCCTGCGGCATGTCGACCAGGTAGTCGGGACGCCCCGGAAAGGCGGCGCCGAAACCGGCCGCCGCGCGGTAGCGCCGCGCAGGGCCTTCTTCCATCGCATGGCCGGCCGCCTTCCAGGCGTCGAAACCGCCGTCGAGCAGGCGCACATCCGCGACGCCGGCATACAGCAGCAGGTGCGCGGCGCGGGCTGCCGCCAGCGTGTTGCGGCCATACAGGACCACCGTGACGTCGTGGCGGATGCCATGTGCAAGCAGCAGCCGTTTCAGTTCGGGGTCCGGCACCTTGTTCCACAGCGGCCCATGTTCGAGCTGCGCGGTATCGATATAGCCGGCACCCGGGATATGGGCGCGCTCAAACGCATCCGCGGCGCCGAAACCGACTTCGAAGAGACGCCACTCGCCGTCGGGCGCAGCGGTAAGAGGCGCGCCCGCGACCAGCCCGGCCAGCCATGCAGGCGTGACGAGCTGGCGCCAGCGGTGCAGGTCGCGGCGAAATCCAAAGGGAGCGGTGCTGGCGGTCAGATTCAAGGGGTGAAGATCAGGAGGGTGGGCATTTGCTGGCGAAAGCGCCACTGCCATGCGTGATTATACCGGTGGCGGACGGCAAAGGGCTTCCCCCGCTTAAGTGTATAGTCAAACATTGAACACTGTATCTGCTACAGGGTTGGACGAACACCATCGCAAAGTGTGAATATGTCAACTTTCCTGAAAATCGGCGAACTCGCCCAGCGCACGGCCTGCCAGGTCGAAACCATCCGCTACTACGAGCGGATCGGCATGCTGGCGCCGCCTGTGCGCTCCGCAAACAACTACCGCACCTATGGCGATGCGCATGTCGAGCGTTTGCTTTTCATTCGGCATTGCCGCGCGCTCGACATGACGCTCGACGAAGTCCGCGTACTGCTGAACTTCCGTGACCGTCCGGGAGATGTTTGCGATGGCGTCAATGAACTGCTGGACAAGCACATCGGGCATGTGACGAGCCGGATCGAGTCGCTTCGCGTCCTGGAACAGCAGTTGCGGCAATTGCGAAGCGAGTGCAGCCCAGCAGACTGCTCCACAGAATGCGGCATCCTTCACGCTTTGGCCGCGCCGGCGCCGCTGGAAGCCGGCGCGCCAGGCCACCTCGGCGGCGCCGGCTGCTGATGCTCCCCGGGCGCCTTCGCCGGCGCGCTGTTCATTACGGTCAAAAAACTTTTGGCTCGTCCACATTGATAAATTGGTCTAGCCACTTTACAATGGACCGACCACATATCCAATATTTGATCGGGGGAGACATATGAAGAACACCATCAGCAAGCAGCGCCGCGGACTGCTCCATGCCATCGGCGCCACTGGACTTGCTCTATCGCCGGCCGCAAAGGCTGCCGCCGCAGCGACAGCAGCGTTTGGCGGCAGCGACCCATGGGGGCAGGCGCAAGCGATCATCGACCGCCTGGCCAAGCCGGTGTCATTCCGCAACGCTGACTACCTGGTAAGCGATTTCGGCGCCGCGCCATGCACCATGGCGACGGTCAAGGCCTGGCTCTCGTTCGAAGAGCAGGAAAACATGAAAACGCCGGCGCCCGGATCGCACGATTGCTACCCGGGCTTCGCCGCCGCCATCGCGGCTTGCCACAAGGCCGGCGGCGGACGCGTCGTGATCCCGGCCGGCGACTGGTACTGCGCCGGCCCCATCGTCCTGCTCTCGAACGTGCATGTGCACCTGAAGGCAGGCGCCCGCATCTACTTCAGCACCAATCCGGCGGATTATGCGAAGTACGGCGACTATCCATGCGGCGCCAACGGCAATCTCGTGCTCTCGCGCTGGCAAAGCAACGACTGCCTGAATTTTTCGTCACTGGTGTATGCCTACGGGCAGGACAACATCGCGCTGACTGGCGAAGACTGGACCAGCATCCTCGACGGCCAGGGCGGCGTGCCGTTCGAAGGCAGCAGCGATTGCTGGTGGACCTGGAAGGGCAAGAACAAGACGATCAACGCGGTCGCCCAGGGTTCGACGCCCAACTACCGCCCGGGCCAGCCCTCGCAGCGCACGCCGAATCCGCGCAATCCCGAATCGCTGGCAACGGTCGCCCCGCACTTGACCGAAGCTCAGCGCCGTCTTATCCAGGGCGAAGGGGCCGAATGGCGCGCCGACGAAAACTATCTGCCGGCGCTGTCGGAAGCCGGCGTGCCGGTCGCACGGCGCGTGTTCGGGCTGGGCCACTACCTGCGCCCGCCGATGATCCAGCTGATTGGCTGCACCAATGTTCTGCTGCAGGGGTACGAGGTCAGGCAGGCGCCGTTCTGGGTGCACCACCCTGTCCATTGCCGCAATATCGTCATCCGCAATGTGCACGCCAACAGCCTGGGGCCTAACAGCGACGGCTTCGACCCGGAGGCATGCGACTACGTCCTGGTCGACTCCTGCACCTTCAATTCCGGCGACGACTGCATCGCCATCAAGGCGGGCAAGAACCTCGACACCCAGTACGGACCTTCCCAGAACATCGTGATCCAGAAGTGCACGATGCAGAGCGGGCATGGCGCCGTCACGCTGGGCAGCGAAATGGCGGGCGGCATCCAGAATGTTTTCGCCCAGGACCTGATATTCCAGAACATTAACTGGGCGACCAATCCGCTGAACACGGCAATCCGACTGAAGACCAATATGAACCGGGGCGGCTACCTGCGCAATTTCTACGTGCGCAACGTGACGATTCCCAATGGCGTGCAGACCAGCCCTTCGTCCTATGCGATGCTGCCGGGCTCCCCGGTCAACTCGGGCAGCGTGGCTGTGGCGGCGGGCGCCGTGATCACGTTCGACTGCGACTATGCACCGGTCTCGGACAATGTGCGCATCCGTCCACCGCAGGTGTCGAACGTGCATATCTCGAACGTCAAGGTAGGCAATGTCACCAAGGGCGGCAAGCCGGTATCGTGCTACCAGGCGATCGTGATCCTGGGCCCGGTGGCGTCCGACTACAATGGCCCGGCGCCCGCGCCGACAGTGTGGCCGGTGCGCGACGTAACCATCAGCGACTGCGATTTCGGCACCCCGGCCAACGCCGCCCAGCCCTGGTTCCTGTACAACGTGAAGGGCCTGGCGCTGAAGAACGTCAGGATTGGCGGGCGCTCGCATACGGAGGTCATTTCCGGCTGAGAGACGCTTCCCGGATGGGTGCCGCGAACGCCTGCGCCACGTCCGGGAATCGATCGAAAACGCGGAAAAATAGATGCCGACAGTTGGTTTGTCCACTTGCAGCATTGGACGGACCACATTAAGATCGCTTATCTTGGCACCAGCCACATTTTTTGACTAAGCGATCAATGAAGAAATCTCCCGCGCTCCATGAAGCGAACTCGGCCGAACCGCGCCTGTACCGTGTCGTGTCCAACCGTATCGAGGAACTGATCCGCGCCGAAAACATCCAGGCAGGCGAGCGCCTTCCGTCGGAGCGCGACCTTGCCACCAAGCTGGGCGTCAGCCGCACTTCGCTGCGCGAGGCGCTGATCGCACTGGAACTGGGCGGCGTGGTGGAAGTGCGCGGCGGTTCGGGCGTATATGTCAGCGAGCAGGCGGCGCCGCAGGCCGCGGCGGTGGCAGCCGGCCCTGGACCGTTCGAAGTGCTGGCGGCGCGCCGCATGATCGAAGTCGAAGTCTGCGCGCTGGCTGCCAAGCAGGCCACCGATGCCCAGATCGACGCCATCCTGTTTGCGGTGGAGGAGATGGAGCGCGAACACGAGGACCGCAGCAGCAATGAGTCGGCCGACCGCAACTTCCACCTGGCGATCGCGCGCGCCACCGGCAACAGCGCGATGGTCGGCGTGGTCCAGTACCTGTGGGCCCAGCGCGACACGCTGTGGCACAGGCTCAAGGAACACTTCCAGACCGAAGAACTGCACAAGGAAACGCTGGTCGACCACCGCGCCATCCTCGCCGCCATCGCGTCGCATGATGTGGCCGGCGCGCGGCAGGCGATGCGCGCGCACCTGGACCGGGTAACCAGGACCTTCTCGCGCGGCTGATACCGCACCAGCCGCTTCCCTCCTTTTCGCGGCGGTCCGTGCCAAAATAACATTGGCCAGACCAATTGCACAATTGGCCAGACCGCAGTACAATCAGGCGACTACCTGCCCTTGCGCCGCCTGTGCGCTGGCTGTCCTGTCTAGCTGAAAAGGAACTTCGATGAAGCGACCTCTCGCCCTGTTGGCCATCGGCCTGCTCGCGCTCTCCCCCACCTGGGCTGCCGGCCCCGATGCCGCCGCCACGAAACCGCCTCGCATCATCCTGGTGGGCGATTCGACCATGGCCACCAGGTCGGGCTACGGCGACACCTTGTGCGGCCGCTTCCGGCCAGAGGTAAGCTGCATCAACCTGGCGCGCGGGGGCCGCAGTTCCGGCAGCTTCCGTGCGGAGGGCCGCTGGGACGAGGTGCGGGCGCTGCTGCGCGACAGCGCGCCCTATGGCGCAAGCTATGTGCTGATCCAGTTCGGCCACAACGACCAGCCGGGCAAACCAGGCCGTTCGACCGACCTCGTCACCCAATTCCCCGACAATATCGCGCGCTACGCCACCGAAGTGACGGAGCTAGGCGGCGTGCCGGTCCTGCTGACGCCACTGACGCGGCGCACCTTCAGGGGCGCATACCTGCACAACGACCTCGCGCCATGGGCCGAAGCGACGCGCCGTGTGGCGCGCGCGCACAGCGCGGCCCTGCTCGACCTGAACGTCATCAGCGGCAGGGCCGTGCAGGCGATGGGCCAGGACGAAGCCGACACACTGGCCCAGGCGCCAAAACCGGTCGAACCGGTGGCCGGCACGGGTGCCGCCACCGAACCCCAGGGAGCGCCGAAGAGCGCCTTCGACCGCACCCACGTGGGCGCCAAGGGGGCGGCGCTTTTCTCGGGAATGGTAGCCGGTGAACTGAAGCGGCTGTTCCCTGCCCTTGCGCCGGCATTGCGCGAATCCCCCGCCGTCGCCGCACAACACTGACTACCGTGCTGGATCTTATGAGCCATCGTTCTTTGCATTTGTTCCTGTTGGCGGCGCTGATGGGCGGTTCGGTGACGGCGCATGCGCTGCCGGCATCGGCGCCCGCGCGCGAGGGTGCGCCAGCCGACGGCTGGGCTGGGCAGCAAGGCGGCACGCGCGGCGGCGGCAATGCGTCGCTCGAAAATATCGTGACGGTGTCGGATGCGGCCGGACTGCGCGCCGCGCTCAAGCGCGGTGGCAAGGGCAGCCGCATCATCCAGGTATCCGGCTCGATCGACATGGCTGAGCCCCAGCCGTTCGCCAGCACTCTTGACCAGGCCGCGCGCGGCACCATCCGCCTGCCCAGCAACACGACCCTGATCGGGCTGGGCGACAATGCGGGCCTGGTCAACGCGAACGTGCGGGTGGCGAACGCCTCGCAGGTCATCATCCGCAACCTGCGCTTCCGCAACCCGTGCGATGTGGGTCCGAAGTGGGACCCAAGCGATGGCGCGCGCGGCAACTGGAACGCGCAGTTCGACAGCATCGCGGTGTCGGCTTCCAGCCATGTCTGGATCGACCACAACAGCTTTACCGACGCGCCGCTCACCGACGACACGCTGGCGCGCGAGAACGGCAAGGTCAAACAATGCCACGACGGCGCGCTCGACATCACCGACGGCGCCGACCTGGTCACCGTGTCGTACAACCACTTTGCGCTGCACGAGAAGAACATCCTGGTCGGCTCGAGCGACAATGCCGGCCGCGATGCGGGACGGCTGCGCGTCAGCATGAGCAATAACCTGTTCACGGACGTCTCCTCGCGCGCGCCGCGCGTGCGCTTCGGCCAGGTCCACCTGTTTAACAACTACTATGCCGGCGACCGCCGCCATCCCGCCTACGGCCACGACTACAGCGTGGGACTCGGGAAGCTGGCGCAGCTCATCTCGCACCAGAATGCCTTCGATATCGCCGGCGCGCGCGGTTGCGCCGACATCGTGCGCCAGTACGACAAGGCCGGCGCAGGCTTCACCGATACCGGTTCCATGCTCAACGGCGCTGCGCTTGGCAACTGCGCCGTCGCACACGCAGCGGCCTGGCAGGTTCCGTATGCGTTCGGCATACGCCCGGCGGCATCGGTCAAGGCGCATGTGCTGGCCAACGCCGGCGCGGGCAAACTTCGCGACGATGCGCTCGTCGCAGCTTGCCCGACGCGCGACTTCCTGCTGTGCGAAGGCTTCGAGCGCAACGGCGCCGATGGCTGGGAGCTGGCGCCAGAATCGGGCGCCTCCCTGGCGGTGGGTTATGCTTCCGGCGGCAACCGGCTGATGCAGCTCGCGGGTCCGGTGCGCGCGTTTCTGAAAGCGGAGCGTCGTGCACCACTGCCGCCCGGCGACGCTTTCGTGGAGGCGCGCATCCGTCCGTCGCAATACGGCGCGGGCGGCCTTCGCCAGTTGTATCTGATGGGCCGCTACGTGGACGAACGGAACTGGGTCGGGGCCGGGGTCGACCTACCGGAGGGCGGCAGCACCGTATACATTCAGCTGGTGCGGATGCACGACGGCGTGCTGTCGCGTCTGAAGCGGGTCCCGCGCGCCCGCGCGGCAGACGGGCGATTTTCCACCATGCGCCTCGAAATGGCGGAAACCGCACTCGCGGTTTACCTCGACGGCGAAAAGATCACGACGGCGCCGCAGCCGGCGTTTGCAGGACCGCAGGGCCGCATCGGCATCTACAGCAATGGCGGTGGTTTCGAGCTCGACGACCTGCGCCTCGGCGTGCCGGGCGTGCAGCCGGCACGGCTGGCGCCCGCCCTCACCGGCAATACCGTAACCGCGCAGGCCGGCGACCCGCCACTGCGGCTGGCCATCAGCGCGGTGGCCAGCGATGGATTCACGCGGCTGCCGTTCACGGCACGCTCGAGCAACCCGGCGGTTGCCACCGTCAGCGCAGGGGCCGATGGCATTATCATTACGCCAAAGGCGCCCGGCGTGGCCAGCGCGGTAATCGCCAGCACGGCCGACCCCACGGCGCAAACCACAATCGACGCCACCGTTACGCCGGCGTTCGCAATGCCGGCGCAGCGTTACAACCTGGCCGGCGCGGTGTCGCCAGGCGCTCGTTCCACCGGAGTGCCGACCGACACCGTGCTGCGCATCGCTTTCGACCAGCCTCCAACGCTTGGCAAGGCCGGATCGGTCAGGATCTTCCGCACTGCCGACGACGCACTGGTAGACATCATCCGCACCGGCGAGGAAATCGGCGCCATCGGCTACCCTGGGCAGGCCCGTTCGCGCTACGTGCGCCATACGCCGATCAAGGTGGACGGCAATACCGTGACCATCAAGCCGCACGGCGGCAAGCTGGCCTACGGCACCGACTATTACGTGGCTGCCGATAACGGCGTGTTCAACGACGCCACACTTGGCGGGCGCCCGTTCGCGGGCATTGGCAAGAATGCCGGATGGTCGTTCCGCACGAAGGCCGCCGCGCCTGTGGGTTCCAGCATCACCGTCGACGACGACGGCCCGGCCGACTTCCGGACCGTACAGGGCGCGCTGAACCACGCAATGAGCAGGTTTCCGAAGGCGGCGCCGGTAACGATCAATGTGCGCAACGGGAAATACGAGGAGCTACTGTTCATCCTGGCCAGGGACAACCTGGCGATCCGCGGCGAGAGCCGCGACGGGGTGGTCATCCATGCGGCCAACAGCGATGGCACCAATCCCGGCTCGGGAGTGAGCCAGGCTGCGGGCTCGCCCTCCTTTTCCGGCGGCCGTTCGCTGCTGATGATCGAGGAGGCGGACATGATCACGCTCGACACGCTCACGCTGCGCAACACGACGCTGCGCTCGCAGACACGATCGGCGCAGGCCGAAACCGTCTACTTCAACAGCGACAGCGGCCGCCTCATCGCCAAAAATGCGAGCTTCTTCAGCGAGCAGGACACGATCCAGGTGAAGGGATACGCGTGGTTCCATCGCACGCTGATCGAGGGGAATGTCGACTTCATCTGGGGCGCCAACCGCGCTGCCCTGTTCGAGGACAGCGAGCTTCGCTCGGTCGGCGACAGCGCCAATCCGGAATCGGGAGGCTACGTGGTGCAGGCGCGCACGGTCGATGCCGGCGGTGTGGGCTTCGTGTTCCTGAACAGCGCACTGACCCACGGGCCGGGGCCGGGACCGAAAGCCAACGGCGTGCCGGCGGGTACGACTTACCTGGCGCGCAGCCCGGGCACCGCGTCCACCTGGGACAATGTGAGCTACATTAACTGCAGGATGGGCAATCACATCGCGGCGATCGGGTGGGCCGGAAGCGGCGTCAACCTCGAGCCGGCGCCGAATCCGGCGGTGGCCGACGCACGGCGCGGCTGGCGCGAATTCGGGAGCATCGACCTGGCCGGCAATCCGATCGACCTTGCGAAACGCAGCGGTGGCTACGCCTTGAGCGCGGCCGAGGCGAAGGAGCAGTTCGGGAGCCGCGCCGTGATCTTCGCGGGCTACGGCAATGGGAGCGGGTGGAGCCCCGACTAAGGGCTCACCCTGAAGTAGTCGGCATGGAGCGCGGCTGGGCCGCCTGCCTGAAATGATGGTCGAGGAAAGCGGCCGTCGCTTCCACGGTCGGTTCGAGCCACGGATCGAACAGCCAGAAACTGTGCGGGGTTCCGGGCAGCAGGACCACGCGGCTTGGGACGCCGAGCGCGGTCATCTTTTCGACGATCGCTTCGCGTCCCACGCTGAAGCGCGCCTGCCCGCTGCCGATGAACAGGACAGGCGGCGTTTTCGCGGTGACGTGCGAAATGGGGGAGGCCTCGCGCCACAAGGCCTCTTTCTCAGCATAGCGGCCGCCGAACCAGGCGCCGGCCGACGATGGCTGCTTGGCCGGGTCGTCCTCGTACTTGCGCGCTTCCTCCGATGTGAAGTCGGACAGCCCGTCGATATTGACGATGGCCTGCACCGCGCTCGAAACGGCGCCCTGTTGCGCCGAACCCGGGTCGAAGCGGCCTAAATCGTTGGTGACGCCAACCAGGCTGGCGATCTGGCCGCCCGCCGAGCCGCCGCCGACCGCAATCTTGCCGGCGTCGACGCCGTAGCGCTGCGCATTGGCGCGCATCCAGCGTACCGCCGCCTTGACGTCATGAATGGCGGCGGGATACCGGGCTTCGGGCGACAGCCGGTAGCTGACGGTGGCAGCCGCGTAGCCGCGTTCGGCCATGCGAATGGCCATCGGCGCGAAGTTGTCGCGTACGCCGCTGCGCCAGCCGCCACCATGCACGAACACGATCGCCGGAACCGCCTTCCCGCCACGTTCGGCGGGCAGGTACAGGTCGATCTGCAAGCCGCGCTGCCCATGGCTGGCGTAAGTAATGTTCCGGACCGCTTCCACCGATGCCGGGACCTCCCGGCTGGCGATGCGAATGAAGGGATACTCCCGCACCAGTTTCTTGTATGTGGTCGCGGCGGTGTAACTGTCCGCGGCAGGCGCCGGGGCAGCCGCCTGCGCGCAGACCGGCGCCAGCGCCAGCACCGCGTACATGGCGCCGAGCGCGCGGGCGGAATCCGATGGGCTCATGCTGGAAACCCGCCTTGCCGCTCCGCGCGGCTCACGTTGAACGTCACCTGGCGCTGCAGGCTCTGGCCGGGCGCAAGCACAGTAAGCCCGTTGCCGGCTGCGCCACCCACGAGGTTATGGGCATTGATCGCGTGGTCCACCGGCTCGAAGCAGAAGAAGTTCGCGCCTGGCGGCGCGTACAGGATGTAATAGCCCATGTCGGCACGGATTCCCAGGCGGATGCTGGTCTCGGGCCATTCGATCTCGGCCTTGCCGTCCCAGCCTGAAAATGCGTTATCGACACCGTCCTGCGGCAAGCCGCGCGCGGCGCTGAAGTCCCAATCGACCGGCAGCGCGATTTCGTCGAGCGGCAGGCCGCCTGAACCGCGCGACCACGCGCGGCGGGCACGGGCGCGCAACGTGACGCCCGCGCTGCGCTCGAACCAGGGGTGCAGGCCCAGCCCGAAAGGCAAGGCGGTATTGCCCGCATTGGTCACCTGCAGCGACACTCGCAGCCCGGCCTCCACCAAAACATAGCGCAGCTGCGCGTGATACGAAAACGGCGTGCCGCCGCGCCGGTCCAGGCACAGGCTCACTCCCGTCGGCGACTGTGCCTGCACGGTCCAGGGATGCTGCCAGCCGTCGCCATGGATCGGACACGGTTCGCCGCGCCGGTTCGGGCTGAGCGCCACATGGCGGCCGGCGAACGTGAAACCGCCGCCGCCGATCCGGTTAGACCACGGCACCAGCGGAAAACAGGCCAGTTGCGACGTGGTCGGCGGCGCGGCGCCAGGCGCGATGTCCAGCGCCCGCAATACCGGCTGCGCCGGGCCGTCCGCAATCCAGTCGAGGCGTGCCAGGCCGCCCGCGGCCGAGGGCAGCACCTCGGCATGCAAACGCGCGTTGCGCAAGGAGATGACCTGCATGACCGGTTTAACGGTACTGGGGACCGTCGAGCAGGAATTTGCCACCCTGGTAGATGGTCGTAACGTCGTCCCTTTCCGGATACCCGGCGCTGTCCGGGAACAGGTGCGCGAATTTGGCCGAACTGTCCTTCGCCTTGTAGCCCAGGTGGCTCGCATAGCGGTTGTCCCACCAGGTGCTGGCATTGTCCGACTGGCCCATGATGATGGTGTGGCCCACGCGCGGCGCGAACAGCGAGCAGCGCAGCATCTCGACCAGGTCGTCATAGCTGAAGTAGGTGGTCATCATGCGCTTGTTGATCGGCTCCGGGAAGCTTGAGCCGATGCGGATGCAGACGGTCTCGATGCCGAAGCGGTCGTAGTAGTAGCGCGACATCGACTCGCCGAAGCACTTGCTGATGCCGTACATGCTGTCCGGGCGGGTCGGCATGCTGGCGTCGACCGTGTCGGTCGTGCGGTAGTAGCCGATCGCGTGGTTCGAGCTGGCGAACACCACGCGCTTGACGCCCGCCTTGTTGACCGCCTCGTAAAGGTTGGCCACACCCAGGATATTGGCCTGCATGATCGCTTCGAACGGCGCTTCGGTAGAGATGCCGCCGAAGTGAAGTACCACGTCGACGCCTTCCATCAGGGCCAGCACGGCGGCCTTGTCGGCCAGGTCGCACTTGACGATTTCCTCGCCCGCGCGCGCCTCGCCCATGCCGGCCACGTCGGAAAGGCGAACCACTTCGGCCCACGGCTTGACGCGGTCGCGCAGGACCTTGCCCAAGCCGCCGGCCGCGCCGGTCAGCAGGATCCGTTTGAATGGTTTCTGTACGGTTTGAGTCATCTGGATCTTCCCTGTCAGGTTCAAAAAAGAGTTGGATATGGCTGCGCCGGGCTCACGCCGGAAGTGGCCCGCGTTGATCCCAGTATGCCATAGAAAAAGCACAATCGGCTAGTCCACCTTGCACATTTGGCCCGACCACATTAAAATGGCCTGACCAAATTACACCCATCAACAAAACCGAGACAACCGTGAAACTACCCTCCAGACTGCTGGCTGCCGCCGCTGCGTGCGCCCTCCTGATCGGCGCAGCGCACGCCGAAGGCCCGTACCGCAATCCCGACAACAAGAGCAAGGACGATCCGGGCGAAGGGACTTACCCGGTTCCGTACAAGAAGCCGGTGGTGTCCGAGATCGCGGCCGCGCTGCAGCGCATCCGCGGCTACATGGAGGAATCGACGCCCAGCCGCGTGGTGCGCGGCGACGGCACGCCGGTCACCGACTTCCGCACGCCGGTGGCCGATGCGGTGCTGGCGGCCAGCCACAGCGATTTTGGCATCACGGTGTACGAGATGGGCGTGGTCCACGCCGGCATGCTCAAGGCACGCGAAGCCACCGGCGACAAGCGCTTCACCGATTTCACGGCGCGCCACTTCCAGTTCTTTGCCGACAAGATGCCCTACTTCCGCGCGCAGGAAGACCGTTTCAAGCTCGCACGCAAGAACAGCTTCTCGCGCTTCCTCGACCCGCGCTCGCTGGACGACGCCGGCTCGATGTGCGCGGCGATGATGCGCGCGCGCCAGGCGGGTGTCGGTCCGGACCTGTCGGCCATGATCGCCACCTGCGGCAAATGGGTATCGAAGCAGCAGTATCGCCTGGCCGACGGCACGCTGGCGCGCCAACGTCCGCAGGCCTCATCGCTGTGGGCGGACGACATGTACATGGGCGTCCCGGCCCTGGCGGAGCTGGGCCGCATGACGGGCGACCGCGCCTATTTCGACGACGCGGTAAAGAACGTGCTGCAGATGTCCGCCTACATGTTCAATCCGCAGCTGGGCATCTACACCCACGGCTGGAACGCCAACAACCCGGACGCGCCACGCTTCTACTGGGCGCGCGCCAACGGGTGGGCGGTGCTGACCATGTCCGACCTGCTCGACGTGCTGCCGAAGGACCATCCTGGCTATCCGAAAGTACTGGACCAGTTGCGCAAGACCTTGCGCGGCATCGCCGAGCTGCAGTCCGGTACCGGCCTTTGGCACCAGATGATCGACCGTAACGACTCGTACCTCGAGACCTCGGCCAGCGCGATGTTCGTGTATGTGATTGCACACGCGGTCAACCAGGGCTGGGTCAACCCCGCCACCTACGGCTCGATCGCGCAGGCCGGCTGGGCCGGGCTCTCGACCCGCATCAACGACAAGGGCCAGGTCGAAGGAACCTGCGTCGGCACCACCTTCGCCAGCGACCAGGTGTATTACTACAATCGCCCGACCAGCACCGCTGCGCTGCATGGCTACGGCCCGACGCTGCTGGCCGGCGCCGAGATGATCAAATTGATGGGCAACCCGGCATTCGACATCGAGCACCGCGTGCGCACCTACCATTACGTACCCAAGGGCGGCCAGACCGACTACCGCGAACATCACTAAGTCCTTTTGCGAAGACCGAACAAGATGAATGCACAATTCCTGCGCCTTGGCGCCATCGCCCTCCTCGCGCCATCGCTCGCCTGTGCCGCCGACAGGCTGTCCATCACGGCCAACCACGACCTCGACATGGCGCGCCCTTCCGAGACCATTTCCATCCCCTGGTCCGAGGTCAACCGCGCCCTGCCCGGCGCGCTGATCCAGAAGCTGGTGGTGAAGGACGCCTCCGGGCGCGTGCTGCCGCACCAGGTGACGAATGTGGCGCCGCTGTCGAAGGATCCGAAGCGCGCCGGCCTCGCCTACGGCGAACTGCTGTTCCAGCACAGCTTCGCCCCCGGCGAAAAATCCGCCACCTTCAGTGTGGAGAAGTCCGGCACGCTGGCGCCCCCCTTCCCCGTCAAGGCATTCGCCCGCCATGTGCCCGAGCGGCTGGACGACTTCGCGTGGGAGAACGACCTGGTGGCGCACCGCACCTACGGCCCGGCGCTTGGCGCGCCCGCAGCGCCTGGCAGCGGTAAGGAAGTGCTGGTGACCAGCGGCCTGGATATCTGGTTCAAGCGGGTCGACTACCCGGTGGTCGACCGCTGGTACAACAAGGGCCACGACCACTACCACGAGGACCAGGGCGAAGGCATGGACATGTACAACGTCGGCAAGTCGCGTGGCGCCGGCGGCACCGGCATCTGGGACGGAAAAGCGCTGTACACCAGCGTTAACTACAAGTCGTGGAAGATACTGGCCAATGGTCCGGTGCGCGCGGTGTTCGAACTTTCGTACGACAGCTGGGACGCCGCCGGCACCCAGGTATCGGAAGTCAAGCGCTTCACCGTCGATGCCGGCCACCAGTTCGACCAGGTCGACAGTACTTTCACCTTTGCCGGTCCGGCGCAGCTGACCGTTGCGGTTGGCCTCAACAAGACCCCATCGGACAAGAAGCAGGATCCAAAGCTGGCGCTGACGCAGGACCAGCAGGATCCTTCGCTGATCCAGTGGGTGCAGCAGGCGAGCAACGGCGCGATGGGCGTGGCGGTCGTGCTGCCGGCCGCCAGCGGATTCGCGGAGGACCCGCTGAACCACCTCGTGCTGGCCCCGGTCACGTCCGGCAATCCGCTGCGCTACTACCTGGGCGCTGCATGGGACCGCGCCGGCCGGGTGACTTCGGAGGATGCGTGGAAGGCCCACGTAACGGCGGCCGCCGCCCGCGCGCGCAACCCGGTGCGGGTGCGCCTGGCACACTGACATGACAAACAGCGGCGCCCTGGCGGCGCCGCCCCTGTCCCTGGTTTTTTGGAGTTCTCATGAGTCCTGTTTCCCGAGTCAACCTGCGCCGCCGCTCCCTGCTGCAAGCGACCTCCGCCGCAGCCCTGCTTCCAGCCGCCTCCTCGCAACAGGCGCTGGCCGCCGCCACCACGCCCGCCGATCCGTGGCAGCAGGCGCAGGCGATCATCGACCGCTTCGCAATACCGCTTGCTTTCCGCAAGCACGACTTCACGATCACCTCGTACGGCGCCGCGCCATGCAAGCTCGTTAAGGTCAGCGGCCAGGTCGCGTCGCAGGTCAACGGCACGCTCGACACGCCGGCACCCGGCTCCACCGACTGCTACCCGGCGATCGCCGCGGCGATCGCGGCCTGCCATGCGGCGGGCGGAGGGCGCGTGCTGATCCCCGAGGGCAGCTGGTACTGCAAGGGCCCTATCGTGCTGCGCTCGAACGTCAACGTGCACCTCGCTGCCGGCGCCCAGGTCTATTTCAGCGCCAATCCCGATGACTTCGCGAAGTACGGCGACTTCGATTGCGGCCCGCACGGCAAGCTGGTGCTGTCGCGCTGGCAGGGCAACGACTGCCTGAACTACTCGCCGATGGTGTACGCCTACGGCCAGGACAACATCGCCATCACCGGCGAGGACTGGACCAGCATCCTCAACGGCCAGGGCGGCGTGCCGTTCGAGGGCGGCTTCAAGGACTCGTGGTGGGACTGGAAAGGCCGGCACAAGGAAGCGGGCCGGATGTCCGAGATCGTGGTCAACCCGCGCAACCCGGCGTCGCTGGATGCGCTCGCTCCAACCATGCTGGCGGCCGACCGCGCACTGGTCCGGGGCGAAGGCGACCGCTGGCGCAGCGACTCGCGCTACCTGCCGGTGCTGTCCGAAGCGGGCGTGCCGGTGTCGCGCCGCATCTTCGGGCATGGGCACTACCTGCGGCCGTGCATGGTCGAATTCATCAGCTGCACCAATGTCCTGATGCAGGGATACACGCTGAATGGCGCACCGTTCTGGATGCACCATCCGGTCAACAGCCGCTACGTCCACATCAAGGGCGTCAACCTGGACAGCATGGGCCCGAACAGCGACGGCTTCGATCCGGAGTCGTGCGATACCGTGCTGGTGGACGGCTGCACCTTCAACAGCGGCGACGACTGCATCGCGATCAAGTCGGGCAAGAACCGCGACACCCAGTTCGGGCCGACGCGCAATGTCGTGATCCAGAACTCGGTCATGAACAGCGGCCACGGCGCCGTCACCCTGGGCAGCGAGATGGCGGGCGGTATCGAGAACGTGTATGCGCAGAACCTCGAGTTCCGCAACGTGTTCTGGGCCACCGATGCGCTCAACATCGCGATCCGCATGAAGACCAACATGAACCGCGGCGGCTATCTCCGGAATTTCTACGTGCGCAACGTGTCGATCCCGAACGGCGTGCAGACCACCCCGGCGTTCTACAAGCCGTTGCCAGGTTCGGCCATCCAACCGAACTCAGTCGCATCCAGCGCGGGCGGCGTGATCACCATCGACTGCGACTACGCGCCGGCCGACGACAGCGTGCGCACGCGGCCCCCGATGGTATCGAACGTGCACATCTCGGGCATCAAGGTGGGTAACGCCACCACTCCGGACGGAAGCTTCTCGTGCTACCAGGCGATGGTCATCCTTGGTCCAGTGGCGTCCAGCTATAACGGGCCGGCAGGCGTTCCGGTGCTGCCGCTGTCAGGCATCACCATCGCCGACTGCGACTTCGGCACACCGCGCAACGCCAGCCAGCCCTGGTTCCTGCACAACGTGCGCGGGCTGACGCTGGATAAGGTCACCATCGCCGGCAAGCGCTATTCAACCACCCTCCCGGCATAAGCCACTACCACCTAACAGGAGAAACAATATGGCAAAGATTGGATTTATCGGCCTTGGGATCATGGGCCACCCGATGGCGCGCAACCTGCAGGACGGAGGCCACCAGCTGCTGGTGCAGGACCGCCCCAGCGTGCCTGGCGATATCGTCGAAAGCGGCGCCACCCTGTGCGCCACGGTAGCCGACGTCGCACGCGGGGCTGACGTCATCATCCTGATGGTGCCCGATACGCCGCAGGTGGAAGAAGTACTGTTCGGCGCCGATGGCGTTGCGGCCGGACTCTCGGCCGGCAAGACCGTGATCGACATGAGCTCGATCTCGCCGATCGCCACTAAGGAATTCGCGCAACGCATCAACGCGCTCGGCTGCGACTACCTCGACGCGCCGGTATCGGGCGGCGAAGTGGGCGCCAAGGCGGCAACGCTGACCATCATGGTCGGCGGCCCGGAGCAGGCATTCGAAGCGGCCAGGCCACTGTTCGATCTGATGGGGAAGAACATCACGCTGGTAGGCGGCAACGGCGACGGGCAGACCACCAAGGTGGCCAACCAGATCATCGTCGCGCTGAACATCCAGGCGGTGTCGGAAGCGCTGCTGTTCGCGTCCAAGGCGGGCGCCGATCCAGCCAAGGTGCGGCAGGCGCTGATGGGCGGCTTCGCGGCTTCGCGCATCCTGGAGGTGCATGGCGAACGCATGATCAAGCGTACCTTCCAGCCCGGCTTCCGGATCGAGCTGCACCAGAAGGACCTGAACCTGGCGCTGCAGGGAGCGAAAGCCCTTGGTGTCGCGCTGCCCAACACCGCGACCGCGTCGCAGTTGATGCAAGCGTGCGCCGCGCACGAGATGGCGGGCCTCGACCATTCGGCTTTGTGCCGTGCGCTCGAAATCATGGCTAACCACGATATCGCCTGAGTTAATACAAGGCGCGTACTCAACAAAAATGCCAGTCAGTTTTGACTGACTGGCAGCAGACGTCCGCTATCGTTAAGGGTTGTCCGATGTCGGCCGCTTCCACAGACCTGAATTGATGCGCGCAAGCGTTCCCGGCCGGCGTTGGGCAAGCCCCGAAGGAGGAAACCGCGGGAAGTTTAGTTGTCGTCAGCCTTTGTCATAGGCTATGGCGATTTGACCGGCGCCGTTGGCTGGGAAGGTGCCAGTTGGAGCGGGCGAGTTGGCATCGATGGCGTATATAAGACCTGAAACGGTCACGGGGGGCGTCGCCTGTTCGGTGGTTAATCGATTGAAATTGAGACGCTGCGGCAGGACAGGCAAAGGAGCTCCGCATCGGTTTTGGCCGACGGTCGACGCGCTTGTGGCGCAAGCCTATGTTGTCGTTGTCGCTCATGGAGGTGCTCCCTGGTGCCGTGCTGGTGCCTGAATTGCTTTGATCGGCAAGAAGATGGCGGTGATCGCCATCGGCGCGCCGCAGTGCCGGCAAATGAACATCGTCGAATTGCGCTCGACAGGCTGTGTGTCGACGGCGGGCGCCGGGACGCGCAGTAATGCGCGCGCCCTGGCCAGGTTGGCCTTGCGTCCCGCGTTGGCGAACAGCCCGTAGTGCCGGATCCGGTGGAAGCCGCTGGGCAGGACATGCAGCAGGAACCGGCGCATGAACTCGTCGGCGCCGAGCGTCATCGTCTTGTGCATCTGATCCTTGGCACGGTAGTCCTTCCAACGAAATGTCACGCCGCGCTCGTCCATGGCGACAAGCCGCCGGTTCGAGATTGCGACTCGATGCGTGTAGCGGGACAGGTAGGCCAGCACCGCCTCGGGCCCGGCGAACGGACGTTTGGCGTAGACCACCCACTCGCAACGCCGCAGCGGCGCCATCCAGCGCGCGAAGGCGGTCGGTTCCGTCAGTGCCGCATGCTCGCCGAGGAAACGTAACTGGCCGGCGCGATGGGCCGCGCCCAGCGCTTCGAGGAAGCGCCGCCGGAACAAGCGCGAGAGCACGCGCACCGGCAGGAAGAATCCCCGCCTGCAGGCGACCCAGCGCTCGCCGTCCTGCGACAGGCCGCCGCCGGGGACGATGCCGTGCACATGGGGATGGTGGGTCAGCGCCGAACCCCACGTGTGCAGCACCAGTGTGGCGCCGATGCGCGCGCCCAGGTGCTTGGGATCTGCGGCGATGGTACACAGCGTCTGCGCCGCGAGCTCGAACAGCAGTCGGTAGAGTACGCTTTTGTTGTGCCAGGCGAGCGCGGCGACCGTCGCCGGCAGGGTGAAGACGACATGATAGTACTCGACCGGCAGCAATTCGTTGCGGCGCGCTTCAAGCCAGCGGCGCGCGGCGCCGGCCTGGCACTTCGGGCAGTGGCGATTGCGGCAGGAGTTGTAGGCGATGTCGACGTGTTCGCAGGTGTCGCAGCGCAGCGCGTGCCCGCCCAGCGCCGCGCTGCGACACTGCTCGATGGCCGACATGACCTTGAGCTGGCCCAGGCTCAGGTGTCCGCGTTGGGCTTGTCGCCAGGCCGGACCGTGGGCGCGGAAGATGTCCGCGACCTCCAGGTCGGGGTGCTCCATGGCGCCCCCTATGCCGGCTGCAAGGTGTCGAGCGGGCTGATTACTTCGCGCAATAGATCGGTGGCGACCTGGGCGTACAGCGCGGTCGTGTCGAGCCGCTTGTGGCCGAGCAGGGTCTGGATCACCCGGATGTCGACCTTCTGCTCCAGCAGATGGGTGGCGAAGCTGTGGCGCAAGATGTGCATGGACACGCGCTTGTCGATGCGCGCCAGGTCGGCGGCGGCGTGGATGGCGCGGTTCAGCTGCCGTACGCCGAGCGGGTCGACGGGATTCTGTCCGGGGAACAACCAGCCGCCGTGCAGGATCTTGCCTTCGGCACGTGCCGTCCTCCACCAGGCACGCAGGCAGTCGAGCAGCGCCGGCGACAGCATGGCGTACCGGTCCTTGTGCCCCTTGCCTTGTTCCACGCGCAAGACCATGCGCCCGCTGTCGACATCGGTCACCTTGAGCCCGACCACTTCGCTTGCGCGCAGGCCGGCGCCGTAGGCGACCGACAATGCCGCCCGGTACTTGGGACTGCACGCCGAGGCGATCAGGCGCGCGGCTTCGTCCCGACTGAGCACTTGGGGAAGTTTGCGGGGAACCGGTACGGGATGCATCCTGGCCATCAGTTCGGGATGGTGGACGGTGACTTCGAAAAAGAACTTCAATCCGGTGATCGTCACGTTCAGGGCGTTCGACGTGAAGCCTTGTTCGACCAGGTGCAATTGGAACAAGCGCAGATCCTCGCTCGTGGCGGTGTCGGGCGGGCGGCCCAGGAAGGCGGCCAGCCGCCGCACGTGCAGCAGGTAGGCCGATTGGGTCTTGGGTGCGAGCTTGCGCATCCGCATGTCGTCGATCATGCGTTGGCGCAGCGGGGTGATGGCTTGAGTCATGATGCTGCTCCTGTTGGAATGAGGCCGATTGCCTCATTAACCAACATAGGAAACAGTTTAGAATTGCATCAGAAACCCCTGTCGACGACGACCCGCCGGCAGCGCCGAAGCCCAACTACCGCGCGAGCGGTTTAGTCCTTCGACCCATAGGAGCCGGTCGCGAGACCAAGTTGCCTGCCTGAAACGGGGACGCTAGCGTTCTGCTTCGTCCATACGCTTGTTGGGCGCCGGAGGAGAGCCTCGCCACTTGGTCTGCAGCACAGGCCCGAGTGTTGGCCCCGCCTTAGCGAAAAGGTGCGTCGCAAGGCGTTCACAGTACACGCTTGCCAGTGCGGGTTGATCGAGCGCGGCCAACTGGACAATGTCCGGTGCGGCGGCCAGAAACTCAAGCAGTTTCGCCTTTGTCGACTTGGAGTAGGTCTCCATAAGAAAGTCGTACATGTCGAGCGCCGTCTTGCTCGTACTACTTCTCGAGACTTCGCCGAAGAAGGTATCAGAGTGC
>NZ_QYUP01000158.1 GCF_003590855.1 Massilia cavernae
GTCGCCCGGTCATCATCACCGGGCATTCCCTCGGCGGCGCAATGGCCGCCATCTTGCATGGGATGGACGAGTTCCAGAACTATACCCGCCCCATTTTTTCGCAGAGCTGCTACACGTTCGGTATGCCACGTTACGGAAACAGCCTGACCACGTCGATGCTGCCCTACCCCTACCATACCTATGCCCTAAAGGATCCCGCCCCGCGGCTGCCGCCGGAACTCATGGGATACCGGACCTCGCCCTCACACGAATACTGTCTCGAAGCCGGCCTCGTCCCCGGCAATGCTCCTCAGCGCCCCTCGATATTCTTGACGCGGCTCAGCGAGCACCGTATCGAAACATACATTCCTCGAATTTCACGCCTGATCCCTTGACCATCGCGGCGACGCAGCCGATGCGTCGTCCGCCCTGGCTGGCGCACAATTCCACCTGACTGATTGCCTTCATGCTAATGTTGCCGCTCTCAGTGCATTCAGGAGCAATAATGCTTTCCCTGCATCTTCGTGCTACGTCCTCACCGCCTGCCCGACGTCGCCGCCGCGCCTGAAAGTGCTCTTGACCGCGCGCCCTTACCCTCGCCGCCGTTGCAGTGAGCGGGAAATAGGCGCCCGCGCCGGCCTTCAGCAATATCATTCGACGCGATATATGCCGCCGGGTAGCGGCCTTCCACCCTAAACCATGCGTTGCCTACCGGGCTGCTTCATAGAGGGGCACGACCGCCGCCTGCATCGCCGTCAGTTCGGCGATGCGGCTGTCGTGTGCGGGATGGGTGGACAGGAACTCCGGTGGGCGCGCGCCCGTGCTGGCGGCAGCCATCTTTTGCCATACGCTGACTGCGGCGGCCGGGTTGAATCCGGCCCGCGCCGCCAGTTCCAGGCCGATCTTGTCGGCCTCGGTTTCATTTTTGCGGGAATTCGGGAGCGTCAGCAGCACGTCGGCCACCTGCCCTGCCATCTTTGCCTGCGCCTCTGACGTCTGCAGCGCGCCAAACACCACTGACCCAAGCAGGTTCTGCGCCATCGCCTGCGAAACGCGTTCGCGGCCATGCTCGCGCAGCGCGTGCGCCACTTCATGCCCGATCACCATCGCCAGTTCATCGTCGGTCAGATGGAGGGTGCGCATGATGCCGGTGTAGACGGTAATCTTGCCGCCGGGCGCGCAGCTGGCGTTCAGTTCCGGCGAATCGATCAGCGCCAGTTCCCACTTCCACTGTGCCGCGTCGGGGCGGAATACCGGCGCCTGCTGCTGCAGGCGCGCGGCGATATTGCGTACGCGTTCGTATTCAGGCCCCTGGGTGACGAGCTTACCCGCCGCCCTCGCCTTGTCGTTCTGTTCGTTGAAACTTACCCGCGCCATCTGCTCGACCTGCTCGGCCGGGACAATCAGCAATTGCCTGCGGTCGACGTCGACCGCGCCAGGACTCGTGGTCGAGGCGCAAGCCGCTAGCGCGGCAGCCATACATGCGAGCCCCCCCCTGCCCGATCAGGGTAAGTTTCATACGGCGGCCGGCTCAGTGCAGCACGGAAGTGACCGCGTAGCCTTTTTCGGTCAGCTGTTCGGTCAGCTGGGCGATGGCGTATTCCGGGATCTGATTGGCGGAATCATCCACCTCGACCGCCCTTGCTTCGACCACCCAGTCGGTATTGGTTGCCTCCTCGGGGATGTTGCGGGTTTCCGGGACTGCGAGGTAGGAGAATTTGCCGTCCTGTTCGGGCCGGCGGTAGATGTCCAAGCGCATGATCGATTCCTTATCCAAAAAACGGGCAGCCCGCGCCATCGGATGAGCGCGGGATCCGTTTCCTTACTTTGGAGAAGGACGGCCGTTCTGTCTGTTAGTTCGCCCACATTGACGGGTTATCGGCCCGGCGCACTACCAAGTATGCGCGCAGGCAACATCACGATGGCGCGCAGCAGTTCGAACATGGCGTCGAAGGTGATGCCGATCAGCCGGAACGGCAAGGTGACCAGCCAGGCGAGCGGCCACAGCACCAGGGCCAGCAGGGCCAGCGGCCAGCACAGGAACAGCACAAGCAACCACACCATGAAACTGAGCATCACGTACTCCGCATCGAGAAAGGACAGTGTGCTTACTGTACGGACAGCGGACGTCCGCCGCAAACGGCATGCGACCAGCTGCATTCCGGCCGGACAAGGGCCGCGAAACGGGGATAAACGGTAGCGGCTTACTGGCCGAGGCAGATGATCTTGGTGGCGTATTCGCGCGAGTTGGGCTTCTTGCTCAGGGCCCAGTCGATGGCTTCCTGAGCTTCGGCCACCGTCATGACCGTGGCTTTTTCCTTGTTTTTGATAAAGGAAACGCCTTCGAACTTGCCTTCCTTGCTGCGCATGACCTTGGCGAACACGGGCGGCTTGCCTTCCTCGGTGATCTTGTTCTGCTGGACGAGGTAGCGCTGGTCTTTGTTTTCCATGGTGAGATTCGATGTCGGTGAGCCAAACCCGCATTTTACGGGCTGGCGGCCTTCATGGACAGGAAAACCACCCGGCGCGGACGCCGGGCGCAGGCGGGGCTCAGGCGTGGCGGGTGTTGTTCGGCAAAACCTTGGGAACCATGTCCTCGGCCAGCGAAACGCGGATCGACGCTTCCAGCGACGGGATCGATCCGCCGGCGCGGTAGGCGAAGCCAAGCTGGATGACGTCGCCGGCCTTCACTTCCAGCGGCGTCGCAACGGGCAGGCTCATGTAGTGATTCAGCCAGTCGATGGTGCGGCCTTCTTCCTGCACGATGGCCAGGATGTTCTTGGTGATGAAGCGCAGGCCATTGACGGTGCCGCTGCGTTCGGCCACGCACTCCCCTTCCCACGCGATGGTGGTGTCGGTCGGCTGGCTGAAGTCGAGCAGGCTGTACACGGCCGGCGCGGCAAGCTCGACCACGCCCGGATGGATCACGTGGGTCTGGTGGAACTGGACAATCGGTGAGTGGAAACCTTCGAAATCGTATTCCAGCTGCATTGGCTGCACCGCCATCAGTACCGCTTCAGGCAGGAACACCGGCAGTGGGCCGCCGAAACGTTCCAGATAGCGTTGCTTGAACGATTCGATCACCTGGACCTGTTTCTCGCGCAGCATACCGACATGGATCATTTCGCAGATGACAACGTCAATCGGCTCGGGCGGCAGGTAGTCGAAGGCATCCGCGTGGATTACCTCGACCTTGTTGCCGTTCGGGTTCAGCGCCATGTTCTTGCGCGCTTCCCGAACCATGTCCGGGTTGTACTCGACGCAATAGACCTTGGACGCGGCGGCTGCCGCGAACCACGACAGCACACCGGTGCCGCCGCCCAGCTCCAGCACTTTCGCGCCGGGCTTGACCGCGTAATGGATCGCCGACTTGAAACCGTGCATGCGGTTCTGGTCCATCAGCATGTTGTGATGGTAGTGGACAGGGATGAACTGACCAAGGTAAGAGCTCTCGATTTCGCTTTCGTTCCGCATGGGTGTCCCCGCCTTATTTGATGTAATAGGGCAATTATCGACAACATCGGGATGCGGCGGTGCAGCGAGGTAGACAGTCTTTCCATGCCAGTTCCGCGATTGCGCAGCCTGGGCGGCTGCGTGGGGCCATGCTTAGCGGGCCGGGGAACGGTCGCACAGGATGGCGACGATGAGCGGCTTGTCGGCGCGCGCGGCGATTTGCATGGCGGTCAGGCCTTCGCCGCTCTTGAGGGAAGCATTCGCGCCGGCCTCGAGCAGGAGCGAGACGGCCGAGTCCTGACCCTCTCGAGCCGCCAGCATCAGCGGCGTCAGGTCGCCGGGAGCGAGGGCATCGAGCGCGGCGCCGCGTTTGAGCAGGATCCGGGCGATGTCGTCCGCACCGCCGGCGGCCGCGTAATGCAGCGGCGACCATCCGGCGCGGTTGACTTTCGCGCCCTTGGCGAGCAGTGCCAGCACCGCTTCCTTGTTGCGCTTGTATGCCGCCATCATCAGCGCGGTATTGCCGTTTGGCGCGGCAAGTTCAAGCTGCGTGCGAGGATCGGCCAGCAAGGCCTTGAAAACATTCATGGAATCTTCGCGCATGGCGATGATCAGCGCGGTTTCCCCGCTGCGCGGATCGCGCACGTTCGGATCGATTCCGCTGGCGATCGCCTTCTTCACCGCGCGTTCGCTGTCGACCTGGACGGCGGTGAAGAAGCCGATGACGTCGTCCGCCATCGCTGTGCCCACGGCGCCGAACGACAGCGCGACGGCCAGCACCACTTGCAAGGGGAATCGCATGTTTGCCATGAGGTCCTTAACGTACCAGCTTGAAAAGATTGAAGAAATTTTCGGTGGTCTGTTCGGCAACCTGGCTGAGGGGAACGTCCTTCAGTGTGGCGAGGTACTCGGCGACATGGCAGACGAAGCCCGGCTCGTTCATCTTGCCGCGATGCGGCACCGGCGCCAGGTAGGGCGAATCGGTTTCGATCAGGATGCGCTCGAGCGGCACCGCGCGGGCGACCGCCTGCAGGTCCTTGGCGCTCTTGAAGGTCACGATGCCGGAGAACGAGACGTAGAAGCCCATCTCGAGCGCGGCCAGTGCCACTTCCAGCGATTCGGTAAAGCAGTGCATGACGCCGCCGACGCCGCCGTCTCCCGTGCCCGCACCCTCTTCGCGCATGATGCGGATGGTGTCCTCGCTGGCCGCCCTTGTGTGAATAATCAAGGGCTTGCGCGTGATTCTTGAAGCTCTTATGTGAGTCCGGAAGCGCTCGCGCTGCCACTCCAGGTCGCCTTCGAGGCGGTAGTAATCCAGCCCGGTTTCACCGATGGCGATAATCTTCGGGTTGTCGGCCAGTTCGACCAGCTGTTCGACGGTCGGTTCGGGCGTGTCTTCGTAATCCGGGTGGACGCCGACGGACGCGTAAATATGGGGATATTGCTCGGCCAGGGCCAGCACTTGGGGGAAGTCGGGCAGGTCCACCGACACGCACAAGGCATGCGTGACACGGTTTTCCGCCATCTTCGCGAGGATTTCGGGCATCCGGGAGGCAAGCTCCGGGAAATTGATATGGCAATGGGAATCGATGTACATTCCGACATTGTACGCGATGCACCTACGTGCCCGTGGGGGCCATCGATTGCTTACGTCACCCGTTTGCCGAGAATGATCAGGTCGCGCTCAACCCCATCCAGATTCGCGACACGCGGCAAGTTCGCCCACGTCTCGAAGCCGAACTTCTTGAACAGGCCCAGGCTGGGCGCATTGTGCCCAAAAATAAACCCCAGCAGGGTATGCACCGCAATTTCCGGCGCGTAAGCGATCGCCTGCTCCAGGCAATAGCGTCCCAATCCCCTGCCCCGCCAGGCCTCGGCGATATAAATCGACACTTCCGCCGTCCCCGAATACGCCGGACGACCGTAGAAATTCGAATACGACATCCACCCAATCACCGCCGGGTCGGCCGACTTGTCGTCCGCATCGTGAATCACCCACAGCGGCCTGCGCGCCGGATCATGCTCCTCGAACCACTGCTGGCGCGACTGCACCGATACCGGCTCGGTATCCGCGGTCACTTCCCGCGAGGCGATGGTGGAATTGTAAATATCAACGATGGAAGGCAGGTCTTCGGGGCGTGCAAGCCGGTGTACGAATGAGGGCATAAAACGGGAAAAGCGAATCAGAGGGTGTGGGTGGCGCGCGAAGACCGCAGCGCGGCGCCGAGGATTTCTTCAATGCGCAGCTTGGCGCGCTGGCCGGCTTCGTCGTCGGGGAAATGCACGCCGATGCCCTGGGCCTTGTTGTTATTGGCCCCGGCCGGGGTGATCCACGCGACCTTGCCGGCGATCGGATACTTGTTCGGATCGTCCATCAGCGCCAGGATCAGGTAAATCTCGTCGCCGATCTTGTACGGCTTGGCGGTCGGGACGAACATGCCGCCGTTTTTCAGGAAAGGCATGTACGCAGCGTACAGCGCTGCTTTTTCCTTAATCGCAAGCGACAGCACCGACGGCCGCGGAACTTGCGGAACGCTCGTATCGGTAGGGGTACTTGTCATTCAAATCCTTTCAAGCACAACATGCAGTGTAATCAAGCAGCATGTCCTCGACAAAAAGTTTTGCCGACAGCGGATGGTCGGCGATTGCGCGCCGCTCATTCGTGCCCTTGATTGCGCGCATCAGGTTCGCAGTGTGCACCTTGCCCGCCAGCACTGCAAGTTCCTTCTCGTAACGAGGATAGTACCTGATCTTGCCCGACAGTTTGTACGAAAGCACGTCGTACAGCCAACGCTGTTGCCATGAAACCAATGACGGTAGCGCCGCCTTGCTCAGTTTCTCGGCGGCCTTGAGCGCGCCGTCGATGCCGGGACGGGCCAGAACCTGCAGCAGCGCATCCATGTCCTCGCGGTTGCCCGACTCGGACTGTGCCAGCGCAGCAAGTGGTGCGCCACCCTGCTCGCGCAGCCAGCTGTCGGCATCGGGCAGACCCTGTTCCTTCAGCCAGGCCAGCGCGGCTGCGTGGTCCGGCATGGGCAGCGCGAACTTGCGGCAGCGCGACAGGATGGTCGGTAGCAGGCGGTCGAGACTATTGGACGACAGCAGGAACACGGTGCCCGGCGGCGGTTCTTCCAAGGTCTTGAGCAAGGCGTTCGAGGCCGGCGTATTAAGCGCCTCGGCCGGATACACGACCACCACGCGCAAGCCTTGGCGATGGGTCGAGATGTTCATGAAGTCCGACAGCGCGCGGATCTGCTCGATCTTGATTTCCTTGGACGGCGCCTTGGTCGACTTCGACTTCCTGGTGTCAAGCTCCGCGCCGTCTTCGCCTTCGGCCGGCGGTTCGTCTTCCAGCGCCTCGGGACGCACGCGGCGGTAGTCCGGGTGATTGTGCTGCTCGAACCAGCCGCACGAAACGCAGGCGCCACAGGCAGAGCCGTCCGGCCGCACGTTTTCGCACAGCAGCGACTGGGCGAAGGCCTCGATGAAATCGGCCTTGCCGGTGCCCTCGGCGCCGTAGAACAGGATGGCGTGCGGCATGCGCGCGCGCAGCTGCTGCAGCTGTTCCCAGGCTGGCACGTGCCACGGATAGATCGGTTTAGTCATTAGGCAATTAGTTTTTCGAGCACGTGCGTCAGCTGGGCGCGCGTTTCGTCGATGGTGCGGGTTGAATCGACCACCACGATGCGGTGCGGGAATTGCGCGGCGCGGCGCAGGTATTCGTTGCGGCAGGCGGAAAAGAAGTCGGCCTGCTCCTGTTCGAACTTGTCCAGCGTGCGGGTGGCGTCGAGGCGTTTGCGGGCCACTTCCAGCGGCACGTCGAACAGCAGGGTCAGGTCGGGCTGCAGGTGCGGGTGCACCCAGTTCTCCAGCGTCTCCAGTTTGGCGCGGTCGAGGCCGCGGCCGCCGCCCTGGTAGGCGAAGCTGGCGTCAGTAAAGCGGTCGGACAGCACCCAGTCGCCGCGCGCCATGGCCGGCTCAATCACCTGGGCGATATGCTCGCGGCGGCTGGCGAACATCAGCAGGGCTTCGGTTTCGAGGTCCATTTTTTCGTGCAGCAGCATTTCGCGCAGCTTTTCGCCGACGCCGGTGCCGCCCGGCTCGCGCGACGAGACGACCGACTTGCCAGCCGTCTTCAGAAAGTCGGCCACGAAACCGATGTGCGTCGATTTGCCCGCTCCGTCGATGCCTTCGAAGCTGATGAATTTGCCTCGCACTGCTGTACCTTGAGTCATGAAACGCGAAGCCTATCGCTGATATTTGTTTACTGCCCGATTGTGGTCGGTCAGGTTGCCGGAAAACTGGCTGGTGCCGTCGCCGCGCGACACGAAGTAAAGCGCGTCGGAATCGGCAGGGCCGAGGGCCGCAGCCAGCGAGCGCACGCCCGGCAGCGCGATCGGCGTCGGCGGCAAGCCGGTCCGCGTATACGTATTGTACGGCGTATCGGTTTCCAGGTCCTTCTTGCGGATATTGCCGTCAAACTTGTATCCGATGCCATAAATAACAGTCGGGTCGGTCTGCAGCATCATGCCCTTTTTCAGGCGGTTGACGAACACGGCGGCGATCATCGGGCGCTCGGATTCCTTGCCGGTTTCCTTTTCCACGATGGACGCCATGATCAGCGCCTGGTAAGGCGAGGTGTACGGCAGGTTGGGCGCACGCTTCTCCCAGGCCGCGTTCAGCTTGGTCAGCAGCATGGTGTGCGCCTGCTTGTAGATCTGCAGGTCGCTGGCGCCCTTGGCGAACAGGTAGGTATCCGGGAAAAACAGGCCTTCGGGCGACTTGAACTCGGACGACACCTTGGCCATCAGCTCGTCGTCGCTCATCTGCACGGTGTCGTGCTTCAGGCCCTGGTTGGCCGCGACTGCCGCGCGCATCTGGCGGAAGGTCCAGCCTTCGATAATCGTCAGCGACTCCTGCGCGAACTCGCCGCGCACCATCTGGTCGAGCAGGCCGCGCGGCGTGGTGTCCGGCTTCAGCTCGTATGTACCGGCCTTGATGCGCGAGGCCTTTTGCGTCAGGCGCGCCAGCATCGACAGCATGGTTGGATTGACCGGCACGCCGGCGGCGGCGATCTGCTGGCTGGCCGATGCCACGCCGCTGCCCGGCAGCACGGTAAAGGCGATGGCTTCATCGCCCGTGGTGATCGGTTTGCCTGCCCAATACGCAAAGCCCGCTGCGGCAGCGGCTGTGACGAGGATCGCCGCGACTGCTATCTTTCTTATGAACGCCATACCCGATCCCTTGGTTTTGCGCGGCTTCCGGCGCGAATTTCTCGACATCTTTATAATGAGCCCGTAATGATAAAGCTTTAATCGGCAAACAAATGAACAATATGAATATGTTGAATGACCATATCGCCGCGCCGGAGACCGCGCCTGTACTTACGGCCGATGAACTCGCCACCGGCTTCGTCGCCGAGGCCGCCGGCCTGGAGATCATCGCCGTCACCGGCGACGACGCCGCCGCCTTCCTGCACAGCCAGCTGACCAACGACGTCGCCCACCTCGGCGTGTCGGAAGCGCGCCTGGCCGGCTACTGCTCGCCAAAGGGCCGCCTGATGGCGACCTTCCTCATGTGGCGCAACGCCGACTCCGTTTTCCTGCAGCTTCCAGCCGAACTGCGTGCTGCACTGCAAAAGCGCTTGTCGATGTTTGTTCTGCGCGCAAAAGCGAGATTATCCGATGTGTCTGGCGATACTGCAAATCAAGTAATGCTTGGACTGGGTGGAACCTGCGCCCACGCCGCGCTCCAGCAGGTGCTGGGTACGCTGCCGGAGGCGCCCTACACCCGCATCGACCACCCCCTCGGCACCGTGATCCGCCTGGGCGACGCGTTCGGCGCGCCCCGCTATCAGTGGCTTTGCTCGCAGGAGACCGCCGCCGACGTGCTGCCGCGCCTGCGCGAAACGCTGGCGTATGGCGGCGCCGATGCATGGCGCCTGGCCGAAATCCACGCCGGCATTCCGCAGATACTGTCGGCCACGCAAGAGCAGTTCGTGCCGCAGATGGTGAATTACGAGCTGATCGGCGGCGTCAACTTCAAGAAGGGCTGCTATCCCGGGCAGGAAATTGTCGCGCGCAGCCAATATCTTGGCAAGCTGAAGCGCCGCACCGCGCTGGCCAGCATCGATGCCGCCGGCGTCGCGCCCGGCGCCGAAGTTTTCGACGTGGCCGATCCCGACCAGCCCTGCGGCATGGTGGTCAATGCTGCGCCGAACGGCAAGGGCGGCGTCGATGCGCTCGTTGAAATGAAGCTGGCTTCGCTGGAACAGGGTGACATCCGCCTGGGTTCGGCTGCCGGCGTGCCGTTGCGATTCCAGCCGATGCCTTATGCGCTGGACGCGCTCGACCTGTAAGGACGCCATGTTCGATCTCTATGTCTATTACAAGGTGCGCGACGAAAACGCCGACGCGCTTGAAATGTACCTGCGCATCATGCAGGCCGAAGTAGGCGCCGCCACCGGCGTCTATGGCGAAATCCGCCACCGTCCCGAAAGCAAGGATGGCCTGCGCACCTGGATGGAAATCTATCCGGGCGCCGGCGAAGGCTTCGAAGCGGCGCTCAAGGCAGCCGTCCAGGAAGCGGGCATCCTGCCGCTGATCGAGGACGCCCGCCATGCCGAAGTATTTGTGGAACCCGAGCCATGTGCCTGATCGTCTTCGCCTGGCAGGTTATCCCGGGAATTCCGCTGATCGCGGCGGCCAACCGCGACGAGTTCTACGACCGCCCCGCCACCGCTGCCGACGCATGGCCCGAGCATCCGCACGTGATCGCGGGCCGCGATTTGCAGGCCGGCGGGACGTGGATGGGCATTGCGCAGGACGGTCCGAACGGGCCGCGCTTCGCCGCCATCACCAACATCCGCGGACCGAACGAACGGCGCCCCGATGCGCCGTCGCGCGGTGCGCTGGTGGCCGACTACCTGGCGGGCGACCTGTCGGCAGCCGATTACATCGCCGCCATCGCGCCCGATACCGGCGCGTACAACGGGTTCAACCTGGTGCTGGGCGACCGCACCGGCCTGTACTGGCTCTCGAACCGGGGCTTTGATGACGAACGCAACGGCAAGC
>NZ_QYUP01000159.1 GCF_003590855.1 Massilia cavernae
CAGAACTGACTCCCCTGCTCAAGCAATTACGCCTGTCCGGCATCCTCGATTCACTGGAAGCGCGCAACCGTGAAGCCATCGACCGCAAGCTGGCCTTCACCGAATTTCTGAGTCTGCTCATCCATGACGAAGTAGCCCGCCGCGACCAGAAAAAGCTCGCGCTGCGCATGCGGCGCGCCAACTTCCGCAACCAGAAAACGCTGGACGGGTTCGACTTCAACCGGCTGCCGGGCTTGAACCGTGCTGCCGTCCACGACCTGGCCACCTGCCGTTTCATCGATGAGCAAGTCGCGGTGCTCATCGCCGGTCCCTGCGGCACCGGCAAGAGCCATCTTGCGCAAGCGCTGGGCCACGCCGCTGCTCGTCAGGGCTATGATGTGCTGTTCATTACGCAGACCCAGCTGATGGCCAGCCTGCGCGCAGCGCAGGCGATGGGAACGTATGAACGCCGGCTTCAGTACCTGAGCAAAGTCTCTTTGCTCATCATCGACGACTTTGGACTGAAGCCGCTACGCCCACCGGAGGACGAGGACTTCCATGACCTGATTGCGGAGCGCTACGAGCGCACGGCCACGATCCTGACATCGAATTTGCACTTCGACGAATGGGGCGCAGCGTTCGCGTCAAACAAGATGATCGGTGCAGCCACGCTGGACCGCCTGCGCCACGGTGCCTACAAGATCGTCTTGGATGGGGAAAGCTACCGTTCGCTGCCACCCGCAGCGGAGAAGTCCAAACCACCCGCCGCGAAGCCGCAAAGGGCAGCACGCAATGAATAACGTTTAATAAACTAAACCGTTTATATCGTTTAATTGGGAAGGGGATTCGCAAACTGTGCGAATCCCCTTCGTCATTTGGGGCGCGCAATCGGGACGCCCTAGGGCGCTGCCCCAGACCCCGCGCTGCCGTGGGCAGCCACTGGGAAAAACCCCTCCCAGCGGCCTCGACAACAAACATCCACGCTCACGCTGTGCGCTGGCTACCGGCGCCATTTAGCAAGTCCGCCGTATCGGCCGCCATTCCGACAGAAAAATTAAGTCCGGGAACAGGCCATTTGCACCCAAAAACGCCATTGCAAAAAGCATCGAAATCGAGCATTCTTGCAACCCAGTTTGAGCCCGTGAAATCGGTGGTCAAAGTGGCGCCATTACGCCGGAAATGGGTGGCGCCTTAATGCCGGAAATTGACAGCATGATCGGATCGCCAGCAAATGCGCGGCGCAGCACTTCCAACATGCTGTATCCCTGTTTGCGTAGCGTGTCGAGGCAGGAGCGAATGATGCAGAAATTGTCGGCGCCGGCAATGGTGCGGAAGCAGCCCGATATTTTTTGCTTGACCTTGGGCATGCGGACGGCCCGTTCGGCAATATTGTTGGAGAACGGAACGGTCGGATCGGCGATGAAGCGCAAGATGGCGTCGGCGTGCAGCCGGAAGCGGCGCAGCAGGTTGTGGGCGTCGGACTGTTTGCAGCGACCGGATTTTCCGTCGGGCTTGAGTTGGGGAGGGTTCAGTTGTTCGCCTTGGCGCACGATGTCGTTGTAGACGATGGTGAAGGCGGCGATGGCATCGGCATCAAATGGCCGGCCCTGCTGTCGCGCCGCCGCGCTCAGTCGTTGGGCGTTGAGCAGCAGTTCCGTCATGGCGGTCGGCCATTGCTGGCCAGTCACTTCCTGCGCATACACCAGTTCTCGAAGGAGATGGGCATTGCACAAGGCATGCAGGCCATCGTCGAGTTTCCAGTAAGGGGCCCAGCAATCATGCACCAGAACGCCGATGCGTTTGGGGAGAATGCCATGCGCGACGATGGCATCCAGGCCGCGCTTTGCGTGCATGCCATACCAGGTCAGTTCCGCCGTGGCCGCCACATGCATCCAGTGCAGTTTGCCATCCACGCGCAAGCCCGATTCGTCGGCGCACAGCACTGGCGCGTGGTGCAATTGCCGCGCTATCAGGTCGGCTGTGCCCTGCAGGGCCAGGCTCGCTTCGCCAACCCAGGCAAGCAGGGTTGCTGGCGACACAGACAAGCCCGTCATCTCGCCAATCAACTCGGCGGCGCGGGCATATGGCAGCATCTGGCCCTGGGTCAGATGCACGCCCAGTGCGCGCACGTTCGGGCCGTATTGCGCAAGGTCGCCGACCGCAGCCGGGAATACGCTGTCGTGCCGCTGACCGCAGGCGCAGACCACCGTGTAGACACGGTGTTCCACCACCTCGAAGCTCATCGCAGGCACATCGAATACCTGGCGGCGCTCCAGCACCTGCGCCTGTTCGAGCGCCAGCGCACTGTGGCAGCGGTTGCAATGCGACGGCGGCGGATAATCCTTCGTACTGGTGGGCTCGGCCACCCGCTTGAGTGTACTGCCTTTATGGCCCGGTTGGCCGCCAACCGCCTTGCCAGACTTGCCGCGCAACGAGCTAGTCTTCTGCTTCTTGGCCAGTCCATCCGAGGATGGTGGCTTGCTCGAATTCTGGCTGTTCATTCCCAGCTTTGCCTCAAGCGCATCCATGCGTGCAAAGAGCACGTCGATGAGACGATCCTTGTCGGTATCGGACAGCTGCGTGAGGTCGGGACGAGGCGGTTTCGGTGGCATGCCGACATGATGCGGCAATAGCCAATAGTTTACAACTGCTCATTGCCGTGTTCATTCAGGCTGAATAGTTACCTATTTGTTTTGCCACACTTCGGTGCTATCTTCTGTTCAATATCTTTCGAACAAGAGATCGGCATGGATTTCGCGGACTGGCTCGTTGCAAAAAAACTTTCTCCTTCAACCGTCAAGAAGTATGTCGGCGCGATCGGCGGCGCCCTGACCAGCTGGGCTAATGAGAACCAAATCACGTCAAAGTCACTCCGGGAAATAACTGATAGGGATGAGTTTGAGTCAATAGCCGAGTTAATCGGCGATACGGAAGTTTTCACCACACGAAATCGGCGCGGCAACAATATGTACGGTGCGGCGTTAAACAATTACAGCACCTTTCTAGCGCGTGAACAGGATCCTGTGTCCCATAGCGCTCAGAATAGCGGATCATTTTTCAACCCACTAAGCGAGACCGAGGACGCAGAAGCAGCCGCGCCGCCGTTTGAGCCGTAAGCGTCAACGCAGCACCGTCTGGACTGTGTAGTCCGCGCCAGCCATGATCGAATTTTGGCACAGCAGTTGTGCCCACAAATTCTGATTATGGACACAAATTTTCAACCAGTCATTTCCTCGCCAACCCGCGGCCACTACCGCCAGCATCCGCTGGAGTTCAAGCGCGCGTTGGTGGCGCTATCGCTGCAGCCTGGCGCCTCGGTGGCCCGCATCGCGCGCGAACATGGCGTCAACGCCAACCAAGTATTCAGCTGGCGCAGACTGTACAACCAAGGTCACCTCGGTGAGCATGCGTTAATGCGCGACGATGGCCTACTACCTGTGGTATTGACGCCAACGACGCCTGTTCCGCGCAACGCCGCCGATGACGCCGACGGCAGCATTGTGCTTGAGGTTGGAGAGGTGCGCGTGCGCATCGAGGGGCGGGCCAATGCGTCCACGCTGGCACAAGTATTGGAGCGGTTGCTGCGATGATAGGTCTGCCCGCTGGAACCAAAGTCTGGCTCGCCGCCGGCGCCACCGACATGCGCTCGGGCTTCAACGGTCTGGCGGCAAAAGTGCAGACGGCGCTGGAGGAAGATCCGTACAGTGGCCACGTGTTTGTGTTCCGTGGCCGACGCGGCGACATGATCAAATTACTGTGGTGGACCGGCGATGGCCTGTGTCTGCTGGCCAAACGGCTTGAACGCGGCCGCTTCATCTGGCCGCAGGCCACCAACGGCACGGTATCGCTGTCGCAGGCGCAACTATCGATGCTGCTTGAAGGGATAGATTGGCGGCGCCCGGAGCGCACTTGGAAGCCAACGTCGGCCTTGTAAACGTGACAAGCCTCGCGTAAACTTGGCGCATGCTCAGTCCTGCCAACCTCCTCCCCAACGACATCAATGCCCTGAAGGCGTTGCTGTTGGCCAGCGAGCGTCTGCTGCAAGAGCGTGATGAACAGTTAGCCGGCCTGACCGAACAACTGAACACACGCGCCGTCGAGATCGAGCATCTCAAGTTGCAGATCGCTAAATTGCGACGCATGCAGTTCGGCCGCAAGTCTGAAAAATTGGACCACCAGATCGAGCAGCTGGAACTGCAACTGGAAGATCTGCAGGCCGACGAGGGCGAGGCGGCGCGCGAGATGCCGGCCATCGACCAGGCGCCGCGCAAGAAGTCGGTGCGCCGGCCCTTGCCCGAGCATCTGCCGCGTGACGAGAAGGTCTATGCGCCAACGGCTGATGCCTGCCCGGACTGCGGAGGCGGCCTGCGCCCGCTGGGCGAGGACGTGGCCGAACAACTGGAGTTCGTGCCGGCCAGCTTCCGCGTGATCCGCCATGTGCGCCCGAAGCTGGCGTGCTCCTGCTGCGACGCGATCGTGCAGGCGCCGGCGCCGAGCCGGCCGATCGAGCGAGGCATCGCCGGCCCCGGCCTGTTGGCGCATATCCTGGTGGCCAAGTTCGCCGATCACCTGCCGCTGTACCGCCAGTCCGTCATCTACGCCCGCGAAGGCGTGGACCTGGATCGCGCGTTGCTGGCGAGTTGGGTCGGCGCGGCCAGCGCGCTGCTGCGACCACTGGTCGAGGCGATCCGACGCCATGTGCTGGCGGCATCGAAGCTGCATGCCGACGACACCCCGATACCGGTGCTCGCGCCCGGCAACGGCAAGACCAAGACGGCGCGCCTGTGGACCTATGTGCGCGATGATCGGCCCGCCGGCGACACCACGCCACCGGCCGTATGGTTCGCCTACACGCCTGACCGCAAGGGCATCCATCCGCAGACCCACCTGGCCAAGTTTGAGGGCGTGTTGCAGGCCGACGCGTACGCGGGCTTTAACGCCTTGTTCGACGACGGCACGATCCGCGAGGCCGCTTGCTGGGCGCATTATCTCGAGTGCTGTTTTATCTTGAGTGAAGCCAAATTGCAGCAGCGTTCAGGCGATCGACCGGTGCTCCGAACTCCACATAAGTTTGGCATTATCACAAGGACTGCAAGAACGCGAGCAAATCGGCCTTGGGCCTCCATGTCTTGGCGTTCGCCGGCTCAAGGCCGGCCTTCTTCCAGAAAGCCTGCATGGCCTCTCGCTTCATCTGCAGGTTGGTCGTGATATAGCGGCCGGTCGTAGCAACGCTGGTGTGGCCGAGGTAGTCGCGGATCACCGTCACGTCGGTTCCTGACTGCAGAAGCGCGACGGCGCAACTGTGGCGCAGGACGTGCGGCGTGATGTGTTTGCGTCGCAGCACTGGGTTGTCGCGAGCCGCCGCCGCCGCATGCTTGCTGAGAACGTAGGCAATGCCGTCGCGGGTCAGGGGCTGGCCATGCCGATTGAGGAATACGCACTGTCCACCGGCGGCGCCTGACATACCGCGCAGTCGGTGCAGCGCATTGGCCGTCTCTGCCCACAGCGGCAACAGCCGTTCTTTCTTGCCTTTGCCGCGCAGGCGCACCTGCCTTGGCGCGGCCAATTGCAGATCGTCCCACCGAAGCCCTGCGGCCTCGCTGACCCGAGCGCCACAGTTGTATAGGAATAGCAGCAGCGTGTAGTCTCGCCAACCGTCGGAGGTACGTTTATTGGGCACGTTGATGATCAGGCGGACATCCTCTGTCTCAAGGTAGGTCGCAGGTCGCTGCCGCGCCTTCTTCGCAGGGATGGCCAACACCCGTATGTACTGCTGTGAGTGTGCCAGGTCGTTGCGCAGTAGGTGTTTGATGAAGCCCCGGATGGCCGCCCGACGGCAGTTGCGTGTTGCGGCCGAATTCGATCGCTGCGCCTCGATGTGATCCAGGAAGCGCGTGACCATATCAGCGTCGATGTCTCCGAGCTGCACGGATGCAACCTCTCGGTCGCGCTGCTCAGCAATGAACTTGAATAGCAATGTCAGCGCATCACGGTAGGCGCGGATGGTGTGGACGCTGGCACCTTTCTGCTTCGGCAGGTACTCCGTGAAGTACGACTGCACATGAGCGAACAGACCACACGTCGAGCGGCTCACGGCAACCGGCGTTTACCGCGTGAGTGCTGCTCGAAGCGCTGGCTTGCCAGTTGCAGCAGCTCAGGCGTGGCCTTCAGGTACACCTCTGTGCCAAGGACGTTCTGGTGGCCGAGGTAGGCCGACAGCCATGGCAGTTTCGCGTGCACGTCTACACCCTCGACGGCCCAGGCGGTCAGCCGATGTACGGCGAAGGCATGCCTCAACTCGTAAGGCCTGGCGCCCGTGCGACCGCGTTTCGGCTTCAAGCCGAGATCGCGTAGCAGGCGTCGCAACGCATCCGAGGCCGCACGCAGAGTGAGCGCTGATCCATCGCGACGGATGAACAGTGTCAATGGATCGTCGGCACCGCTTGCCGCCAAGACTTCCTTGCGTTGCTGGAGATATTGGCGTAGCTCGACGACCAGATCGTCGCGGATCGCAAGGATGCGCGAGCGCCCCTTGCTTCGTTGAACTGTCAGCACGGCTGTCCGCAGATCGACATCGATCAGGTGCAGCCTGGTGGCCTCGCCCAGCCGCATCCCGGTGCAGTACAGCACGAGCGTGAGGGCGCGCAACATCGCTCCCCACATGTTGCGACCCTCGTGCCGCGTGGCGGCGTCCACCAGGGCAAGCACTTCTTCACGGCTGAAGATGTAAGGCACGAAAACCGACTCCTTGACCGGTGCCACCGCGTGATCGGGGACGAAGCTATACGGATCGCTGCGGCGACGGAACAGGCACAACTGGCGCACCACGCCGAACTCGTTGCCCACCGTGATGGCCTTGCGGCCTTCGATCCGCGTCACCCACTGTGTCACCGCTTGGTCCAACGCCGCAGGGCGCTCGCCGTATCTGTCATGAACGAAGCGTACGAAGCTGTTGAGCACGAACTCGGCGCGGCGGTAGCCCATTCCCATGGCCCGCTTGAACGCCAGGAACTGCGTTGCGTCGTGGGCCAAGGTGGCTGCGGTGACTTTCGTGTTCATCGCGGCACCGGCAGAGAGACCTCGCGTAGCGACTGCGTGGCGATGCGTATGTAGGCCGACACCGACTCCGGGTCGCGATGTCCGAGCAGATCCGACAACACTCGTACCTTGGTGCCTACGTCGAGTTGCCGCGCGGCATTCGAGTGCCGCAAGACGTGGCTGCCCAGGTATGGCGCTTGGATACCGGCGACCTTGGCATGTTTGATGAGCACGTGCCGCACGGCCGACGACGCCGTGAGGGCGCCGAACGGCACCTTCATCTGGACGAACACATGCCGCGTTGGCGTATGCGACGGACGTCCGTGCCGCAGGTACCTGGCCAGCACCTTGGCTACCGGGGGAAGCAACGGCAACACGAAATTGACGCCGGTCTTCGGGCGCGACATCTGCAGCGTACCGGCGTTCCAGTCGATGTCCTGCAATTGCAAGCCGATCACTTCGCCAGCCCCCAGGCCGTAGGTACTCATCATCAACAGCATCGCGTGATCGCGCAATCCGCGTGCCGTGCTCGTGTCCACAGCGCGCAGCAGTCGCTGAACGTCCTCCCAAGGTAACGCGCGCCGGGTGCGTTCGAGCTTGGGCTGTACCGGAGAGATCACCCCGTCGGCCAAGTCGGTTCGAATGCGTCCGCTGGCCAGCAAGAACCGGGCAAAAGATCTGACCGTGCTGGCGATGTCGGCTGTCGTCGAGCGAGCAAAGTGACTGGCGCAGTCGATGAGGAATGCGTCGATCTCGGGCAGGCTCAGGCGGCGCCAGGACTTGCCGGAACGGCGCAGGTGCTCGAACAGCTTGCCGACGTGGTCGAGCTTCTTGCGAATCGTGACTTCGGGGTTGCCAACATGTTGCCGAAGATGGGCAGCAAAGTGGCGCAAAACCGCCGTTGCAGGTGGCCCACGGCGTTCGATAGGCTGCCATGCCGGGACCGGCATGGCCATGATCTCGTGAACGCGACGCAGCGAGCGCATAGACGAGATCGCGAGACCGAGATTTGCGGCATTGATCTTGCGTGAACCCGCGTACCAGACCTGGAAGCGCTTGACCCCATCGAGCGTTAGCTCTGGCCCTTCACCAAGATCGAGAGCACGGCAATAGCACCGAAACCGGCCGATCCATTGCAGGTATTGTTGCGCGGTGCTTGCCCGGACACAGCGATCGCCGCGCCATACGCGCAGGATGTCCTGAGCGCTCGGCACACGCTCGGATTGCTGTGACTTGGGCAGCGGAGTGTTCATACAAACGATATACGCCAGCCAGGCCAAATCGGATGCAAAGCTCCATTGAATGTGCTGGATTTATGTGGCGTGACGCACCAGCCCAGCTCCTCGCACGGACAGTAAGTTCATGCACCGATCTCCAGATAAAACAGCACTCGAGATAATGAGCCTTATGTGGAGCTCCACATAAGGCGCACGCGCGGCGCAAGTTCTACGACCTGCACGCTGCGCGGCCGACGGCGCTGACCACCGAGGCGCTGCGCCGGATCGCCGATCTATATGTGATCGAGGCCGAGATCCGGGGCAAGCCGCCCGATGAACGAAGGCAGGTGCGGCAAGCTCGCTCGCGCCCCTTGCTCGATGACCTGGAACGCTGGCTGCGCGCCACGCTCGAGACGCTGTCGCGCAAGTCCGACACGGCGGCGGCGATCCTGTATGCGCTCAAACTCTGGCCGGCACTGCTGCGCTACTGCGACGACGGCGCCATCGAGATCGACAACTCGGCGGCCGAGCGCGCCTTGCGCGGCGTGGCGATTGGCCGTCGCAACTACCTGTTCGCCGGCGCCGATAGCGGCGGCGACCGCGCCGCTGCGATCTACTCGTTGATCGGGACCGCCAAGCTCAATGGCGTCGACCCCGAGGCTTGGCTGCGCCATGTGCTGGCGCGCATCGCCGACCATCCGGTCAACCGGGTTGACGACTTCCTACCCTGGCATTGCGCTGCGCAGATCACGTCTGCCTGAAAAACACTCCGCTTCCCAGCGGTGTGATGCCATCATCTAGCAATACGACGCCTAGCTCAAGACGGCATTGAGCAGACGCTTACTTTGAGCCGAACAATGAGGATGACGCCCGAAAACGCACATTTCGCGCTATTGTCCGCAGACAGGGGCAGCCGAAGTTTCGAATGGACCTCATTTCGGCCTATGATGGTCGGTGCGCGATCACCCAATGTCCGATTCGTCCGATTCTTGAAGCTGCGCATGTGACACCGTACCTCGGTCCTCAGACTAATGCGATCAGCAATGGGCTACTCTTGCGAGCCGATATTCACACGCTGTGGGATCTGAGACTTATCGCAATCGATCCAAATTTGATGACTGTCTGTATCAGTCCAACTTTGCAGGATCCAAGTTATCAAGTGCTAGCGGGTAAGTCCGCTTATCAACCGGCCGTACCCGCTTCGCGTGTGTCGCCCCTCGCTCTTGAGCGCCAGTGGGAACTGTTCCAAACACGATTGAGCAAGGACATTTAAACGAAAAGACCGCTCATCTTCCATGGGCGTCAAACTTTTTTCAGATTTTCAATGTACGTAGATCGCCCTTAGATTCGGTTAAGGATCTGCTCCGCTGCCCGCTCACTCAACACCAGAACCAGCTTCAAGCGGGCGCGCGTCATCCCCACAAACAGCTTCCGAAATACTAGCTCATCGATCTGCTCGAAGTCGATTTCGGTAAAAATCACCGCTGGCGCGGATTGCCCCTTAAACCTGTACACCGACTCCGCCAGCAATCCGCCGTCCCGAAACACCGGGTTCCCGAACAAGTCGTACTCTCCAGTGAACGACTTCAGCCTATGCGCATCGCCCAGCGTATCGCGCCCCAGGATCGCCGACTTCTCCCGTCCCCTGAACGACGCAATCGCTATGTCCTGCCGCGCGAATCCCGCTGCCAGGCACAACGTGATCGCATGCTTGGTCTGCGCCAGTATCGCCTTCGAATCGCCCTCCGGGTACACCAGCGCCTCGATGTCCGCGCCTTCGAATGGGCTGGCCGCTTCCACCGGCTGGCGCGCCTCGCCGATCGATGCCAACATGTCCACCACCTGTCGCGGGCTGCGGTAATTGGTGTGCGAATGCAGCGTTACCCATCCGGGCAGCGGCACCATGTCGCGGCCGTACAGGTTCTGCGTCGGATCCTCCAGCCAGGTCGCGCGACCGCCCTCCTTCACCATGCGCATCAGGATGTCGCGCCAGGCGACGGAAAAATCCTGCCCTTCGTCGACGATCAGCACGTCGTACATCCACGTCTCGGGCAGTCGGCCGTGGCCAGCGCCGTTTCCATCCGGCCCCACACCTCCGGTGACGAATAGTCGGGTGAGATGCCCTGCGCGCGCAGGAAGGCGTCGCCCAGCATGTGGAAGGTTGCCACGCGCCCGCCCGCAGGTACCAGGCGCTCGATATGATCCGCAAGCGGCGGTTGAAGCACACGTAAAGGGGACGAAGGCCAGCATCAACGGCGGAGGCATATTCGGCCAGCGCCAGCTGGGTCTTGCCGCTGCCGGCGGTCCCCACCACGCGCAGGCGGTAGGGCGAAAACTCCAGCCGCCGTGCCCACGTTGCCAGCCCACCGGACAGGCGCGTCACCATGTCGGTGGCGCAGCCGATCATGGCGCTGGGGTCGGGCCGCAGGCTCAGGGTGTCGCCGAGGAAG
>NZ_QYUP01000160.1 GCF_003590855.1 Massilia cavernae
TGTTCGCCCAGGTACACCCGACGTACCGATTCATCGGCAATGATGTCGTCAGGGCGGCCCGACGCAAGCACCGCGCCCTGGTTGATGATGTATGCGCGGTCGCAGATACCCAGCGTCTCGCGCACATTGTGGTCGGTGATCAGCACCCCGATCTTGCGCTCCTTCAGGAAGCGCACGATGCGCTGGATTTCGATCACGGCGATCGGGTCGACGCCCGCAAACGGTTCGTCGAGCAGCACGAAGCGCGGGTTGGTCGCCAGCGCACGCGCGATTTCCACGCGGCGGCGCTCGCCGCCCGACAGCGACATGGCCTGGTTCTCGCGCAGCTTCTCGATCTGCAGGTCGGCCAGCAGCGCATCGAGGCGCGCCTCGATCTCGTCCTTGGCCAGCGCCTTGCCGTCGATCTTTTGCAGCTCCAGCACGGCGCGGATATTGTCTTCCACGGTCAGCTTGCGGAACACCGACGCTTCCTGCGGCAGGTAGGACAGGCCGAGCGTGGCGCGGCGGTGGATCGGCAGGCTGGAGATGTCGACGCCGCTGATGTCGATCGAGCCGGCGTCCGACGGCACCAGGCCGACGATCATGTAGAACGAGGTCGTCTTGCCGGCGCCGTTAGGGCCCAGCAGTCCGACCACTTCGCCGCACTCGACCTGGAGCGACACGTCGCGCACCACCAGCCGTTTCCCGTAACTTTTTTGCAGTCCGCGGACGATCAGCGTGCTGCCACACTTTTTTTGTTCCATCGTTTATTGTCCTGGCGTTGCTGGCGCCGGCGACACGCGTTTGGCCGACCGGTCAAGCACCGTGCGTACGCGCCCCCCGCCCGGCTTGCTCTCGCCGGTCGGGGAATTCGCCGCCTTGAACAGCTCCCGGCGGCTGTCGTACGAGACGAATTCGCCCACGATTTCCTCGGTCACTTTCTTGCCTGCGAGTTGCGCCAGCCTGGCCTTCGAAAACAGCTTCACCACTTCGCTCTTGTTGTCGTACTCGATCCGCTCAGCCTCGCCTTCGACCCACAGGTCGCCGCCGTCGCGCTTCTGGCGGAAGGTGGCCACCCCGCCTGGCGCGGCATTGAAGACCACGTGGTCGTAGCCTTCGGCATCGGTGCGCACGGTCGCCTTGGCTGCTTTCATTAACAGCGTGCCGCGGGTCAGCACGACGTTACCGGTCAGGGTGGTGATCTGCTTGACGTCGTCAATGTCCACCGAGTCCGAATCGATCACGATCGGCTTGTACGAATCGGCCTTTTCGGCCAGTGCGGTGCCTGCGACAAGGCCGCACAGCGCGATGAACAGCAGTAATTTCTTCATAGTCGTTTTCTCGCTTGTCGGTTGTTCTTGCCCGGTTTTACTGCCGTGGCGGATAAGTGATCCGCGAACGGCTCTGGATTTGCACCTTGCGCGCCGCATTGTCGATGAACAGGCCGGTTCCCGTCATCTTCGAGCCGCCCGACACAATCTCCACCGGCTGGTCTGTCTGCATCTGGTCTTCTTCGGTGAACACCGTCAGCGCCTGGGTGCGCATGCGCACCGGGCGCGCATCCGGCGTCGCCTTGCGATCGATGTCCACGTCGCCCATGAGGTGCACCTGGGTGTTCCCGTGGTCGACCCGCGCCCGCTTGGCGCGGACTACCGTCTCCGGCTGGCCTGCGCCGAGCCCCTGCAGGAACGGCTTCTCGATCTCGGCCGAATCGTCGAGCGGGCGGTGGGTCAGCTTGTCGCCCGAGACGATGTAGCGCGGCTTGCCGTCCGGCGTCATGCGCACGAAGCTGAACTTCTCGACGATGTAGTCCGGCTCGTTCTTGAACGCGTCCGAACTCAGGCCCGGGTCGCTCTCCATCATCTGCACCAGCCAGAAGGTGCCGAAGGCGGCAAAGGTCGCCGCCAGCATGATGGCGGTGAGCCTCCAACGGTGCGCGGTTCGCTTGTGCATGGAGCCTTTAAGCGAAATAAGGCGCAAGCGCCTGTTCGTAGGTTCCCTGGGCGCGCATCACCATGTCGCACACTTCGCGCACTGCGCCGCGGCCGCCATTGGCGCGGGTGACGTAGTGGGCGCGATGCTGCACCTCGGAGTGCCCGGTCGGCACGGTGACGGCAAAGCCCACTTGCAGCAGCAGCGGCAGGTCGATCACATCGTCGCCGATGTAGCCGCACTGGTCGGCCGTGACACCGGTTTCCTCCAGCAGCGACTTGAACGCCACGCGCTTGTCGTGGATGCCCTGGTAGACGTGGGAAATGCCCAGGTCGGCCGCGCGCTTGACCACGATGGGCGACTGGCGCGCGCTGATGATGGCGGTTTTCACGCCGGTCTTGTTCAGCAGTTGGATGCCGAGGCCGTCCAGCACGTAGAAAACCTTGGTGGCCTCGCCGTCCGGGCCGTAGGTCAGGGTGCCGTCGGTCAGTACGCCGTCGACGTCGAAAATCATTACCTTGACTGCCGCTGCGCGGCGGATGTGTTCGAGTTCGCGCATCAGATCACCTTGGCGCGGGTAAGGTCGTGGATATGCAGCGCGCCGACCAGCTTGTCGTCGCCATCGACCACCAGCATCTGGTTGATGCGGAACTCTTCCATGATCGCCACCGCTTCGACGGCCATCTGTTCTGGGTGGACGCGGCGCGGGTTGGCGTGCATGACGTCGCTGATCGTGACCTTGGTGAAATCCTGCACGCGTTCCAGCATGCGGCGCAGGTCGCCGTCGGTGAACACGCCGACCGGGCGGCCTGCATCGTCGACGATGGCGGTCATGCCCATGCCCTTCTGGGTGATCTCGACCAGCGCTTCGGTCAGCGATACGTTTGCGGCCACCTGCGGAACCGCGTCGCCGCTGCGCATGACATCACGCACGTGCGTCAGCAGGCGCCGGCCAAGGGCGCCGCCCGGGTGCGAACGCGCGAAGTCTTCCTCGCGGAAGCCGTTCGCGTCCAGCAGCGCCACGGCCAGCGCGTCGCCCAGCGCCAGCGTCACGGTGGTGCTGGCGGTCGGCGCGAGGTTCAGGGGGCAGGCTTCCTTCTCGACCGCGATGTTCAGGTGGACGTCGGCCAGCTGCGCCAGGCTCGATTGCGGCTTGCCGGTCATCGCGATCAGCGGGGCGCCCATGCGCTTGACGATCGGGAGGATGGACAGCAGTTCGGCGGCTTCGCCGGAATACGAAATGGCGATGAAGGCGTCATGGCTGGTGACCATGCCAAGGTCGCCGTGGGCCGCTTCGGCCGGGTGCACGAACATGGCCGGGGTGCCGGTGGACGCCAGGGTGGCTGCGATCTTGCGGGCGATATGGCCCGATTTGCCGATGCCCGATACCACCACGCGTCCGTCGCAATTGAACAGCAGGCCGACCGCACGGGCCACACTGTCGTCCGATTCGAGGCGCGTCAGTACGGCGCGGATGGCGTCCGCCTCGATTTCGAGGGTCTCGCGCGCCAGTTGCATGGCGCGCTGGAGGGCGGTGTTATCAAAAGCTTTCAGCATTGTTTTTTCATGGGTTACACTCATAGGAGGCAGTATAAACGAATTGCGAAAGCAAAAAACTTGCCAGTCACAACAAACAACGATTTAACACGCTGAGGACCGGCAAACACGCATGCATTCTGGACTGGAACTGACCCTACTTTTACTTGGCAGCGCCGTCCTTGGCGTGGTCGCATTCCGAATGCTCCACCTGCCCCCGATGCTGGGCTACCTGGCCGTCGGTATCCTGATCGGCCCCCATGCGCTGGGGCTGGCTGATAATAATATTACAACACACACGCTGGCAGAATTCGGCGTCGTGTTCCTGATGTTCTCGATCGGGCTCGAATTTTCGCTGTCGCAGCTGATGTCGATGCGGCGCGTGGTGTTCGGGCTTGGGCTGGCGCAGGTGGGGCTGACCATCCTCGGCGCCATGCTGTTCGGATGGCTGCTGTCCATCCAGCTCCCGCCCCAATACAACATCAGCTGGCAGGCCTCGTTCGCCCTTGGCGGCGCGCTGGCAATGTCGTCCACCGCCATCGTTGTCAAGATGCTCACCGAGCGGCTCGAGCTGGAAAGCGCGCATGGCCGCAAGATCATCGGCATCCTGCTGTTCCAGGATTTGGCGGTGGTGCCGCTGCTGATCCTGATCCCTTCGCTGGGCAGGCCGCCGGAAGAACTGGCCGAAACGCTGGCCTGGGCCGCGTTCAAGGCCGTCATCGTGCTGGTGCTGCTGCTGTTCTTCGGCCAGAAGCTGATGCGCAAATGGTTCGCCATCGTGGTCAAGCGCCGCTCGCAGGAGCTGTTCATGCTCAACCTGCTGCTCATCACCCTTGGCGCGGCCTGGATCACCGAGCAGGCCGGCCTGTCGCTCGCACTGGGCGCCTTCGTGGCCGGCATGCTGATCTCCGAAACCCAGTACAAGCACCAGGTGGAGGAAGACATCAAGCCGTTCCGCGACGTGCTGCTGGGGCTGTTCTTCATCACGGTCGGCATGCTGCTCGACATACAGCTGGTGATCGACAACTGGTGGCTGGTGCTGGTGCTGCTCGGGGTTCCAGTGCTGCTGAAATTCGCGCTGATCGCGCTGCTGGCGAAACTGTTCGGCGCGCCCGATGGCGTGGCCACGCGCACCGGGCTGGCGCTGGCGCAGGCGGGCGAATTCGGCTTCGTGCTGCTGACGCTGACCGCCGGCGCCAAGCTACTCGACCCCTACCTGATCCAGCTGGTGCTGGCCTCGATGGTGCTGTCGATGCTGGTGGCGCCCTTCCTGATCGAGAAGTCCGACCAGATCGTCATGAAGATCGCCTCCAACGAATGGATGATGCAGTCGCTCCAGCTGACCCAGATTGCGACGCGCACGATGGCCACGCAAAAGCACGTGATCATCGCCGGTTTCGGCCGCAGCGGGCAAAGCCTGGCCACGCTGCTGAGCGACGAGAAGGTCGCCTACCACGCGCTCGACCTCGACCCGGAGCGGGTGCAGGAAGCACAATCGGCCGGCGCCAACGTATCGTATGGCGACGCGGCGCGCAAGGAAAGCCTGATCGCAGCCGGTATCTACCGCGCCAGCGCGATGGTGGTCACGTACGCGAATACGGCGTCGGCGCTGAAGGTGCTGCACCTCGCGCACGAACTGGCGCCGTCGCTGCCGGTGATCGTGCGCTGCCATGACGACTCCGAACTGGACATGCTGAAAAAGGCGGGGGCTGCCGAAGTGGTGCCCGAATCGCTGGAAGCGAGCCTGATGCTCGGATCGCACGCGCTGGTGATGATGGGCGTGCCGCTGCGGCGCGTGGTGCACCGGGTGCAAGCCGTGCGTGAAGAACGCTACGCCTCGCTGCGCGGCTACTTCCACGGTTCGTCGGACGAAGCGGACGACCCGGAACACAGCTTCGTGCGGCTGCATTCGGTATCGCTGGGGGACGGCGCCGGATCGATCGGCAAGCGCATCGCCGAGCTGGAACTGCACGAAGTAGGCGCCGAAGTCGCGCATCTGCGGCGCGGCAAGGAACGTGTAGAAGCCGACGCCAACACGCTGTTCGAGCGCGGCGACGTGGTTGTCCTGCGCGGTCCCGCCGACGCGCTGGAACGCGCGGAAGGCCGCTTGCTCAACTGACCTGGGTTTTGAAGATTAGTCGAACGAGACGACGCGGTTGCGGCCTTCGGCCTTGGCCTGGTACAGCGCGGTGTCGGCATGCGCCACCAGCTGGTGGGCCACGCCTTCCATTGCGTGGTCGCGCTCGAAGTCGTCCAGCGTCGCGACGCCGATCGACACCGACAGCGAAACCGTCGTGCCGCTGGACAGGTGGAACGGCGTGCCGGCGATGTTGGCGCGGATACGCTGCGCCACCGTGGTCGCGGAGTCGAGGTCCGCATCGATCAGCAACACCACGAATTCTTCCCCGCCAAAACGCCCCAGCGCGTCCGAGACCCGCAGTTCGGTCTTGATGCGCGTCGCCACCTCGCGCAGCACTTCGTCGCCGCCCTGGTGCCCATAGGTGTCGTTGACCTGCTTGAAGTGGTCGATGTCGATGTACATGCAGGAGATGCGGTAGGCCTGGCGCCGCGCACGCGCGATCTCCTCGATCAGGCGCCGGTCGATGTAGCGGCGGTTATACACGCCGGTCAGCGAATCGGTCAGGCCGATGTACTTCAGCATCTCGTTGCTGATCACGTTCTCGAGGCAGATCGCGATGATCGAACCCATGTGCTCGACGAAGTCGGTGCCCATCGACGGCGTGAAGCGCGCCGGGTCGAGGCTGCCGAGATTCAGGCTGCCGATCAGGCGCCGGTTGCGCAGCAGCGGCACCAGCGCGATGCTTTGCAGGCCGGCCGGCGGGTTCGGGAACATCTGCTGGTGCAGCGCGGGCGAGTAAGGCCCGAGCGTCGGTTTCGGCGGGCCGGTGAAGGCAGGGCTGCGCGCCGGGACAAAGCCCAGCGACGCTTCGCTGGCGACGAAATGCAGCTGCGGGAATTCGGCGAAGTCCACGCCCAGCACGTTCATCACGGTCTGGATGTCGGCTTCCTCGTCGACCAGGCTGAGGGTGACGATATCGAGGTCCGAGATCGTCGGCAGGCTGCGGAAAATCGTGCTGACCAGGTTGGAGAAGTTATCGGCGGCGACGATCTCGAGGTCGAACGCCTGGTGCCGGCGCATGATCTCGTGATTGCGTTCGGCCTGCTCCATCAGGTACGCCATGCGCGCGCGCAGGGACTCGTTCTCCGCCGCCAGATCACCCGATGTCGTGCCCAATTCGTGCATACCGTTCCCTGCCGCGATATTAAACTGCCGCCATCTTACCTGATATGCATAAATACTCAGAACAAAAGGTCGGCTTTCACTTCCTGCCCTACGTGCAGCACCTGGCCGGCGCCGTCGGTGACGATGCAGTTCATGCCGAAGCAGACCGCGTCGTCGAGCTGCGGTTTCTTGCGGTAAGACTGCATGACGTCGAGCGGATCGGGGCCGGGAATGCCGGTCTCCTGGTCCACCGACGGAATCGGGCAGCGCGGGCATGGCTTGACCGGCTTTAAGATGACCTCACCGGCGATGAAATTCCCGATGAAGTCTTCTTCGTATGGCTCCATGCCGTCGATGACGACGTTGGGACGGAAGCGGTTCATCGGCAGCGGGTCGCGCCCTGCAGCCGCCAGCTTCTCGTTCAGGTCCGCCAGCGAACTGGAACCGATCACCAGCACCGGGTAGCCGTCGGAGAACAAGGTTGGCGCTTCGACGTCGCCGGTCCACTTGGTGCTGGCATGGCGCTTGGCGGTGGCGTGGAAACGCACCAGCCGGCATGGCGCGCCGATCACCTGCGAGAACCAGGTGGCGGTGGTTTCGTCGCAGTTGTAGGCCATGACCGTGTCTTCCCATACCTTCACTTCGACCAGCTGTTCCAGCTCGGGCGGAGGCAGGTCGAGCGGAATCTCCAGCCGCAGCATGCCGGGCGCGCGCAGTTCCAGCGTGTCCATCCTGATGCGCGGAGAAACCAGCGCGAGCTGCGGGTATTCGCGCTGCGTGAGGAACTGGCCGTCGAGGCCGACCACCATCCATTCGCGGTCGTAGACGTTATCGACCGACAGGCCCGCGGTGGTCAGCGTGGCTTTCCGGACCGAGATGCCGGCGCAGGATTTGACGGGGTAGATGACGAGTTCGGAGATCGTTGGCATACGTTTCCCGGATATGGTTGTTCAGTCGCGCGTTAGCGGCCGCTTGCATTGTCGCGCATTTCAGACGCGATGCGCTCGGCCAGTTTGGCTTGCGCCTTGCTCGCGAAGGCCCGGCAGGCGCCCGCGTCGATGAAGGTGTTGTTCGCAGGCGTCCTGGCGGCCAGCCTTTCCATGATGCCTGAAGCGCCCGGGTGGGTCGAGAGCAGCACGTCGCACTTGAGCGCACCGACTTTATCGATGCTGGCCTTGAACAGCTTCGACACGTCGGGCCCGCCGTTGCCGCCGGTGTAGCGGTAGCTGCCCAGCGATACGGCGGTCATGCTGTCGGCGTAGACGACGTCGAGGCAGCGGCCGGCGTCGCAGGACTTCCACGTCCACGTCGTGCTGCCGGGCGTGTGGCCGGGGGTCATGTGGGCGGTGACGTCGATGGCGCCTGCCTTCAGGGTTTCGCCGTCGCGCACCGGTTCGACCGCAGCCACGCGTGGGTAGCTGAAGGCGGGTTCTTCGTATTGCGGGTCGTCCTTGCCGATCTGGCCGTCCATCAGCACCTTCGCGCCGTGGGCGCTGGTTGCCACGGCCGCACCGCTCTTGCGCTGCAGGGCCGCGATGGCTCCGGCGTGGTCGAAGTGGGCGTGGGAGTTGAGGATCAGCTTCACGTCCTCGAGCCTGAAGCCGAGGGACTTGATGTTTTGTTCGATCAGCGGGGCGGACTGCGGAAGCGCGCCGTCGAGCAGGACGTGGCCTTGGGGGCTGGTGACCAGGATGGCGGAGAGTTCGCGGGTGCCGACGTAGTACGTGTTGCCGTAGACCTGGAAGGGCTGCTGGGGCTCGTTCCAGGCTTTGCAGCTGGAGCAGGCGATGTTGCCGGGGTTGTGGGCGAAGGCTATTCCAGCTGCGCTGGCAAATGCTGCGAATACGATCTTAGCGAATACAGTCACAAACGTTCTCCTCAAAAAAGTGTACAGCGGAGCGGTGGAGCAGGGGTTTCGCCGCGATCTTATCCATTAAACCGCATGTATATCCCTAAGGCGTATGCGGAAAACCGGCGATTGATCGCTATTTCTGCCATAGTCCGGCCTCGACCAGCCGGCGAACCAGTGACGAGCGCTTGCCATGGCTCACCATGAAGCGGCGCAAGGCTTGATCGAAAACATTCCGGCTCGACACGAGAGCATAAGCGGCGGCGAGATCGACAAGGGCGCGTTTCGCTTCATCATAGCCGGACGCCGTGCCCCGTTCTGCCTGCCGATCGACCACTTTCCAGTGGCGATCAAAATCGGCGGCCAGCATCAGGAGGCGGGCCTCGCGTTGCTTGCGCTGTTCGGCTTCCTGTCGAGCGCGCTCTTTCGCTTCGCCTTCCAAGCGACGCCTTTCTGCTTGCTCGGCAAGCGCGCGCAGTTCGGCCACCTTGCGCGGTTTTGCGGGTGATGACTCTCGCGATCCGCTTGCCTTTAACCAGGCGAGATATTCCGACTTTACTCGGCGTTCGGCTTGTTGCGAAGCACCTTGCAATAGCAGGTCGAAGACAATCCTTGTCTCATTCCTGGATAATTCCGTCATCCACACTTCGACACTGTCATCATCGCGCCAGTAGTCTTCGACCTCCTGGCTACCTGCAGCCGCTGCGGTTACCAGGTCGGGATCGATGTCCAGAAATTCCGCCAAGGCTTGCTGTGCAAGCCGAAAGCTGGGACATCCCCGGCGGCAACTCCGGTTCAAAGGCATTGTCATCGACTTCACCGGCGCTGACGCCGGCCAGCCAGCCAAGATAGAGCGGGCGCCGGTCACCGCGCAGCAATTCGTCGCGCAATGGCGCCAGGCTTCCCATCCAGCCTTGGCCGGTCTCCATGCCGAAGCGGTCGTAATCCTGGCTGTCGTCCAGAGACCAATCGATGATCCAGTGCGTGTCCGAATCATCGATCGTCAGTGCAGATTCCGTCGCAAACCGCTTCACTTCGGCCTTGTTGAATGCGTCATGCGGCAGCCGCAGGGTCAACCGGCAACTGCACCAATTGGCCGTGTAGACGAAGGCATCGAAATAGCGCCGCATCCAGTGTGCCGGATCAGCCTTCAAGCCGCCCCAGTTGTATTCGTTGACGAAACTCGTCGCCGTGATCGTCGCCCGTGAAGAGCAGCAACGGAGTTCGGCCATTTCGTCTCGGGTTAGCGGCCGGTCGATGGCAACGAATTCGTAGTATTGGTACTCGCTCATGCTGTTTTAATTTCTGCCTGATGTTTTATGAAAGAAACCGGCCATCTTTGCCTATCGCCGCCATTTCGTTTATGGGGCAAAGCTCAGCGTCCCAGCACACTGAGCAGTACGCTGCCGCATCGCCGCTCTGGTGCGGTCACGTGCCATCGCTCACCGGCTTCTGCGAAGGCTTCCAGCTTCTGGCTTTGCCGGGCGTAGTCCCAGTTTCGGGCCGGTTTCTTGAACAGGCTGGCGTCCAGTTGGGCATGCGGGCCATAGCGATGCGCCAGGGTATAGGCCCAGCTGGTTTCGACACGCTCGATGGCATCGAGCACCAGCAAGCGCAACTCCCGGTCGAAGATGTACAGAGTCAGTACCTCTTCGAAGCGGGTTCCGGGGCATGGCTGGCACGGTCAGCCTCGAACGGAAGCCAGTAGGCGCCTAAGCGGTAATAGTTGATATGCCCAAGGTAGTGGAGCGCTTCGGCGCGGTTCGCGCAGACCAGGCCGCGCTGGATCAACTGGTCGAGCTGCTGCTCGTGGGTGAACGGGCGCTTGCGATACTTCACTTTTCCGCCGCTGGAAAAAAGTAACCCCCCATGGTGCGCAGATCTAACGGGATGCGTGGGGGGTGTTGTTGGACGCAATTATACGCAAACGGATGGCGTTTCGCAGCAAAAATCGGGCCGCCTGACCGCAGGCGAGGCTTTCAGCGCGCACCATCACGCCGTGACCTCGCCCAGCAGGCGCACAATGTCGGCCTCCAGCGCCTTGATTTCCCCCTCGACCACCGCCAACTCGCGCGGGCGCGCTCCGCCGGCTCCCGGCCTCATGCTTATACGTTGAACAGGAAGTTCAGCACATCGCCATCCTTGACGACGTATTCCTTGCCTTCAGCGCGCATCTTGCCCGCTTCCTTGGCGCCGGTTTCGCCCTTGTAGGCGATGAAGTCGTCGAACGCGATGGTCTGCGCGCGGATGAAGCCGCGCTCGAAGTCGGTGTGGATCACGCCCGCAGCTTGCGGCGCGGTGTCGCCCACGTGGATGGTCCATGCGCGCACTTCCTTCACGCCGGCGGTGAAGTAGGTCTGCAGGCCGAGCAGCTTGAAGCCGGCGCGGATCAGGCGGTCCAGGCCCGGTTCGTCCATGCCCATGTCGGCCAGGAAGGCGTGCTTGTCTTCTTCGTCCAGGTCGGCGATTTCCGCTTCGATCGCGGCGCAGATGGCGACGATAGGCGCGTTCTGCGACTTGGCGTATTCGGCCAGCTGGTCGAGCAGCGGGTTGTTGGTGAAGCCGGTGTCGGACACGTTGGCCACGTACATCGCAGGCTTGGCGGTGATCAGGCACAGCGGCTTGATCATCGCCATTTCGTCGTCCGAGAGGCCCATCGCGCGCACTGGCTGTGCATCGTTCAGTTGCGGCATGATGCGCTCGCACAGGGCTACCAGCTTGGCTGCGTCCTTGTCGCCCGAACGCGCTTTCTTCTGT
>NZ_QYUP01000017.1 GCF_003590855.1 Massilia cavernae
TGCGCTTGCCGAAGTTGTAGCGGATGGTATTGTCGAACCGTACCTGCAAGTCATCGTTGCCGGTCTTGATGTCGAATGCGTTTGCGCTGCCGCACAGGCCCGCGCAAGCGGTAGCCACGGCGGCAGCAAGCGCGGTGCGCCGAACTGCGCCGAATCGGGCTTGTTTGGGGTTGGTCATGGTTGAATCTCCTCAGTCTTTGGTATTTTTTAAATTTTTATCGGCGAGCGCATTGATGCGCCACCCTTCCCTCATGCACACTCTCAACTCCGCATTTCGCCTCCCCCCATCGTCATGCCCCTTCTGATTTCGTTGATTTGTTTATTGGGCTGGATGCGGATTGCGCTGGTGTCGATGCAAGCTTTGGCTGTGCACCTCTCGCAATACTCAAACCAAGGGTAAGCGAGCAAAACGGCTCGCCGCCCCTCCCTATGTGGCTAATGGGGGGGGCCATCAGGCAAACTGGCGCAGGATCGATTCGGCCACGCACACCGGCTTGGGCGCGCCTTCCAGCTCGATCGTCATTTCGAAAGTGGTTTGGGCGCCGTTGTTTTCGATCGGTTCGAACGACTGCAGCTTGAAATGCGCGCGCAGGCGGCTATTGACCGGCACCGGTTTCAGGAAGCGCACCTTGTTCAGCCCATAATTCACACCCATCTTGACGTTACGGATTTCGAAGGCATTCGGGAGAAAGTACGACAGCAGGGAAAGGGTCAGGAAGCCGTGCGCAATCGGCCCGCCGAACGGGCCTTTGGCAGCACGCTCGGGATCGACGTGGATCCATTGGTGGTCGCCGGTGGCGTCGGCAAAGGTGTTGATGCGGTCCTGGTCGATCGTGGTCCAGTTGCTGGTGCCGACAACTTCGCCTACGAGAGACTGCAGTTCGGCCAGGGTTTCGTAACTTTTCATGTGTTTATTCCAGATGGTTTGCTAATAAAACTGTGCAAGACCTCATGCACGAAGTTCCGCTTGCAGCGCCGCGGCACACGCCGCTTCGTGGCGATCGCTGCTACCCAGCAGCAGGTCAGCCACAATCGCGCGCTTGAAGTAGTGGCCGATGACGTACTCCTCGGTCATGCCGATGCCGCCGTGTAGCTGGATGCCCTGTCCGCAGACGAACTTCGCTGCGCGGCAGATCAGCATCTTGGCTTTCGACAGTGTCTTTTGCCGGTTCGCTGCGTCGTCGTTTTCCACCGATGCCAGCGCTACATGCAGCATCGAACGCGCCACTTCCATTTCGGCGGCCATGTCGGCCATGCGGTGCTGCAGCGCCTGGAAGCTACCGATAGCCACCCCGAACTGCTGGCGTGTCTTCAGGTATTCGGCTGTGATGCCTATGGTGTTTTCCATCGTTCCGATGAGTTCGGCACAGAGCGCGACGATCCCCTGCGCCAGTCCAGCGTTCAATGCCGCCAGGCCACCGGCCAGCACGCTATCGCCGTCGACTTGCACGCAGTCGAAGTCGAGTTCCTCGACCCAGCTTCCATCGTGCAGCGGCAAGGCCTGCCGTTCCAGGCCGGTGCTGCCGGCGTCGACCAGGAGCAGCGTGATGTCTGTCGCGCCTGCCACTTGTGCCGACACGATGAAGGCATCCGCGCCGACCGCGCCCAGCACCAGCGACTTGCGCCCTTGCAGCACATAGCCGTCGCCCTGCTTCTCCGCGCGGAGCGATACCGGGCCCGGCATGCCGCGCGACGCAGGTTCGCTGTAGGCCAGGGCGATACGCTTCGAACCATCTGCCAGTTGCGGCAGCAAGCGCGCTTTTTGCGCTTCCGTGCCGCCAGCGGCCAGTGTCTGCGCTGCCAGCACCGCGCAGCCGAGATAGGGGTCCAGCACCAGGCCGCGGCCAAGTTCCTGCGCGATGATCGCGGAGTCGATCAGGTTGCCGCCCAAGCCGCCGTATTCTTCGGGCAAAGCGGCCATCAGCCAGCCGTTCTCGGCGAAGCTGCCCCAAGTGGCGTTGCTGCCGCCCTTGCCTTCCTTCACGAGCGCGCAACGCGTTTCGAAGCTGTATGCCTTGTCGATGTAGCGGCGTACGCTGTCCTGCAACAGCTGCTGTTCCGAATTCAGGTTGAAATCCATTCTGTACCCTGCTATCAAAGTTGGAACTGCATCTTGGCGATGATGCCGCGCTGAACCTCGCTGGTGCCGCCATAAATGGTCGACGCACGGCGCAGGAACATGTCGTTGGCGATGCCACGTGCCAGGTCCTGCAGCGGGTACGCCTGGCCAGGCGCCGGTTCGTGCGGGTGCGGATAGCAGACGGCGCCGTGGTCGCCCAGTGCTTCGATCTGGGCTTCGGTGATCCGTTGCTGCAGTTCGGTCGCGCGAACCTTCAGCATCGAGCCCAGGACGTGCGACGCGGGATTGTGTTCCTGGTCCAGCTTGGCCACGCGCTGCACCAGCATCCCGATCGCATGCAATTCAGCGTCCAGGCGCGCGAGCTTCAAGGCAAACTCCGGACGCTCGATCAGCCGCTCGCCACCCACGCTCAGCGTGGTCGCGAACAGGCGCAGCTCGCGCATATAGCGATTGAGCTCCGGCAGGTCGGCGGTGGTCGCATGTTCATTGTTGAGCAGGAACTTGGTGATGCCCCACCCTGCTCCATCGGTGCCGATCAGGTTCTTCACCGGCACGCGCACGTTGTCGAAGAAGGTTTCGTTCAGGTGATGGGCATCGTCGATCGAGCGGATCGGACGCACGGTGATGCCTGGCGACTTCATGTCCACCAACAGGAAACTGATGCCGGCCTGCTTCTTCACGTCCGGCTTGGTGCGCACCAGCAGGAAGATCCAGTCGGCATGATGCGCATAGCTGGTCCAGGTCTTTTGCCCGTTGACGACATAATGATCGCCATCCAGCACGGCCCGCGTGCGCAGCGAGGCAAGGTCGGAGCCGGCGCCCGGTTCCGAGAACCCCTGGCACCACAGGCGCTCGCCACTGAAGATGGCCGGCAGATGCTCGGCCTTCTGTTCGGGCGTGGCGAATGCGTTGAGCACCGGACCGAGCATTTTCTGGACGAAGCCGTCCTGTGTCGGCGTGCCGGCAGCGGTGCATTCGTCATCGAAGACCAGGATCTGCGTTACCGACCATCCTGTGCCGCCATGCTCCTTCGCCCAGTACGGTGCGCCCCACCCCTGCGCAGCCAGGATCTTTTGCCAGCGCATGATCTGCTCGCGCGGCGAGCGCGTGCAGCGCTGCAGCCCTTTCAGGTCGGCCGGCACCTTCGTTCGAAGAAACTGCCGGACTTCCTGGCGAAACGATTCCGGCCCCTGATCGGGTTGAAAATCCATTTACCTATCCCCGCTCAGGTACGATACATCGTGACAACCGCCGCACCGCCGATACCGACGTTGTGCTGCAAGGCGATGCGCGGACCTTCAACCTGGCGCTTGTCGGCCTGGCCGCGCAGCTGCTGCACGAGTTCCGTACACTGGGCGAGACCAGTGGCGCCGATCGGATGGCCCTTCGACAGCAGGCCACCGGACGGGTTGACCACATATTTGCCGCCATAGGTGTTGTCGCCGTCGTCGATGAACTTCGCCGCGCCACCTTCCGGGCACAGGCCGAGTGCTTCATAGGTCAGCAGCTCGTTCTGCGCGAAGCAGTCGTGCAGCTCGACCACATCGACGTCGTCGGCGCCGATGCCGGCTTGCTCGTACACCTTGTTGGCTGCGGCGCGCGACATGCCGAAGCCGGCCAGGTGGCGCAGGTCGCCGGAATTGAACGTTTCGGGACCATCGGTGGTCAGCGCCTGGCCGGCGATCCAGACGCGGGAATCGAGGCCATGCTTTTTCGCATAGGCTTCGCTGCACAGCACGACCGCAGCCGCACCGCAGGTCGGCGGGCACGCCATCAGGCGCGTCATCACGCCCGGCCACATGACTTTATCGGCCATGACTTCTTCGGTCGTGACGACATTGCGGAACACGGCAAACGGATTGTTGACGGCATGGCGGCTGGCTTTGGCGCGGATCTTGGCGAACGATTCAAGCGGCGTGCCAAAGCGCTTCATGTGCTCCTGGGCTGCTACGCCGAACAAACGCAGCGCCGGCGCCACCTCCTCGGGAACCACGCTGGCGCACTGCTGCTGGAATGGTCCGAGCGGGGATGGCCGGTCGGTGTACATATCGCCCAGCGCGCCCGGATTCATTTGTTCGAAGCCGAATGCCAGCGCGACATCCACCATGCCGCTGGCAATCGCCTGATTCGCCAGGAAGAGCGCCGAGGAGCCGCTGGCGCAGTTATTGTGGACGTTAATGACGGGGATGCCGGTCATACCGACGTCGTACAGCACGCGCTGGCCGGCGGTCGAATCGCCGAAGATGTAGCTGGCGTAGGCTTGCTGGATCGACTCATAGCCGACCCCGGCGTCCGCCAGCGCCAGGCGTACCGCCTGCGCGCCCATGACCGGATAAGTGTCGCTTTGGCCCGGTTTCTTGAATGGAATCATGCCGACACCGGCAACGACGACTTTTTGCGACATAGCTTTTTCCTTTGGTTGTAGAAGACTTACTGGCGAAAACGACTGTTGATCTTTCTTGCTGAACATCGTGTTCCGATAAACGGCTCGGGATTCCAGGAATCAACGATATTCGCGTATTGGCTGGAGCCGCACCTCCCCTATAGGGAGGAGTGCACCGAAAGCCTCCCGAATCCTGGATGAAAGCAACTGGATACCCGGCTCAATCAAAACAGGCGGTCGGCGCCGGGGTAATGCGGCGCCTCTTTCGAGAGGAAGAGGTTCAGGGACTCGGCGTGATAGCTGCTTCCTGCGCACAGCCCCTGGAATGCCGCTTCCAGTTGAGTCAGCGCATGCCGGTCGGTTTCGAACGAACGGTTCAGGATGCCCTTGGCCATGCCCAGGACATGCGTCGGCGCATGGTCGAAGCGTTGCGCAAACTCGATGGCGGTCTCGCGCAAGCGCTCGGCCGGGACCACGGCCTGGACCAGTCCCATCGCCAGTGCCTCCTCCGCCCCAATTTCACGGGCGGAAAAAACGATTTCCTTGGCGCGCGGCAGACCAACCAGCCTCGGCAGGATGTACAGCAGCGTCAAGTCGGGAACGAAGCCCATGCGCGGGAAGCTCGACACAAGCCGCGCACCTTCGGACGCGATGACGAAATCCGCGGCCAGGGCGAGCGACAGTCCGGCACCAAGCGCATAACCATCAACGGCGGCGATGACCGGCTTTTCGAGGTCCATCAGTTCCGAATGCCAGCGATGGGCGTCGAGCAGCAATTCACGCACGGAGAATGACTTTTCGTCATCGTCCCCCTCATTGCTTTTCAGGTCCGCGCCTGAACAAAAGTGGCCGCCGGCGCCTGTCAGCACGACCGAACGCACCGAGCGATCTTGCCGTGCGGTTTTGATGGCCGCGGCCAGCGCATCCTTGGTTGGCTCATCGAGCGCATTCCTTCTTTGCGGCCGATTCAGCGTGATGACCGCCGTCTTGCCGACTTTGTCGAATACGACCGGGCTGTCACTCATGTCCATCTCTCCTTGTGATTTTTCCTTCTGACAGTCCATGGTAGGCATGCACGCATGGTGCTCACACCTCCCTTTTTGAAAGGGGGAGCCGTCCGAACAAGATGGAAGCACAGCGGGGAGCCGGGCCGTGCCGCAGCCCTCTCCTTGCGGGAGGGGACGCAGGCGAAAGGACATTTCTAGACTGGCCAGGACAGCCACCGAACCAGAGAAACCACGGAGACCACGATGAAAATGAACTTCGCCCGAGTCATGGGCCAGGCTGCGCTTTGCTATGCCAATCAGGATGCCCTCGTGAATATCGAGCGCGATCGGAGATACAGCTTCCGCGAACTGCACCTTCTGACCAATCGCATTGTCAACATGATGCGCACGCGCCTGGATTTGCGTCGTGGCGATGTCTCGCTTTGCATTCTTGAGAATGACAATCTTTCGTTGCTGCACGCATGGACGGCCTTCAAGGGCGATGCCGCGGTGGCCCATACGAATTTCCGAGACTCGTTCGATGAACACCGCTGGCAAGTCGAATTCATCCGCCCGAAGGTCGTTTTCATCGAGACTGCGCTGTTGGAACGCTATGGCGGCATGCTGCGCCAGTGCGGCACCACCGTCGTCTGCATGGATCCCTTGCCGGCCGCGCACCAAGGCGCACTGTACTTCTGGGACTTGCTGGAAGGCGTATCCGACGCGGATCCCGGCATCGAGTCGGACACGCAGGCCGACATCCTGATCTATCGCTTTACGGGCGGCACCACCGGCAAGAGCAAATGCGCGCAGTACACCATCGACAACTGGCTTGCGGCACGCGATTCGATGTACGCGGACAGCGAGCAGAGCGCCGCACTGAACGACAAGACACGCTACCTGCACATCGCGCCCATCAGCCACGGCTCCGGCCTGTCCTTGCTGCCCACGCTGTTTCGGGGTGGCTGCACTGCCACCCAGAACGCGGCCGACCTCAAGGCCTGGTGCCGCAACGTGGCGGCGGAACAGATCACCACCGGCCTGATGGTGCCCACACTCGTGAACTGGTTGCTGGACCTGCCGGAAGCGTCCCAGAACGACTTGTCCAGCTTGAAGACCCTCTATTACGGCGCTGCGCCGATGAGCCCGGCCAAGCTCAAACAGGCGCAGGAACGCTTCGGCAACATCTTCTTCCAGCTCTACGGCTCGACCGAGTGCGCGCAGGCCGTGTGCACGCTGACCAAGACCGATCACCTGACCGCGGTGGAAACCGGCCGCCTCGCATCCGCCGGACGTCCCGCTATCGGCATCGAAATGAAGATCGTCGACGATGCGGGCAACGAAGTTCCGATCGGCGCTACCGGCGAGATTTGGCTGCGTGGCCGCGGGACCATTTCGGGCTATTACAAGAATCCGGAAGGCACGGCGTCCGAGTTCGCCGATGGCTTCTGGAAGTCAGGCGACCTCGGCTATCTCGACGAAGCAGGCTATCTCTTCATCGTCGACCGCAAGAAGGACATGATCATCACCGGCGGCTTCAATGTTTACGCTATCGAAGTGGAGGCGGCTCTCAACGCCCATCCCGCAGTGTCCATGTCGGCAGTCGTGGGTGTGCCCGACGACAAATGGGGCGAAGCAGTGCACGCCGAAGTCGTGTTGAAGTTCGGCGCGTCGGTCGATACCGAATCCCTGGTCGAGCATGCCAAGGAGCGTCTTGGGCGCTTCAAGGCACCCAAGACCGTGAAGATCGTTGAAACGCTGCCGGTCAGCGCCGTCGGGAAGGTCCTGCGCCGGCAGGTGCGTGAAAAATACTGGTCGGACCAGACGCGGCGCGTGTCGTAGGTCACTCTCGCCTTGGACAACCCCAGGAAGGCGGGCACGCCCGCCCTCCCCTGCACAGTTTGACCATCCTCTGTATCCGAAATCTACGCCGATTCCGACTGCACGGCACTGACTGAGGCGGAGGCGCGACTTGCCGCTGCCCGTTTCATTAACAAGGCAGCTGCCGCGGCCAGCACAACGCACATCATGATGGTAAACACCGTGCTGAAGCTAAAATTTTCCTTCAACATCGTGGCGCCGGCGATCGGACCAACGATGCCGCCGAACCGGCCTATGCCCTGCATCCACGAGATGCCAGTCGAGCGGCCGCTGGTTGGGTAGAACGCAGCAGCAAGAAAGGCCATCGAGCCTATGGCGCCGCTGATGCCGATACCTGCAATGAAGATGCATGCAGCCAGCAAAGCAAGGTTGCCCGCCTGATGCCCGGCAATCCAGATTCCCAACCCGCCCAGTGCAAACGCTGCGGCGATGACGAGATCCCTGTCGAAACGTCCCATCAGCCAACCGAGCCCGAACGTGCCGATGATGCCGCCGGCTGCCAGCAGGGTGGTTGCGAGCGTTGCCTGCTGCAAGGTCGCGCCCGTACCCTGGATCAGGGTCGGCAACCATCCCAGCATGAGGTAGTAGACCGTGGCGGCACAGAAGTAGGCAGTCCACAGCATCAAGGTGCCGCTCCTGAAACGCTTCGACAGCACCACCGATACACCGGTCTGCTGCTGCGCCTGCGGTTCTTCCGAGAGCACGAAGCGCGTATCGTCAAACGATTTGCCAGGTGCGATGCGCCGCAGTACGGCGGCGATGCGATCCGACGGCCAGCTGCGTAGTACCATGAAGCGCAGCGGCTGAGGCGTGGCGAATAGCATGACGACACCAAGCACGATCGGGAAAACCCCGCCGATGATGAAAACGCTTTCCCAGCCGTAGGCCGGAACCAGCGCCGCCGAAATCAATCCGCAGGCCGTCGCGCCGACCAGGGCGCCGCAACCTATCGCGTTAACCAGAAGCGCATTCATGCGCGCCGGCGCGTATTCGAACATCAGCGTCGCCGCGCCCGGCAACGCCGCGCCCAGGCCGATTCCAGTCAATAGACGCCATATGCCAAGCGAGGTGAGCGAGTCGGCAGTCATGGTGCCGATACTGCACAAGCCAAACGTGAACATCGAGCAAACGATCACCGTTTTCGGACTGATGCGATCGAACAGAGGTCCCGCTATCAATGCGCCGATCGCCAACCCGAATACCGCCGCGCTCATCACCAGACCGAACTCCGCTTTCGATACATTCCACGCTTGCGCAAGGACCGGCACAACGAAACCGACTGCCACGGCGTCGTAGACGTCAATCGCGACGAGCAGGAAGCAGCATATGAGGATGCACCATTGATACGGCGTGAAGCGTTGTTCATCGATGAACTGTTGCACGTTGAGCGTGCGGGATGTGTTCGGCATTGTGTCTCCTTTTTATGGAACTGTTTGAAATCCTTATCGCGTGCCGCGGATTGCATCCTTCACCAGCCGGAATCCAAGGTGCGACATGCTGTTGTACGGATCTGTCCCGCGCCGTGCGCTGGGACGGTAACTGAGGCAGTAATCCTCATTGCACAGGAAGGAGCCGCCGCGCGTTACCCGGCGCGGCGCGTATTCCGGCACACCGGGTTCGCCCGGATCCCAGGAGTCCGATGGCCCTGCCGGGTTGTCGAGTGTTTTGCCGATACGCGCGTCGCGCTGGAATTGATCGGCGCGATACCAGTCGGCCACCCATTGCCAGGCGTTGCCCGTCATGTCGTACAAACCATAACCATTGGCCGGGAAGGTACCGGCCGGACTGGTGCCGAGTGCACCGCCGGCCTTCGCACTGACGGCTGGAGACGCTTGTTCCCGCTCCCGTTGCCATACATTGGCCATCTGCCTGCCCCCTGGCGCGAACTGGTCGCCCCAGGCATAGGTCGCCTGCTCCAGTCCGCCGCGCGCGGCATATTCCCATTCGGCCTCGGTCGGCAGGCGCTTGCCGACCCACTTGGCGTAGGCCTGTGCATCCTCAAAGGACACCTGCACCACGGGATGTTCATCCTTGCCGTCGATGGAGCTGCCCGGGCCGTTCGGATGGCGCCAGTTCGCCCCTGGCTCGAAGCGCCACCATTGCGAATAGTCCCGCAAGGAGGCCGGCCGCGCGGTGCCGACGAACACCATGGCGCCGGGCACCAATGTGCTGTCCGGCGGTTTCGGCGTGTCCGGCGGCAGTTGGACTTTCAAGGTTTTCCACTCCGGCGCTTTCTCTGCAGTGGTGACATAGCCGGTAGCGTCGACGAATGTGCGGAACTCGGCATTGGTGACATGGTGCCGGTCCATCCAGAAGCCGTGCACGCGCACCTTGTGCGCGGGCCGCTCGTTGGCCTGCGCCAGCTGGTGGTCGCTGCCCATCAGGAAGCCGCCGGCAGGAATGAAGACCATGCCGGCATGGATGCCGTCGCCCTGCACGATCACAGGAGGATGCGCGGGTGCGGATTCGGCGTCCCGATCGAGGAAGGCAAGTCCTCCCGCGCCTGCGCCGCATGCCAGCAGCGCCACCAACGCGGCGTGCCGGAAGCGCGAGGCTTGCTGAGCATGAGGACGCATTCCTGCTGTCATTGGCAATGGCTTTTGCCTGCGTTGATGGCGCTCCATCGTTCTCCTTCGCATGACGCGCGTTCACGAAGACTGTAGCGACAGGCCGCAGAAAGGTCCCCCCCCTTTTATGGGTGGGCAGATGCTTCCGGCGCCATTCCGGGATTGTCAGTTGGTCATGATGCTGCTGGGTGCGATATCGGCGCGGCGTCTTCACGAGCGCCACGGGAGAGAGGACTGGCGCTTACTCGGGAGTCGTCAGAAGCGCATGCAGCATGCGGGCGAGCAGGCGCGGTGTGTCCGGCTCGCCCAGGTATTCCGGCTTCATCAAGCCCATCGCACGCGGCAGCGCCAGAATGGTCTGGTAGACCAGGAACCGAGCCTTTTCACCGTCGCGCATCAGGATCTCGTCGGGAAAACGCTTCATCAAGGCGTTTGTCGCCACGGACGGCCAGGTGAATTCCGGCTTGACGAGATCGAGGCGGACCAGTTCCTCGTAGTAGGAAGAGCGGGTGAAGAATCCCCGGTCGACCTGTGACCACTGATGCAGCAGCGCAATGCCGATCTGCAAGGTCAACAGGACGCCATCGAACAGCTTTGCCGAGGGCGGCAGTGCCTCGATCTCTTCCACCAGCCGACGGCGCGCTTGCCCACGGTAGTCCTCGAAAATCGCGGCGATCAGCGCTTCCATGGTCGGGAAGTATTCGTAGATGGAGCTGACTGCCACGCCGGAACGCAGCGACAGGCGATCCAGCGACAAGGCGTCGCGCCCCTCCTTCTCCAGGATGTCCCAGCCTGCTTTCTTGAGGGCATCCACCATCACGACCGAACGCTCCTGGCGCGGGCGCTTGCGCGGCCTGGCTGGCAGTTCGATCCGCAGGATGTCGTCGCCTGCAGTTTTATTTCGGCCGGGCTTGGTCATAAGTCTTTATGCATGAGTACAAGCCGACAGGATAACCGTAGACGGATCGAAAAAGCTGCCTGCCTACGTGCAATGGTGAAAATCAAACACAGAGAAGAGCGTGGAAATCCTCATCGCCAACCCGAATTTTCCCTTCTTATTCAGGCACTTGGTGCTCTAGATCCGAATTCCGAATCCGGAGAGTAATTTGCGCTTTCGCTCTCTATACTGATCTCGCAGAAACACGTTGCCGCTACGACGGCAGCGTTGCCCTCGTCCATGCCGGCGCCAATGATCGCCGGAATATTCACCACTTCGATTAGTGAGTTACTCATGCCCCTTGTGGAACTGTCGATCGAGAAGAACGCCGAACTGCTTCTGAATAACCCGGTAGCGCTGGCCGACTATCACCACCAGACCTGGCAACACCTGTCCCGCGCCGAGCTTGATGCGATCAAGCTGGAAGCTTTGAAACAGCGCTTTGCCACTTTACGCGACCGAATTCCGGTGCTGAAGAAGCTCGCCGACGGCGAAGGCATCGACAAGATCGAAGAGTTCGACGATGCCGTGCCGCTCTTGTTCGAGCATACCGTATTCAAGTCGTATCCGCCGTCGCTGCTCGAAAAGAAGAGTTTCGCCCAGATCAACAAGTGGATAGGCAAGCTGGTGACGCCGGAATACGCCGAAGCCATCGCCGCGGCTGACGTCAGCGGCTGCAAGGGCCTGGACGAATGGTTCGACACCATGGACAAGGCGGTACCGCAGGTGCGCATCTGCCATACCTCGGGCACCTCCGGCACCCTGTCCTTCCTGCCCAACAGCGTGCGCGAATGGGAAAAGGCATGCGACGTGCGCAAGCTGTTTGTGTGGAAGTTGGAGGGCCCGGATACGCCGCAGCCGGACCTGCATACCGTCTACCCGTATTACCGCAAGGGCTATCTCTCCCACGTGCGCGCCAATGAATTCATGATCAAGGCGCTGTTGCCCGACGAAGCGAATTTCCATCCCGCCTACCCGGCGACACTGTCTTCCGACGTGCTGCACCTGGGGGCGAAATTGCGCGCAGCGCATGCCAAGGGCACGCTGGACCGCCTGGAAATCAGCCCGGAGATGATCGAAAAGAAGAAGGCATTCGACAAGCTGCAGGCCGAGATGCCCAAGCACCTGGCTGCGTTTTTCGAAGAAACGGCCACCAAGCTCAAGGGCAAGCGCGTGTATATCGGCGCGACCTGGAACCTGCTGCACGGCATGGCCAAGGCGGGCCTCGAACGCGGCCTGGAAGGCGTCTTCCATCCCGACTCCTACATCACCACCACCGGCGGCGCCAAGGGCGTGGTGCAGCCGGAGGGCTGGCGCGAGGAAGTGATGCGCTTTGCCGGCGTCGACACACTCAACGAGACCTACGCGATGTCGGAACTGGTGAGCGGTTCGAACCCGCGCTGTGAACACGGCAGCTTCCATTTCACGCCGACTGTGATTCCGTTCCTGCTCGACCCGGAAACGAGCAAGCCGCTGCCGCGCACAGGCCGCCAAACCGGCCGCGCCGCTTTCTACGACCTGGGCGCCGACATCCACTGGGGCGGCTTCATCACCGGCGACGAAATCACCATCGAGTGGGACGTGCCCTGCTCGTGCGGCCGTCCGAGCGCCTATGTGACTGGCACCATCCAGCGCTACAGCGAAAAGAACGGCGGCGACGACAAGATCACCTGCGCCGCGACCGAGAATTCGCACCGCGAGGCAATGGACTTTTTGAACAATATCGAGGGCTAAATACCATGACACAACCAATTGCGCCGATGATCATCCGCGGCAAAGTCATTACCGACAACCTGATCGAAGTTGGCGGCCGCGGCGGCGACATCTCGTTCCTGACGCCGGATGCGCACAAGTACATCAACGAGATCCCGCTGGGCAATCCGGCCAAGCTGGCCGACCTGTACAAGCTTACCTTCGACGACATCCTCGACTATGCGGTCGAACTGGGCAAACACCTGGACTTCAGCACGAACAAGTACCTGCAGGAAGCCTGCGAGCTGTCCTACCTGACCGCACCGACCACGCCGACCATCGTCAAGGCTTCCTACATGGGCCTGCCAAGGTTGCTGTCGCGCGAGTTCATCACAGAGATGGCGGAAAAGACGGTCGGCATCAAGTACCTGGAAGGCTGGGTCAAGGAAAAGCTTCTCGACGGCACCGAACTCGAAGTGCGCTGCTTCGGCGCGCGCACCCTGCACATCGTGGCCGGCAATGCCGTCTCCCTGTCGCTGTGGACCATCATCCGCAACATGGTGCTGCGCAGCGACGCCATCATCAAGGCGCCGTCCAACGATCCATTCACGGCGCTGGCGATTGCCCGCACCATGATCGACATGGCGCCGGACCATCCGATCACCAGGCACCTTACCGTGGCCTACTGGAAGGGTGGCGACCAGGCGTTCGAACAGCGCCTGTACCAGCCGCAGAACCTGGAAAAGATCGTGGCCTGGGGCGGTTTCGCGGCGATGAAGCATGTCACCCAGTACATCCAGCCCGGCCTGGAGCTGATCTCGCTCGACCCGAAGCGCAGCGCTTCCATCATCGGCAAGGACACCTTCGACAGCGAAGCGAGCATGCGCGAAGCCGCGGTGCGCCTGGCCGCCGATATCGGCGCGATCAACCAGAAGGGTTGCGTGTGCGCGCGCGTGATCTACGTGCAGAGCGGCACCGAAGAGGAAGGCCTCGAAAAGCTGAACACCTTCGGCCGCTACGTCTACGACGCCATGATGACCCTGCCGAATGTCCTGTCCACCAAGCCCAAGCGCTATGAACAGAAACTCAAGGCCGAAGTGGACGCACTGCGCCTGGACGACGAATGGTACAAGGTGATCGGCGGCAAGGATGGCGAAGGCGCGATTATCTGCTCGCAGATTCCCGAGGCGGTCTCCTTCTCGGCCAGCCTGGACGACCGCACCGCCAACCTGGTACCGGTCGATTCGCTCGCCGAGATGTTGGCTGCGGTGGACGCCTATACCCAAACCGTGGGCGTCTACCCGGAGAGCGTCAAGGATGAACTAAAAGACGTCCTGCCCTTGTACGGCGCGCAACGCATCGTGTCGCTGGGTTACGCGGGGGCCATGAAATTTGCGGCGCCGCAGGACTCCATCGAGCCGATGCGCCGCATGGGCAAATGGATCTCCAACCAGATCGACTCACCGGAAACCACGGCGGCGCCCTGGCTGCGGGCCTCGATTGACATCTGATCGCAGGGTGCGCCTCCCGCATCATTTCATCAATACCATTTTCAAAAAGGATCAGACATGACCATCTGTACAGCATACGGCGCTTGCGAAGCGCATGCCGACCTCACGCCGCTGCACATCCAGCGCCGAACACTGCGTCCCGATGATGTCGCCATCGCCATCGCCTACTGCGGCGTGTGCCACTCCGACGCACACCAGGTTCACAACGACTGGGGTAACACCGCCTACCCCTGCGTGCCCGGCCATGAAATCGTCGGCCACGTCACCGCCGTCGGCCCCGACGTGACGAAATACAAGCTCGGAGACCGGGTCGCAGTCGGCTGCCTGGTCGATAGCTGCCAGCACTGCGCACCCTGCGACGAAGGCGAGGAACAGAATTGCCTGAAGGGGGCGACCGCCACCTATAACGGCAAGGACCGCCACACCGGCGAGAACACCCTGGGCGGTTATTCGGAAAGTATCGTGGTGCGCGAAAAGTTCGTGCTGCGTGTGCCGGCCGCGCTTGACCCACGTTGTACCGGCCCGCTCTTATGCGCCGGCATCACGGTATGGATGCCGATGCGCAAGCATGGAGTGCGTGAAGGTTCCAAAGTGGCGATCGTGGGCCTGGGCGGCCTGGGTCACATGGGTGTGAAGCTGGCTGTCGCACTGGGCGCCGAAGTCACCGTGATCACCACCTCCCCCGGCAAGGCCAACGATGCCCGCGCGCTGGGCGCGCACCACGTGCTGTTATCGACCGATCCCAAGGCGATGATGGCCTCCGCCAACGCGTTCGACTTCATCCTCGACACCATCCCCACCAAACACAATGTCAACCCCTACCTGATGCTGCTGGGCCGCAATGGCGTGCTGGTGCTGATCGGCGCGATCGAGCCACTGGAACCGATCCACGGCGGCCTCTTGATGCGCAACAATCGTTCCATTGCCGGTTCGCTGATTGGCGGCATTCAAGATACGCAGGAACTGCTGGACTTCTGCGCCGAGCACAATGTTTTGCCCAACTGCGAGATGGTCGATATCCGTGATATCAACACGGCGTTCAAACGCATGCAGGCCAACGATGTGAAGTACCGCTTCGTGATCGACATGGCATCGCTACGGGAAGCCGTGCCTGCCTGATAAGGCCGGCCGTCCGGCATCCTTCGCCGGACGGTCTTTTTTCTGTGGCTTCACTTTCAGTGTCCTGCGCCAAAGCGTAAGGTTTGCGATGGCAGTTCGCAGAAAAACTGCCGGTAGTCGTTTGAAAAACTCCCCAGATGAAAGAAACCCCAACGTGCCGCCGCTTCGCCGATTGTCATTTGAGAAGCAGGGACAGAGCGCAGGAGACGCCTCACGCCGCCCAAGCGTATCTTGCGCAGGTAGGAAGATGGTGACATACCCATGACGCGCGTGAAACTCGTTTGAAGCGTGCGCCTGCACACGCGAAGTTCCGTACACACGTCGAGCACCGAGGGCGGATACTCGGGGTTGCCCAGTACCAGGTCCTGGCTGCGCTTTACAATGTCGTTGTAGGTCTGGCGCGTCAGGTTGGGACGCCCAGCCACTTCCGCTTCCTGGAGGGCGCAGAAGATCCCATCGAGCAGCTGCTTGCGCAGTACGGCGCGCACCTCCTCGCGGTCGAGGTGCTCGACATGATTTTTCAATTCATCGAAGCCAGAACGCAATACCGAAAATGCATGACTGTCGTGCATGAACCTGATGTGCCGGCTTGCGCTTCGCGTCGCTGGGAATCCCAAAGGTTCAACAAGCCGATCGAACTCCACGGCCGGCATGGTGAAGCCGGCCACCTCCATGTCTGCGGCGACGCGGTACATCCAATCGCCCCCGCCTCGCTTGAGCCCGGAATGCATGCGGCCGCCGTGGGTTCGGTCGCTCGCGCCCGAAGCGAGGGCAGGAACGGTCCATGCCAACGCAACGGCGCTCGGTAAAACAGCGCCGCACTGGACGATGTCGCAATTGGCGCGCTCGTTGAAAGCATGGATACCGTCGAGCTCGATTTGCCGCAGGGTGCTGTGGAAACGTCCCTTCTCGATCTGAAAATAGTTCTGAACGAGATTGGCGAGACTGCGTCCATGCTCATTCGCATCAGAAAAAAACTGAACTGAATAGTGACTTTTCACTTCTGCATCTCGTTTAGGACTCGGCATGCTTCCATGCGAAGACGGATTAAGGAACATCGAGGGAAGTCTACACATCACTGAACGACTTGCCAAATTCTGATAAGGAATTTTCCGCGCCTGCCCTATGCTCGTTCCATCGTCCATGGTGGACAGGAACAAGGAACCGACATGAAGGACCAGGACCAGAACGATAGCAATATGCTAGCGAACATCGGCAGGCGCGGCTTCATGCGCCGTGCCGGCGTCGGCGCTGGTGCGGTGGCGGCCGGCAGCGCCCTCGGCACCGCGGCTGCCGCGACACCGGCAAGCGGATCGAAGCACGCGGCCAAAACCAGGGGCGTCGACTACGACGTGATCGTGCTTGGCGGCGGCTTCGCCGGCGTCACGGCGGCGCGCGACAGCAGCAAGAACGGCTACAAGACACTGCTGTTGGAAGCGCGCGACCGTCTGGGCGGACGCACCTGGACGAAGGAGTTCTCCGGACACAAGGTCGAGATGGGCGGTACCTGGATCCATTGGACGCAGCCGTTCGTGTGGGCCGAGGTGCAGCGCTACAAGCTCGACGTGGTCGAGACCCCCAAGGGCCGTGTCGCGCCGGGCGTCGAGATCAGGATTCTGGTCGAAGGCCGCTGCGAGATCCTGGACAAGCCCGAACAGATCGGTCCGGTAATCGGGGTCGTGAACAAGTACTTCGCCGACGCGCGCCGGTACTGGGAGCGTCCGTACGACGCGTCGTTCCGCTGGAACGAGCTGCTCAAGGGCGACAAGCTGAGCGCGTTGAATGCGATACAGGACATGAGCTTGACGCCGGTTCAGCGCGTGGCGCTCGAAGCATATGCCGCGGGCCTGTCGCACGGGCCTCTCGACCAGGTATCCCACCTGGAGGTGAACCGCTGGTGGGCGCTGCCGGGCGGCAGCATGACAGCGCTGCACGACTCCTGCGGCCGCTACACGTTCAAGGAAGGCACAATCAGCCTGATCCGCAAGATGGTCGAGGACGGCAAGGTCGAGGCGCGCCTGTCCACGCCGGTCACGGCGGTGGACGACAAGGGTGATCACGTCGTCGTCACCACCGCGGGCGGGCAGCGCCTGACGGCCGCCGCCGTGATCGTCGGCCTGCCGATGAACGTGGTTCACAGGGTGCAGTTCACGCCGGCCCTGGATCCGTTGGTAGCCGAGGCAGGCCGCGAACGGCACGCGGGTACGGGCATCAAGCTGCTGATCCGGGTGAAGGGCCGCTTGTCCCAGACGCACGTCACGGCATTGGCGCCCCCCACCCACCCGTTCTCGTTCGTGACGACCTACGTGATGGCGGAAGACCACACCATCCTGGTGATGTTCGGCCCCGACCCCAAACGCATCGACTACAGTGACACAGCGGCCGTGCAGCAGGCGCTGCGCGACTTCTTCCCGGATGTGGTCGTCGAGGCGCTAGACCATCATTCCTGGACCGACGACCAGTACGCCCGAGGCACGTGGTGCAACTACAAGCCGGGCTGGTTCGCGAAGTACCACGACCGATTCCAGAAGGATCGCGGCCGCGTGGTCTTCGGCCAGGGCGACCACGGCGAAGGTTGGCGCGGCTTCATCGATGGTGCGATCGGTGCCGGCATGGGCGCGGCCAATCGCGTCAAGACCAAGCTCGGCTGATGTCCGGCTACATGCATTTTTTGAGGAGCAAGCAATGAACGACAGGCAGGCAAAGCAGGCATCCGCCGGCGCTGCGCTGGCGAAGCTGATCCCGGTGGCACTGCTCGCAACCAGCGCGCTCACCGCAGTGTCTGTTTCTGCGGCGGCATCAGCTCAGGCGCCGCAAAAGCCCAACATCCTGTTCATCCTGGTGGACAACCTCGGCTACGGCGAACTGG
>NZ_QYUP01000161.1 GCF_003590855.1 Massilia cavernae
CGAAGGACGCGTTGACGCCCTGGCGATGATTACTTCGACTTCGGTGCTGTCGACCACCGAGTTGCCACGCATCAGTTCGACCTTGTAGCGGCCGACCGGCAGCGCGGTCACCAGGTAGCGGCCATCCGCTTCCGGCGTGACGGTACGCTTCAGGCCGGTGTCGACGTTGCGCAGCACGACGGAGGCGCCGGCAGGTGCTTCGACGCGGCCAACGATGTTACCGGTGGTGTTCGATTGGGCCATGGCAGGCTGCATCGCGCCGATGGTCAGGGCGGCGGCGCCGAACGCGAAGCTCAGTGCGTGGGCCAATACGGTTTTTCTCAACATTGTGATTTCCTGTTTATTTTCTTTGGCATCTCTTGTGGATCTGCCGGATAAAAGTGTTGTATGTAAAATAACGGTTACTGCTCGTGTTCCCACTACTTCCTTCCCCGCCTGGTAAGGCGGCTCAAGGCTGTATTGATGCATATCAATCAAAGTTGACACGAGATAAAAACACATCGGAAGACGGAGCGTCAACAAACATTCACGTATGTACGCAAACAAACAACGGTGTGGAAATGCCTGATATTTACAATGAAATCAATTATTTACACACTGCGATGCACCAAGGAAACACGTTATGTGAGCGGAGTGCACCGATTTAGTGCCGATACATATACAGATGAGCGCAACTTTGCTTCCAATACAATAACATTTGTACAAATATAGTTTTTATTGCACCGCAATATTACATTTGCGCACGAGCGTTCGCACCGAAATTTTTGTTAGAAAAGGTGAGATTTCGCGGGCTCGTCAACGCAGGTAAAATAGCGGGTTGGGAAATCGCCCTTCTCCACTTTTTATTCGGAACCGTATGCTGCGCATTAACGAACTCAAGCTCCCCCTCGACCATCCTGAAGAAGCGCTCGAAGCGGCGCTGCTGGCCCGCCTGGGCATCGTCAAGGAACAATTGCGCGGTTTTACCGTGTTCAAGCGCAGCTACGACGCGCGCAAGCGCAGCGCGATCATCCTGATCTACGCGCTGGACGCCGACGTCGAGGGCGAGGCCGCGGTGCTGGCGCGCCTGAAGCACGACGCCCACGTGATGCGCTCCCCCGACACCAGCTACAAGTTCGTGGCAGGCGGCGAGCAGCTGCAGGGACACGACAGGAACAAGCGCCCGGTGGTGGTCGGCACCGGCCCGTGCGGGCTGTTCGTCGCGCTGATCCTGGCCCAGATGGGCCTGCGCCCGCTGATCCTCGAGCGCGGCAAGGTGGTGCGCGAACGCACCGTCGACACCTTCGGCTTCTGGCGCAAGCGCAAGCTCAACACCGAATCGAATGTCCAGTTCGGCGAAGGCGGCGCCGGCACCTTCTCGGACGGCAAGTTGTACAGCCAGATCAAGGACCCCAAGCACTACGGCCGCAAGGTGCTGACCGAGTTCGTCAAGGCCGGCGCACCGGAAGAGATCATGTACGTCAGCAAGCCGCACATCGGCACCTTCCGCCTGGTCAAGATGGTCGAGCAGATGCGCGAGAACATCATCGCGCTGGGCGGCGAATACCGCTTCGAGAGCAAGGTGACCGACATCGAAGTCGAGGAAAAGAATGGCCAGCGCCAGCTGCGCGGCGTGGTGCTGGCCAGCGGCGAGCGGATCGAAACCGACCACCTGGTGATGGCGATCGGCCACAGCGCGCGCGATACCTTCGAGATGCTGTACGAACGCGGCGTCTATATTGAAGCCAAGCCGTTCTCGATCGGGTTCCGGGTCGAGCATCCGCAGTCGCTGATCGACGTGTGCCGCTTCGGGCCCAACGCCGGCAACAAGATCCTCGGCGCGGCCGACTACAAGCTGGTGCACCACGCGTCGAACGGGCGCTCTGTATACAGCTTCTGCATGTGCCCGGGCGGCACCGTCGTTGCGGCCTCGTCCGAGGTCGGGCGCGTGGTGACCAACGGCATGAGCCAGTATTCGCGCAATGAGCGCAACGCCAACAGCGCAATCGTGGTGGGTATAACGCCGGAAGACTACCCGGGCCATCCGCTGGCCGGCATCGCCTTCCAGCGCAAGCTGGAGGAAGGCGCGTTCGCGCTCGGTGGCGGCACCTACGACGCGCCGGGACAGCTGATGGGCGACTTCGTCAAGGGCCGCGCCTCGACCGAGTTCGGCTCGGTGGTCCCGTCGTTCAAGCCGGCGGTGCACCTGACCGACCTGTCGAGCGCGCTGCCGGAATACGCGGTCACGGCGATGAAGGAAGCCTTCCCCGCCTTCGACAAGCAGATCCGCGGCTACTACAAGGAGGATGCGGTGCTGACCGGCGTCGAGACGCGCACTTCGTCGCCGATCCGCATCAAGCGCAACGACGCAGACCTGCAGAGCCTGAACACGCGCGGGCTGTTCCCGGCCGGCGAAGGCGCGGGCTATGCGGGCGGGATCCTGTCGGCTGCGGTGGACGGGATCCGGGTGGCCGAAGCGGTGGCGTTGTCGATGGCGGCCAACAAGTTGTAAATATTTTTATCGAAAGCATCATCTATTACCCGAAGAGCATGCGAGAATCGTGCGTACACATACATACGTTCTTAAGCGTAGTTTTTTGGAGATGGAGACATGCAAGACGCACAGGCGGTGCGCGCGGAAGTCGCGCACCTGCATGCCGCAGCCATTCAGGCGCAGCAAGCCGGCAAGGACAATGAAGCCGGACAATTATGGGTGCGCGTGCTCGACTACGACGCCAACGATGGCCTGGCACTGATTTCGCTGGGCAAGCGCGCGTTTCGCCATGGCGACCTGGAGCGGGCGCAACTGGCCTTCGAACGGCTGGTCGCGGCCCACCCCGGGCATACCCAGGGCTGGATCAACCTGGCGCTCACCCACCAGGGCCGCAAGGATGAGGCGGCGGAGCAGTCCGCCATCGACAACGCGCTGCGCACCGACCCTTCCGACCTGGTGGCGCTGATCTTGCGCGCCAACCTGCTGGAACGCCAGGGCCAGCGCCACAAGGCCGCGTCGGTGTACGGCGCGGTGGCCAGCGTGGCGCCGCCGCTTGCGGTGCTCGAGCCGGGCTTGCAAGGCGCCGTCACCCATGCGCTGCAGTTCCGCGAGCGCTACAATACCGATTTCGGCAGCTTCCTGGACGGCTTCCTGGAAAACCACTATCAGGCGCTGGCGGGCGAAAACCTGGAGCGCTTCCGCGAGTCGGTCGACATCATGGTGTCGCGCAAGCGCCGGTTCGAATCGAAGTCGATGATGTTCCACTATCCCGGCCTGCTACCGTTGCCGTTCCTGCCGCGCGCGCGGTTCCCGTGGCTGGACGCCATCGAGGCCGGCACCGACGCCATCCGCGCCGAATTCCTGCAGGTTCACGCGGCCGACCGCGGCTTCACGCCCTACCTTTGCTACCCGCCCGACGTGCCGCACAACCAGTTCGCGGAACTGAATAATTCGCAGCGCTGGAGCGCCTTCCACCTGATCGCCGACGGCAAGCCGGTGCCCGAACATGCCGCACGCTGTCCAGAGACCATGCGCCTGCTGGCCGAGGCGCCGCAACCGGACCAGCCGGGCCGCACGCCGAGCGCGATGTTCTCGCTGCTCGCGCCGCGCACCCGGATTCCGCCGCATGTCGGCGTGAGCAACACGCGCCTGGTCACGCACCTGCCGCTTATCGTCCCGGGGCAGTGCGGCTTCCGGGTCGGCAACGAGACGCGCGGCTGGACATTGGGCGAGGGTTTCGTGTTCGACGACACCATCGAGCACGAGGCATGGAACGACAGCGACCAGTTGCGCGTGGTGCTGATCTTCGACGTCTGGCACCCGGACCTGACGCCGCCCGAGCGCGCAATGATCACCGCGCTGACCGCTGGGATTAACCAGTTCCGCGATACGGCCGGCGAGTTCGCGCTGTAAGCCAGCCGCGCCCCTCCCCCATGCCGCCCGGTCCGCCGCGCGGCATTTTTTTTGTCAGCACGCGTGGTTTTGTCCAGCCGAAACCGGTTGCCAATCGAGTAGGCGACGGAGTTACCCCGTCGCCTACTCACACCACCGTACCTGCGGCTCCGCCTTCAGATTAGCAGCCGCCTACGACACCCTTGCCTTCTGTTAACTCTTCCCCTTGCCGGGTGAGTGCGCCCTGCCGGGCGCACCAAACAAAAAACGGCACCCGAAGGTGCCGTTTTTTGTTGCTAAGGGCTACGTCGTGAAGATTAGAACTTGGCGGTCAGGCCAACGAAGACCTTGCGGCCGTTTGCGTCATACACCTGTGGGTAGGTGTTGCCGTTACCGAAGCCAGAACCAACTTGCGCGCTGACCGGTGGATCCTTGTCCAGCAGGTTGTTGATACCGCCCGACAGGCTCAGGTTCTTGGTCAGGCTGTATGAAGCGCTCAGGTCCAGGTAGTCACGTGCGCCCAGGGTACGGTCGACTGGGAACGCGTTACCGGTCAGCTTAGGATGCTTGCTGGTGGTTTCCAGGTCCACGGAGTCGATGTGACGCCAGGTGAAGGCGGTCTCGAAGTTCCATGGCGAGGTCCAGGTTACACGTGCCTTGTGGCGCCATTCTGGCAGCGGGGTGCCGCAGGTCGGACCGTAGAAGCCCTTGCAGTCGTAAGCATCTTCGCCCGGCAGGTCCTGGGTTTCGTAGCTACGCAGGTAGGTACCCAGGATGCTGAAGCCGAAGTTGCCCAGGCCGCCGACTTTGTAACCGTAGCTTGCGCCGAGGTCCAGGCCGGTGGTCTTGCGGGTTGCCAGGTTCAGGTTGTTAGCTTCGATGAACGCGGTGTCTTTCGCCCACAGGGTACCAATGTTGTCGCGGTGGATCAGCGAGCAGAATGCAGCTTCGCCGGTTTCCAGGCACTTCGCCAGGGTGGTGGTCGCAGGAACGTTGGCGATCACGTCTTTCACGTCGATGCTGAATGCGTCAAGGGTGATCGACAGGTTCTTGATCGGCTCGAGTACCAGGCCCAGGGTGAACGAATCGGCCTCTTCTGGCGACAGGTTGACGTTACCGCCGGTCAGCTGATTGTACTGGCCCGACGGGTTGTCGATGATCTTGCCGTACTGGGCAGCGGTAACACCGGTGCGTGCGCACTGTGCCAGGCTAGCCGTTGGGCTGGTGCCTGCGCATGGATCTTCGTCGTTGTCGTACAGGCCGACACCGGCTGGGGTGAACAGCTCGACGATGTTCGCTGCACGAGCCGCACGCTGGTACGATGCGCGCAGTTTTGCCTGGCGTACTGGCGCCCATTCAACACCAACACCGTACGAATCGGTGGTCTTGCCGGTGCTGTAGTCGGAGTAGCGGTAAGAAGCGTTCATGCTCAGAAGGTCAACGAATGGGCGCTTTTCCATCAGGGGAACACGGACTTCGCCGAAGATTTCCTTGACGGTGTACTGGCCGGCTACGCCGAAGCTAGGACCACCCTGGCCGAACAGGTCGTTCGACGAGAACGCGGTGTCGGTTTCCAGTTCCAGCTCTTCGCGGCGGCGCTCGAGGCCGACGGACAGGCCGATACCTTGCTCGGAGGTTGGCAGTTTCCAGCCGTATTCGCCGAGGTCAGCAGAAATGTTACCGCCCTGGATTTCCTGGGTGGTTGCGCCGCTGCGCAGGCCTGGGGTCTGCAGGTACTTCAGGGCTTCAGGCGTTACTTTGCCCAGGCTCCAGATGTTGTACGGTACGCAGTTAGGATCGGTGCCGTTGACTACCGAACGGCAAGCTGGCTGGCCGGAACCATCCAGGACGACGTCCATTGCGCGGAACGCGCGGGTCTTCGAAAATTCGTTCTTGTACACTTCCGTGTACGAAACGCGCGCATTCTGTGCGAATACGTCATAGCTCCATGGGCCGATGTCGCCCTTGAAGCCGATCTGCGAACGGTACGAGGTGTTGGTGATGTCAGCCTGGCGGCCGCCGCCTTCAACGTTGCGGCGGAAGATCAGCGCATCAGCGGTGCCGCCTGGGGCCACGAGGCCCAGCTGGCGCTTCCAGTCAGCCGACAGCAGTGGGTTTTCGAAGTGAACCGCGTTCGCGCCGGACATGTCCAGGCCGAACAGGCCCGAAGGTGCGATCTGGGCGACGGTACGGTCATTGTGGAAACCGATCGACGAATAAACCTGGACCTTGTCGTTGATTTCGTAGTTGGCCGTTGCGTTGAATACATAACGGTCGGAAGGACGCTGCAGGTAGTTGATCGGACCGTAGTTGTACGCGTCGGTCGCAACGACGTAAGCACGGGTGTTGCCGTTTGCGTCAGCAACGGTGCGCGAGCCATTGTCGGTGATGAAGCGGCCTGGGAAGCTGGTGTTCGAGCCGAGGCAGGCGAAGCCTGCTGCCGACGAACCCAGGGCGCAAGAAGTGAAATCACGCTGCGATTGCAGCAGCGGGTCGTCCTGCTTGTAGCCTGCGTACAAGGTTGCGTTACCTTTGCCGTCAGCAAAATTGCCGCCGACCAGCAGGCTGACGTCCTTGCTCTTGGCGTCGAAGCTCTTGTCGCCTGGCAATGCGAAGTTGCGCTTGCGCACAGCCGCGCTGACCACGTCGTTGTCCTGCTGGTGGTTGTAGCCGCTGACGTTCACATCGATCTGAACGCCTTCGAACTTGTCGTTCATGATGAAGTTGATCACGCCGGCAACCGCATCGGAACCGTAGACCGCGCCTGCGCCGCCGGACAGCACTTCAACGCGCTTGATCAGGCCCGCAGGGATCTGGTTCAAGTCGGCTGCGGTGCTCAGTGGCGAGCCTTGCGGCAGGCGGCGGCCGTTGACCAGCACCAGGGTACGGTCGGCGCCGAGGTTACGCAGGTTCACGGTTGCAGTACCGGTCGAGCCGTTGGAGATCGCGCCGCCCTGGTCAGCGAAGACCTGTGGCAGGTTGTTCATCAGGTTCTCGACGTTCTTCACGCCGTCGCTCTTGATGTCGGCTGCGCCAACAACGGTGATTGGGCTGGAGCCCTCGGTTACCGTGGCAACGCGGATGCGCGAGCCGGTAACGACGATTTTTTCCATTTCACCGGACGGCGCTGGCGCTGCTTCCTGTGCGCTCGCGCTGTGCATGCCGAGCGCAAGTCCGCTCAGGAACATCAGGCGAATTGAGCGAGACAATACTGTTTCCGTGATCATTAGTGATTCCCTTGAGTGTAATTTGAGATCTACGCCCCAACCTCGCGGCCGGGCATAAGGCAGTCGTACTTATTTTTAATTTCAACACACAACAGATGCAGGCAGCGCCTTGGGTCTCCAAAGGTGAGATGCCTGCAGATATCTGCAAAAGCTACAAAATTTAACTACTTGACAGACATCGCATAGAACCATACCCGTTTGTTTTTTGTCAAACCTGCAGGGGGGTGAATGCTGTGCACAAACAACAGATTTAGATGTCAATCAGATTTTGCATGCATCGCACACAATATGACATTTGCATAAATACAGTATATACAGAATATTCATCTGCAAATACGGCATTTATGCAATTAATTCACGGTAATGCAGGCGCGTTGTCTAGACAATGCAATGAATGCACGAGCGTGCACTTCGGAGGGAGCGTCGCAGGCTACAACCAGCCCGATTTCTTGAACCTGTAGTACAGTAGCCGGCGACCGATACCATCAGCGTGACCGCCACCGGATAGCCGAAGCGCCACTTCAGTTCGGGCATGATGTCGAAATTCATGCCCCAGATACCGGCAAAAGCGGTCAATACCGCGAAGATCGCGGCCC
>NZ_QYUP01000162.1 GCF_003590855.1 Massilia cavernae
GTAGCGGGTTCCATGGCACAGCACGCGCTGGACGATCCCGGGCGCCGGCATGTCGTCGTTCACCTCCATCATCCAGTAGACCGAGACCTTGTAGCCGCGCGCGTGCAGCGTATTGGCAAGCGCCACGTCGCGCACGGTGGAACCGAGGAAGTCGCCACTTCCCATCGTAACGAAGGCGAAACTGGGGGCCTGTTTCATGAAATTCTCCGAAAGGTGACAGCGCCGGCCCGCGGCCGGCTAGAACGTGTAGGAGGCGCCGAAGAAGACCGACTTGCGCAGCAAGGCGCCGAACTCGGACCGCTCCTGGCCGTGATAGAAAGTGGGAATCAGGTACAGTTGCCAGTGCTCGCCGAGCTCGTACTCGGCATTGGCGACCAGCTGCACGGAGCGGTCGTCGAGGTTCCGGATCAGGCGGACCACCAAGTTCACATTGCCGCCGATTTTGGTGTCCGCGTATTGCAGCATCGCGTAGCGCCGGCGCACCAGCGGATGCAAGGCGTCCACCAGCACGCCGCGCATCTGGATGCAGGTGGCGATATGCGCATCGGGGCAGCCGGCATTGTTCACGAACAGCTCGCCGGTAAGGGTCGCTCCGCTCTCCAGCGTGTACGCGCCGCCGGCCAGCAACTGGCGGTCGCGCCTGGCGCCGGAATCTTCGCCCGTGCTGCCCTCGGCGTACAGCAGCAGTGCGTCGCTGGCATTCCAGCCTGCGAATCCGCCGATGCGGTAACTGTCGCCGTCGCGGCGCGACACCAGCACCGAAGCGAAATGGCCGTCACCGGTGTAATCCAGCTTGGCGGCATAGGCCTTGCGGTAAGGGCCGGCATGTTCGAGGCGGCCCGCTCCGGTATTGGCGATGGCCGACACGGTCACGGAAGGGCTTGCGACGAACACCGCCCGCGCGTAATCGAGCCCGGGCAGTTCGAGGTTCGGATTGTTGCGGCCGTTGCTGGCGTTGAAGGGATTCGACGGCGACAGCAGCGCCGACGGCCCCCATTGCAGGTTTTCCCGGCCCGCATTCAGCAGCACGCTGTCGGTCAGGCGAAAGCGCACGAAGCCCTCGTTGATGAATGCCTCGTCGACCGTATCGTTCACCTCGCGCCCGAAGCGGTGCTCGACCTTGGTGCGTGCGATGCGCAAGCGCGGCTTCAGGCCGAATTCGAAGCGGCCCGCATCCAGGTTGAAGTCGGGACGCAGGTTCAGTTCTGCCTGGTAGCGCGGTATCTCCAGCCGGTTGCCAGGGTTGGCCAGGTTATTCGCCCTAGTGTCCTGGTACAGCCCGAATCCGAGCAGGTTGATGCGCGAATAAAAGCCGCTGCCCGCGCCGGCGGGGGCCTCCGGCGGGTCGGCGGCGGTGGCCGCGCCACAGGCCAGGGAAAGCAGCGCCGGCATCAGGATCAGGATCAGGCTTCGCATGGCATCGTCCTCAGCGCATGAACAGGTTGAGGTCGAACACATGATCCGGCAAGGGTTCGATGCGCGGATTGCGAAGGTTCAGGTAGGTGACGCTGCCGTCCAGCAGTTCGCCATGCATGGCGATGCGCGACAGGAAGGGACGCGGCCTGCCGTCGATCTGCACGATGTTCCCGTACTCCATCGCCGCCGACTTGAATTTTTTCCCCGATACGGTGAAGTATTCGGCCTTGACGCCCACTTGGCGCTTCTTCGACACCCAGTACACGATCCGGTCGTAGGTCACCTTTTCGGCCCTGGCCTTGAGGTCGAACACATGGCAGTCCTCGCCGTTCACCACGGCGTCCGGGAGGGACGTGGCAAGGTAATGCTCGGCGTAGTTGGTCGAAGCGATGTCGCCATAGGCGGCGTCGCCCATCAGCTTCTGCCGCATCGAGACCGGCACCGGCTTGCTCAGGCCCTGCTTGTAGAACCACATGCTGGTGTTCAGCATGAGGATCTTGTTGCCCCGGTACTTGGGCGGTGCGAGGCTGATGCCCGCCACATTGAAGGAGCGCGCCTTGATGTCGTACACGAGGGTACCGGTCACTCTTTCGTCGGCCATCGATTCGATCGTCACTTCCCAGGACAGGCCCCTGACGTTGCCGCGCGCCTCGTCGGCCGCCTTCAGGATGGCCTCGGCGGACGGGATCGCCGCGGCGCCGCGCGGCATCAGCAGGGCCAGGAGCAGGACCAGCAGCAGCGCGGCCGATATCAGCAGGTGTCGCATGTCGGTTTCCTTTCGTCGCCTCAGGCGTAGCCCAGCGCATTCGTGATCGGCATGCGCGCCGCCCTGCGCGCGGGGACGATGGCCGACAGCATCGACAGCAGCAGCAGGAGCAGCGTGCTGAACAGCCAGTAGGCCGGCACCAGGTGGATCTGCAGCGGCACCCTGCGCGCGATCTGGGGCGGTATCCAACTTGGCTGCAGCCAGCCCACCAGGTAGACCACCAGCAGGGTCAGCGCCACGCCGAGCAGCGAGCCGAAGCCGCCCAGCACCACGCTTTCCAGCGAAAACAGGATCACGATGCCGCGCCGCTTCACGCCGAGGGCGCGCAGGGTGCCGATTTCGCGCGTGCGTTCCATCACCGCCATCGTGAAAGTGTTCACCACGCTCATCACCACGATCGTGAACACGATCAGGAAACTGATCAGGAAGATCACGTCGAACATCTTCTTGACCTTGGTGTAGAACGGCGACAGTTCGTTCCAGGTCTTGATCTCCAGGTTGAGCCCTGCCTGCTTCAGCTCGGCCGCCAGCAGCGCGCGCATCGCGTCGGTCCGTGCGGTGCTGTCGAGCAGGACGGTGATGCGGTCCACGCCGGTGGTGTCGTACAGCTCCTGGGCGAACTTGAGCGGCACCAGCGCCAGCTTGTCTTCCAGCGCCTCGACCGGGGCGTCGATCAGCTGGAACAGCTCGACGTCGAGCGCATTGATCTGGCCCGCCACCGTGGGCGCCATCGCCACGCCGGTCGCGCCCAGCTCCAGGCTGAGCGCCTTGGCCAGCCCGTGGCTGACGCCAATGCCGTGGCCGATCACGTCGGACAGCGGCCTGCCGTCGTACAGCCTGACCCGCTTGCTGCCTTCGGCCGCCTGCATGCCGATGGCCTCGACGTCCGACGGCACCCGGCCCGAGGCGATGAAGATGGTCGATACCTGGCCATTGCTGAGCAAGCCGGAAATCTGCAGCTGCGGAGTGCTCACCAGCACCTCGGGATGGCGTTCCAGCACCTCGCGCACCTTGGCCTGCTCGTCCTCGCCCATCATGTAGCGGGTCGGGTCGAGCTTGCCCTTGTCGAGGAAGCCGGATTTGAAGATGGTCATGTGGCCATTGGCTTCGGCGTAGATATAGCTGTCCTGCAGGTTGGTGAAGATGTAGGCGGTGAAGCCGCCCAGCACGTTCACTGCAAGGAAGCCGAGCGCGATCGCCGCGATCGTGAAAAAGGAGCGGCGTGCGTTGCGGAACAGGTTCCTGACCGCGAGCCTTGCCCAGGTCAGCATAGCTTCACCCATTGGGAAGCGGCGGCGGGCGCATGGCGGCGGTCTTCGGTCATGGCGCCGTCGTGCAGCATGATGCGGCGGTCGACCCGTTCTAGCAGCCGCTCGTCGTGGGTCGAAAAGACGAATGCCGTGCCTTCGCTCTTGCTGATCTCGCGCATCAGGGAGATGACCTTGAGCGCGTTGTCCGAATCGAGGTTGGCGGTCGGCTCGTCGGCCACTACCAGCGCCGGCGAGCCGATCAGCGCGCGCGCGATCGCCACCCGCTGCTGCTGCCCTCCCGACAGCTTGGCCGGCCGGTGCGCCAGGTGGCTGGCAAGGCCGACTTCGGCCAAGCGCTTGCGGGCGGCGTCCGCGGCCGCGCGCGCGCCGGCATGTCCCACCTGCAGCGGCAGCATGACGTTCTCCAGCGCCGACAAGACCGGGATCAGGTTAAAGCCCTGGAAGATGAAGCCGATCGCGCGGTTGCGCAGGCCGCTGCGCTGGTCGTCCGACAGGAGCGCCGCATCCTGGCCCTGGAAGTGCACGCTGCCGGAGGATGGCGCGTCGAGCAGCCCGACCAGGTTGCAGAAGGTCGACTTGCCGGATCCGGACGGCCCCCAGACGGCCACGAATTCGCCGGGCATGATCGCCACGTCGACCGCCTTCAGGGCGTCGATCCGGCTCTCTCCCATCATGTAGTGCTTGCTGACACCGACCATCTCGAGCAAGGGTGCGGCGGACGATATTGTCATGGCTTTTCTCCACTTGGGTAAAGGACTAGCTGGCCGCTCCGGCATCGAGCGCGATGATGCAGTCTCCGAGCTGCGTGGTCACGATGCGGCACTCGGCATTGCTGGGATGGTGGCGCATCCGCAGGCTGCAATCGGGCGCCAGCGAGCGCGCCTCGAACCGGCTGGGCGCGTGGTCGACGCCGGTGCCCAGCCGTTTGCCCAGCGCCTCCTTGGCACACCACAGGCGCGTGATCCAGGCGTCGCGCGCGCCACCCTCCATGCCGGCCAGCAGGGCCCGTTCGAGGGGGCTGGTGAAACTGGCGACGCAATGCTCGTCGCGCGCGGCGATTTTTTCGATGTCGATCCCGGCAGGCCCTGCGCTGGCTACCGCGATGGCATGCTCGCCGCAATGCGCAATGCTGATGCAGGGGGCCGCGAGCCCGGCGGGCCAGGACGCCACCCGTGGCTGCCCGGCGCCGTCATACTCGATGCCGAAGGCGGCCGGATGCATCTGCGTACCGCTCCAGCAGCGCGCCGCATCCTTGGCGGCGACGCGTCCCAGCAGCCACTCGCGCTGGCGCGCGGGCGCCGACTTCTTGGCGTCGAACGCCGGCATCTCGCTGCCGTGCAGGTAGTGCCGCGCCAGCAACGCAAGGTCGAACATCGCGACCCGCTGCGCCGTCAGGTGCTGGCACACCAGCCCGCCGGATGCCCCTGGCAGGGCCTGCGCATCGCTCAGCAGGTAGCGCGCAGGCTGGCGCTGGAAGTCCACCAGTTGCCGCGCCCATTTGAACCGCCAGGACTTCCAGCCGCTGATGCGCATCCACACGCCGCCGGCGCCATCGCCGATCTCGACGTCGCCGCTGGCCACCGTCAGCTGCTGGCCGGTGATGTCCATCCGTATCGGCACCAGCGTGCCCGGCGCCGGCGTGGCGCAGTACAGGTCCATGCGGGCAAGGCCGACCGGGAACGCGGCCTGGCCCTGCTCCATCGACCACAGCGCCATCAGCTGGCCGACCGCATCGAGCAGCGCCGGATCGGCCAGCAGCTGCGGATCGGGCTGCGCGGCGAACATGCCATGCGCCGGCTTGACCAGCAAATGCGCGCCGGCGCCTTGCGGGCCGACCCGGACCTGGCCCGCCAGCGTTTGGAAGCACGGGCCGTGGAACAGGTGGCGGGCTGCATACAGGCCGGAGGCGTCGTGCACGGCGCCGCCGGCCATCGGCGCAGGCCCGGGCGCAGGCGGGTCCGCATAGTGCGAACCGAACAGCACGGTGGCGCCGATCGAGGCATCGTTTTCATCGCCGGCGAACACCTGCACGGCGATGCGCGCCTCGCCCTGCTGCAGGTCCAGCCCGTCCAGCCGCGCCTCGATGCGCAGCGCCAGCTGGGCGCTGCCGGCCACGGCGATCCAGCGCCGTGCCGTGACGTCCTCGAAACCCACCAGGCCGTAGCCCGGAGCGAGGCAGGCCGCGGCTTCGGCCATGATTTCCAGGCTTACCGTCATCGGCACCACGGGGAAGCAGTCGGCCAATGGCTTTACCCCGGGCGCGTGCACGAAGTTGTGGTCGGCCAGGAACAGGTCGGCATCGTGGGCCAGCCGGCGCACGATACTGATGCTGGCGCCGCGCTGGCAGGCCGTCACCTCGCCGACGAACGGCAGCACCGGCGCCACTGACGGACGCGGCGCAATCATCGGGATGGCCGCCGCAGGCGCCCTGGCGGCCGGGGCAGGTTCGCTGGCCGCTTCCGCCTCGTACATCCGGCCGACCAGGGGCTGCGCGCCCGGCGCCAGCAGCTTGTTCGCGTGGGCCATCATATTTTCTCCAGCACGAGACCGGTCACGGTCAGGCCAGGCCCAAAGCCCAGGCAGACCACCCGCGTCCCCGGCAATACCGACTTTTCCTCGACGATGCCCTTCATGATGTGCGGCACCGTGGCGGACGACATGTTGCCGTTGTCGAGGAATACCGATTTGCTGATGGCGACCTGCTCGTCGCGCAAGCCCAGTTCATCCTGGATGTGCTCGACGATCTTCGGCCCGCCCGGATGGATCGCGAACATCAGCGCATCCTTCTGGCGCTCGAAATCGATGCCGATCGCGCCTACCAGCCCCACCACGAAGGCGTACACGTGGCGCTTGATCACGACCGGCACCATCACCGACAAGGTCATCTGGAACTGGTGCGCGGCCGGCACCCAGGTCATGTCGTCGGCCGAATCGGGCAACAGGTGTTCCTTGAAGGCGAGGATGCGCAGGCCGTGCAGGCCATGCTCGCGCACATAGGCGTCCGAGCAGACGGAGTACTTGATGAAGCCATCGGCAAACAGCGTCATCGTGATGATGTTCTCGATCCCGAAATCCTCGATGTTGTGGTGGCCCGACAGCAGCTCGGTATGCACGATGTCGACCCGCTCCTTGAGCGGCGTGACCCCGCTGTGCGACGACGACAGGAAGCCGTGCGCCATCTTGATGGCGGGGAAGGCGCCGTAGCATCCCATGTGGTAGCTGTGGGTCACCGTGGTGTCGAACCACTCCTTCTGCGCCACCATCCGCTCCACCGGGCTGGGGGCGAGATAGCCGGAACAGGTAACATGGATCAGGTCGTCGGGCGCGGTCTCGACGTTCTGGTACATGTCGGCCAGGCAGTCGCCCACCACCTTGCCGTAACTGGCATGGCGCGCCTTCAGATCGGAACCTTTGGTGTCCTCGGCGCTGGCGAACATGCGCAGGTGTTCCTGCTTGGGCTCGGCCAGCACCAATTCGCCGTCGGCGATGCGGATGTCGCGCAGGCGCGGGAAGAACACCAGCTGGCGCTGCCTGATCTGGCCGGCCGACACAGCGTACTTGTCGAAGCGGCGCTGGATCTCGGCCAGCACGTCGCTCCTTGCCTCCTTGTTGTCGATGCCATACTGCTTGCAGTAGCCGCGCGCCAGCCCGTAGGCGGAGACTTTCAGGGCCAGCCCCTGGGCGACCGGTTTGGCCACCTGGGCCGGCGTAAAATTGACCAGGACGGGGTTGTTGTAGGTGCTCATCGGAATGCTCCCTTTCTTTCGGTGGAATGTCAGCGTCCCAGTTGCAGTGCGGCGATCTGCCGGATACTGGAAGAAATCACGATCTCGGGCTGGCCGCGCGGGCCGTGTTCGAGTTCGTCCAGGAAGTGGCGCCGTCCTTCCGCCGGCGCGATCGGGCGGATCTCGCGCGCGGCATACAGCTTGCGCAGGTCTTCGCTGACCATGCCCGCATCCCACGGCCCCCAGTTGATGGCGACGGCGTGCAGGTGGGGCCAGGCATGGCTAAGCTGGCCGGCCAGCTTGTTGAGCACTTCGTTGGCGGCGCTGTAGTCGGCCTGGCCGATGTTGCCGAACCGGCCGGCCACCGACGAGAACAAGGCGAGGAAGCGCAGTTCCGACATGCGCAGCTTTTCCGCCAGCACCAGCGCCGGCAACACCTTGGTGTCGAACACGGCGTCGAAGGCCTCGACCGGCTTGCTCGCAATGAGCTTGTCGCTGATCACGCCGGCCCCGTGCAGCACGCCGTCGATGCGGCCGAGGCGCGCATAGACATCGTCGATCAGTGCGCCGAACGCGTCGCCGTCGCGCACGTCGACGCAGTGGTACTCGACCTCGCAGCCGGCCGCGCGCATCGCATCCAGGTTGGCGCGGATTTCGCGCTCCTTCAGCACGCGTTTCAGCTCGGTGTCCACCTGCACCGGCGTCGCTTTGCCATTGCGCTGGCGCAGCTCCGCCGTCAGCAGCTGGCGCAGTTCGGCAACGCCGTCCACGCCGCGGGTCAGTTCCGCTTCGGCCCCGGGCAGCGCGCTGCGCCCGGCCAGCACCAGGCGCGGATGGTACTTCTCGGCCAGCGTCAGCGTGACCTCGGCGGTGATGCCATAGGCGCCGCCGGTCACCAGCAGAACGGAGCCGGGCCCCAGCGCCAGGCCGGACAGCTCGCCAGGCCCGATCGCGCGCGGCTGCAGGACGATCTGGCAGCGTCCTTGTTCGCTGTAGCCGACTTCGACCGCCGTGTCGCCGCTGGCCAGTTCCCTGAGTACCTGCCCGGCCAGCCAGGCCGGTTCCAGCCCAGGTGCTGCGTCGATGCACTTGACGCGCAGCGCGCCCCATTCGCGCGCCGCCGACTTCGCAACCCCGAGCGTGCCGGCGCTGCCTGCATCGATCGAGCTCGGCCCGCCCAGGCCGAAACGCCCATCGAAAGCAGTCAGGTTGACCAGCACGCCCTCCCCGACTTCGGCGCTGCGCTTCAGGTCAGGGCCCAGCACCTTCAGCAGCAGGAACAGGGCGCGGGCGTCGTGGCGATGGCGCACCGCGCTGTCGCCGGCGCGTCCCATCAGGTTGATCAGCGCGCCGACCGGCTGCTGGCCGGCGCCGAGCAGGTCGGCCAGCGGAAGCACGGAGTCGAGCGAAGAAAAGTCGACTTCGTACTGTCCGTCGCCGACCGCGCGGGTGAACGGGCCCGGCACCAGCTGCAGCACCTCGCTTCCCCTGGCCTTCAACTGCTCGCGCAATGCGGTAGCCAGCGCTGATGGTTTGCCAACCAGGGCCACCGGATGGCGCGGCGCCCATCCTGCCGCGGCGGCGTGCTCGTCGAGACTTGCTGCGAGCGCCTGCACCACGTACGCCTGCACCGGATCGTTGAGCGCACCCGGGTCGCACGGCTCCACTTCCTCATCCAGCCGAGAAAGTGGAGCCGGCGCTTTTTTTGGCAGGGACCCTCCCGCGCCGGCGGCTGCCGCCGGCAGCAGCAGTTCCTCGTACCAGGCCACGACCTCGTTCAGGGTCTTGAAGCCGGACAGCTCCTCGATCATCTTTTCCTCGTCGCGCTCGCCCACCAGGCTGTGGCGCTGCGTCAGGCCGCTGAAAATCTCGATGCGCTTGATCGAATCGATTCCGAGGTCCGCTTCCATGTGGGCATCCATGTCGAGCATGTCGACCGGATAGCCGGTGCGCGCCGACACGGCCTGCAGCAGCTCGCTCTTGAACGAGGCCGCCGACGCGGGCGCCACGTCCGCCGCCGCGGCCGGCGCCGCAGCCGGAGCCACAGGCGCCGCCATAGCAGGAGCCGGCGGGCGAGCCGGGGGGTGCAACTGGATCGGCGCGCCTGGGGGATGCGCGGTCCCGGCTTGGGGCGCGCTGTCCTGCGCGGCGGTGCTGGCCGGAAGTTGCGGCAGCACCGGCGCCTTGACCGGCTTGCGCGGCGCGGCCGCAGCCAGGGCAGCCGGCGCCGGGACGGCAGCGAGCGCCGGAACGGCCGCCATCCGCGCCACGGCGGGCGCCTGGCGCCCGACCGCCATCCCGGCCAGCTGGGCCTGGAAGTCGACGAAATGACGCAGAGTGCGCTGCTGTTCCGACTGGAAGTCGAGCAGGCGCGCCAGGCCAAGCTGGATCTGCGCCAGCTCGCCCTCGGACGCCGGACCGGCGAAGGCGGACGGGCTGGCCTCTTGAAGCCGCAAGTCGTCCGGGACTGGTTCATCGGTTCTCATGCTCGTTCTCCTGAAGTAGGTGGGCGGTTCGGGTGGCGCCGGCGGCACGGCCTCGAAGGCGTGCACGGCGGGGGAAGTGTCCGCGGTTGCCGGCGCGGGAATCCGGTGCAAGGACAGCTCCGCCGCCCGGGGCGGCTGGTCCGGACGCTCCGGCGCGGCCCACGGCAGCGCGCGGCCACCGTTGACGCGCCAGACCAGGGGCCCATGCTGCGTGCGCTGGCGCGCCTGGGCGAACACCTCGTCGAGGCTGAGGTCAGCCAGGCCGCGGCCGGCGAACCAAGGCTCCAGGTTCAGCGCCAGCCCGGCCGCCTCGGCCTGGGCCAGCAATTGCGCCAGCTGCACCCAGCCGTCGCGGCCGGGGGCGTCGATCGCCAGCGCAGTGTGCGGGCGCTGGCCCAGCACGCGGCCGACCAGGCCGGTCAGCGTCAGTCCCGGGCCGCACTCGACGAATACACGGGCTCCGGCCTCGTACAGGGCCTCGATCTCGGCGGCGAAGCGCACCGGCGCGGCGATGTGGCGCGCCAGCAGCGCGCGCACCTTGCCCTCGCCGGCCGGGTAAGGCGCCGCCGTCAGGTTGGCATACACTGGCACCTGCGGCGCAGCGAACTTCACCTTTGCCAGTTCCGCCGCCAGTGCATCGCGTACCGGGGCCATCCCGGCGCAATGGAAAGCCACCCCGACCGGCAGCCGCTTGAAGCGCATGCCCTCTTGCGACAGCGGCGCCTGCGCGGCCTCGATCGCCTCGGCGGGGCCGGCGATGATGGTCTGATCCGGCGCGTTCAGGTTGGCGATGCTGACGGCCAGCCCGTGGCGCGCGATGGCCGCTTCGGCGCGGGCGCCGTCGACGTCGAGCGCCGCCATGGCGCCGGCCGGGGCCTGGGCGGACAGGCGGCCGCGCGCTAGCGACAGGCGCAGCAGGTCCCCGCGGCTGATGGCGCCGGCGGCGCACAGCGCCGGATACTCGCCATAACTGTGGCCGGCCACGAAATCAGGCTGCAGGCCATAGCTGGCCAGCACGTCGTAGGCCGCCATGCAGGCCATGCCGAGCGCCGGTTGTGCGACCTCGGTCGCATTCAACGCCTGCTGCTGTTCGGCGCGGGCGGCGTCGCTGAATACGGGCTGCGGATAGATGTAGCCGGCGATGCGGGGCACGTCTTGTCCGTTGCGTCCGTCCTGGGCAAAGCACTGGTGCAGCTCCGGCATGCCGGTCACCAGCTCGCGCAGCATGTTGACCCGCTGCGCACCCTGGCCAGGGAACATGAAACACACGCCGCCAACGGCGCCCACGCTTTCGCGGTAATGCAGTCCCGGCGCCTGGAAGATGGCGCCGCCCTCGCCCAGCAGGGCCAAGGCACGCCGCAGTTTCTGTTCCAGGTCGGCAGGCGTCGCCGCCCCCAGCACCAGCCGGCAAGGCTGGCCGCCGTTGGCGCGGCGGATCAGGTGCTGTTCGCGGAACAGCGAGAACGCAAGCTGGGCCAAGCCAGGCTGCGGCCCCTGCTCCAGGCCTTGCAGCAGCTTGCGGATGGCGCCCTCGATCTCGCCGCGGGTGGCGCCGGCGAACGCGAACAGCTCGACGCCGCGCGGCTGCAGGCTGGCGTCGTCCGCAGTCCGGTAGGCGCCGGGATATTCGGCCAGCACGGCGTGGAAGTTGGTGCCGCCGAAGCCGAAGGCGCTGACCCCGCAGTAGCGCGGGTGCGGACGGTCCAGGTGCAGCCACGGACGCACCTCGCTGTTGATGTACAAGGGCGTGCGGCCGTCCTCGAACGCCGCCGCCGGCTGGTCGACGCCGATGGTCGGCGGCAGCACCTTGTGCTGCAACGCCAGCGCTGCCTTGATCATGCCTGCCATGCCGGCCGCGACTTTAGTGTGGCCGATCATCGATTTGACGGAGCCGATCGCGCACGCCGGGGCGTCCGACTCGCCCAGCACGGTGCGCAGCGCCGCCAGTTCGGACTTGTCGCCCAGCGCGGTGCCGGTGCCGTGCGCTTCGATCAGCGTGACGCTGGACGGATCGACGCCGGCGTCGGCATAGGCGCGCTCCAGCGCCCTGACCTGGCCCGGCGGGTGCGGCGCCGTCAGGCTGCGGTTGCGGCCGTCGCTGGCGCTGCCGATGCCCTTGAGCAGGGCGTAGATGCGGTCGCCGTCGCGCTCCGCGTCCGACAGGCGCTTCAGCACCAGGGCGCCAACGCCTTCGCTGATCGCGATGCCGTCGGCGCTTGCGTCAAACGGGCGCGAGCGCCCCCGCGGCGACAGCGCGTGGGTCTGCGCGAAGCACATGAAGCCGATCGGGCTGTTGGTGCAGTCGACGCCGCCGACCAGGGCGACGTCGGCGTCGCGGCTGCGCAGCTGTTTGACCCCGACCTCCACCGCAGCGAGCGATGCGGCGCAGGCGGCATCGACGGTGAAGTTGGCGCCGCCAAGGTCGAGCCGGTTGGCGATCCGGCCCGACACGACATTGCCAAGGATGCCGGGGAAGGTATCCTCGGTCCACTTCGGCAGCTCGTGTTCGAACAGCGTGTCGACCATCTGGCGCCTTGTCGCCTCAGGCAGTCCATCCAGCTTTGCCAGGTATTGCGGCAGCAGGGTGCGGAAATTGTAGATGGTGCCCAGGTCGCTCATCCCGCCCACGGCCATGATGCAGGCGGTGCGTTCGCGCGCGAACGGACGCCGGTCGAAGGCGGCGTCTTCCAGCGCCTGCCGCGCCACCTCCAGCGCCAGCAGCTGGACCGGCTCGATCGACGCCAGGCTGGCCGGCGTGATGCCATACCGCTGCGGGTCGAACGCGATGTCGTCCAAAAAGCCGCCCCACTTCGAATACACCTTGTCGGGGCCGCGCGCCGGGTCGAACAGCAGTTCGGAGGACCAGCGGTCGTCGCTGACTTCGCGGATCGCATCGACGCCGCCGATGATGTTCTGCCAGTACTCGCGCAGCCCTTGCGCACACGGGAAGTTGCAGGCCATGCCGACGATGGCGATATCCTCGCTCGCCGCCGGGCGCGTGGAAGCCGGGGCGTGCACCAGGCGCCGCCGCAGCAGCGCCATGCTGTCGACCGAAACCGCGCCATGCAGCTCGGCCATGCTGCAGGCGCTTTGGCGCAGCCGGCCCACGTTCGCCCAGCATGTACCAGCCCCTCGCGCCGCGCACCATCGTCGCGACCCTGCACATAGCGCTCGCCAGGCGACGTATTCGCGATCGCTGTTACGGTGATTCCCTTCTGAGCAATGACGCAGCGCCCGATGTTCATCAGCCGAGCGCCTCATTCAGCGTTCTTCATTCGAACTTGCTGCGACGATCAGTTCGCGCAAGCAGCGATCGAAACTTCGTCGCAGAAATCGGTCTTGGCGCACCGCGTGTAGATGCCGACGCGACTGTAGCAAGGGTTTCCTCGCAGCTCCACCGCCTGGCGCGGACTCCTCGACGATCGCGCCGCTTTCGACCGAATCTCGCGACGTGAACAGGTAGGCGGTTCCCATCAGGACGCCGACCTTCATCCCGCGTGAGCGACCAGCGGCGCGGCCAGCACCGCGACCATGGGCCGCCCACAGCGCATCGATGGTGCCGCCTGCCGAAACATCACCTGCACCGATTCCGGTTCCTTGACTGCCGGCGTGGGCAAGGATGTCCGGACCGCCTGCTGCCACAGGGATGAAGCTGGTCGCGGCGGGGCCTCGCTTGCCGCCGCATATCGCTGCCTTCGAAGACGAACGGCGCCGCCGGGCGTCGAAGGAAGCCGTTCAAGCCAAACGGCACGGCACCATGGAAGATAAGTGGCGAATGCCCAGTATTCTCCAGCTCGCCGCGCGCGAGCCTGGACGCCGCCGGAGATGATGGCGAACGGCGCCATGACCTCGCGCAGAGACGGCCAGGCTGCTCGCTGACGAGTTCGAGCGGCATGAAGCCGAGGATGCCACCCCCAGGGAGCTCGCCATCAGTCGCGGGTCGCCCACAGCATCGTGCCGATCTCCGGTCCGCGCATCACGGCCAGCGCGACGATGGGCAAGTCCGCCCTCCCCGGCGAGGCGCGGCCGCGACACGGTGCGACGTCCGCTGACGCGGGACATCGCGCCCTCGCGCGATACGGAAGCGAGTTGTATGTACATGCGCCGCGCTGCCAGTGGCGGCCAGCGCGAAGGGAGGAGTTGGGCAGCAGCCTGCGGCCAGGCCGCTTGCTATGCCACTCGCGACGGCCGTCAACGATGCGTCCCACGTACACCCACCTTGGCCATACGGCCCGGCGACGCGATATCCTGGCCGGCATGCCAGCACGCCGTCGTCTGGTCGAACAAGATTGCCAGCAGCAAGCCTGCCAGTCGCCGGCCCCGCGCGCGCCACTGCCAGCTCGAGTTCGCGCAACTTGGCACGGCCGGAGCGGCTGAAGCAGCGGTAAGGCGTGTCGGGGGCGCCGGCCAGCGCGGTCTCGCTGCCGTCCAGCATGGCCCAGCCGGCGCCGCCGGTGGCCGCAGGGGCCTCCGCCGTCAGCCACAGCTGCTCGCACAGCACGACGCCTGCCGCGCCCGACAACACCACGGCGGCCGCACTGTGCACGCCGATACCGCCCTGGATCCAGTACGGGATCTTCAGCTTGCCGGCAAACTCCTGGGCCAGCATGAAGGCCGAGCGCTGGCCGACGCGCCCGCCCGCCTCATTGCCCTTCGCGACCAGGCCATCGTAGCCGGCACGCTGGGCGTCGAGCGCTTCGCGCAGGCTGCCCACTTCGAGGTAGACGGTACGCGCCAGGCCGCGCGCAAGGCCGCAGGCCAGCTGCAGCTCCCCAGGCCGGACTCCCGCCAGCAACAGGACCGGCGCCTGCCCCGCCAGCCCGACCCGCTTTCCGAGGCTGCTCAGCGTGGTACAGGCGTCGTCGAACAGGTCGCAGCGCAGGCCCCAGCTCTTTGCCGTTCCGTTCGCGCGGGCCAGTTCGGCCACAGCCTGCTTCGCCTGCGGATCCAGCCCGCGGATGCCGAGGTCAAGCAAGCCTAGCCCGCCGGCGCGGCAAGCGCCGATGGCGATCTGCGGCGACATGCGGTGTTGCGGGCTCAGAGCAATGACTGCGGGCGACGGTGTGCGGGGTGATTTCATGACGAGCTCCACGTTTTGTTGCCGTATGGGGTAGCGCGCTGTCCTGGGCGCCGTTCAGCACCGCGAATCGGGGGGCGCCACGTTCAGCGGCGCGCCTACCGACAGGGGCCGCAGGAAGCCGGCCAGGTCGAATGCAAGCGCGCTGGGCGGGCCGGCGCCGCACATCGCCTCGATGCGGCAGGCCACCGCACCGTGGGTGCGCACGAACAGGCACAGGCCGCGGCCGCTCGCCGTCGCCAGCGCCTGGACCGGCATTGCAGCGTGTACCGGGATTTCGTCCGGCCAGCCAAACGGCAGGTCGGCCGCATCTTCGTCGCAAGGGACCGTGCGGATGCCGGCGCCGGCCCAGGGTAGCGCCCCGCGGCGCGTGAACAGGATGGCGGGCCGGAATGCTTCCAACGCTGCCGCCGCGCATTCGTGGGAAAGTCGCGGGTCGAACTGCAGGCAGGCGGCGCCCGCTTTCAGTACGGCCAGGATGGCCCGCACCAGCGCCAGCGACGGCTCCAGGCTGAGCAGGCAAAAGCCGCCCGGGCGCAATCCGCCCTGCTGCAGGAAAAGCGCCAGTTGGTCGGCCTGTGCGTCCAGTTCGCCGTACGTCAGGCAGGTACCGTTGCACTTGACGGCGCAAGCCGCGGGATTGGTCTGCGCAATGACTTCGAAGCGGCGCTGCAGGGGTTCGAGCGGCGCGCCGCCGGCACCGCGATACAGGCCGCCGCCATATTCGCCCAGGATTGCGCCGAGCGGGGTGGCCGGAACCATATCATGCGCATGATCCCCGCCTTCAAGCCGGTTTTGATGCTGCGATGCGGAATAGATTAGCCGTCCGTCTTCATATATGAGGACTTCCTCGATTGGCGGTTCGGTTCCGATGACGAATCCTGCGTCCATGGCATCCACCTCATATTCACACAATAACCTTCGGCAGGCTTGCTCAATGCGGCGTAGGTTCACCTTCCCGGAGCCCCGGAGCGCTATCCGCCGGTCCCGGCGCTTCCAGGAGAATCGGCCCGCCATCACCCCTGTCCTGCTGCCGATGTTTCCGGCTGTTACTATGTTTGCGCACACTCGCAGTCAGTTCGGATATAACTTCGGTAGCAGCATATATAATCTGGTTGAAATTAAAGCCTGCACTCAGCATTTCGCGGTAAAAGGATTTTGCCAATATCCGCGCAATCTGGTTCGGATTGGGAGCCACCCCTGATATCAATTCACGGATAGTCGCATCCCCCGATTTCTCCAGCGCTATCTGGGTAAAACGCGATTTCAAAATATTCTGCAACTGGACCACCTGGATCGACTTGGTAATCAGGGGCGTAAGAATACTGAAGAGCTGCAAGTCGTCCTTGCTGAAACAGCTCTGCTGCTGGGGCTGGCAAACCTGGATGATGCCGATAATCTTGCCACGAAGAACAATTGTGGAAATCATGTTATCCATGGTTTTGTCTCCCGGTTCGTCCCTGTGCCGGGTGGACTCGGTGCTGATTACCTGGCGCAGGGCCGGTTTCCGGACTTTCCTGGACGGGTCCGGAATGGATCCGAATTCGGCGCCGAAGCTCAGTCCAGCCTCCCGCACCTCGTCTTCACTCAGCAGTAAAATGGTGCAAACCTTGGCGCTGAGAACGTGCCCGGCAAGGGCGGACAGCTGTCGCAGGCACTCGTCCAGGCTGCCGTCGGATTCCACCTGGGTGAATGCATCCCGCAACTTCACGACCACACTTTCGCTCATATCCATCGCTATTCCCCTTTACCATTCTTCTTGTATCCGGACGGTTCGCCAGCCATCCCGCCGCCCACATTGGGATCGGTGTATTTCCAGGAATTAAATAATGATGCAGTCGTGTCCAGTTTGGTGCAGCATTCCGTATCCGCGTTAAACTAGTGCACAACTGGCATTAATAGCCAAAATATTGACGCCAGTCGAAAAACCATGTGGCCATATTAGTCAGACCAATATCCCAATGTTTGAGATTAACCAAACGATCAACTGGATAATCGGGTTTTGCAAAATGGAGACACTCGCCTGAAAAGTTGTATATATATGGTGGTCACCACGAATTTATGACCGCCATATCTAATTCCAGACCAACCCAAATACCCAGATTGAATATATTTTTGCTGCGGCGCAGCGAATATTGGTATCGTGGAATGCGGAAATGTGGAGGAAGGGAAGCCGGCGCCCCGGCGCCGTTCGTGATACCGCTGTAACGGGGTGGAATCCCTAAACGGCAATCCGGACAATCGGCTCATCGGCGCCGCCCGCAGAGCGGCTGTCCCTGGCAGGCTTGCGGGTATGCACCGATGGCTGGAGGCCGCGCAAGATCTTGAGGGTAGCGGCGTCGTGGATGGTGATGCAGCGCTGGTCGACGGTGATCAGGCCCATTTCATCGAACGCGGAAAAGATGCGGCTCAAGGTCTCCTGCTTGATGCCGAGATAGCTGCCAATCTCCTGGCGCGACATCTGCAAGTTGAAGACCTTGTCGGAATACCCCATCGCACCGTAGCGGGCGGCCAGCGTAACGAGGAAGCGTGCGAGCCGCGCTTCGGTCTTCAGGAAGCCGCGCGCACTGATCATTCCCCTCCTGCGCAGGTACTCCCTGCTGATCACGCCAAACAAGCCGTGCGCGAACCCGGGATGGTCGCGCCCAAGGCAAACGAGCTTTGCAAAAGGCAGTTCCACGAGGTCGCAATCCGACAGCGCTACCGTCCATGTGGTGTGCGTGCCGCCATGAATCGCGTCGGCCCCGACCAGGTCTCCCTTCATCGGAAAGGCCAGGACCTGCTCGGCGCCGAGCTCGTCCGGAATCGCCGTCTTGAGGAAACCGCCGGCGACGACGTGCAAGTTGTCGAAAGCCTGTCCTACGGCGGTCACCTGTTCACCCGCCTTGAATTGCCTGTGCACGAATTGCACGTCGGATCCAGGCGCGACAGTCTCCTGTACCTGCAAGAGCTTGCTGACAATCTCCAGGCTCGATAGGACATTGCCCACCTGGCCGTCGTGGCTGGCCTCGCCCGCACGCAAGCGCAGCGACGGCGGAATGGGGGGAGTGTCAGGAAAGTCTTTGTCGGAGATCATCTGGAATCCCGTTGGGGCCGGGCAGACCGCGCGCCCCGCGTCGATTAGCGCGAAGCGATGGGCACGCTGATGGTGACGGTTGTCCCTTGCGAATGGGCGCTGCTGACCGATACTTCGCCGTCCAGTGCCGAGACGCGCTCCCCGATTCCCAGCATCCCGAAACTACCGGCCTTGCGCGGTGCGCCGGGATCGAAACCGATGCCATTGTCGGACACGCTCATCCAGAATTCGCCCGGCGCCATGCCGATGACCACGTCGACCTTCGTGGCCTGGGAATGCCTGGAGACGTTGCTGAGGCACTCTTGCAGGGTTCGGTAGAGCGTCAGTGTCTGCTCATCCGTCATGGTGTCCGCCTCCATCTTCCCTTCCTTCGCCAGATTGCAGGCGATACCGCTGGTGCGGGTGAACTTGATCAGTTCCCACTCGACCGCCGCTTCCAGGCCAAGGTCGAGCTGGAACGGCCGCAAGTCGGCAATGAGGGCGCGGACGGACTTGATGGTGCCGTCTAGATTGTCGAGCGCGGAACCAACCCACTTGTGAAGGCGGGGATGGCGGCTTGAGCTGCGCACGTGCAGGGTCGAGATATCCAGCCTGAGCGCCAGCAGGTTTTGCCCCAGCGTGTCATGGATCTCGCGGGAGATGCGCTTGCGCTCCTCTTCCTTGATAAGCCGGTGATGCGCCAGCAGGTCGTGAAGCTTCTTCTTCGAGTTGCGCAGGTCTTCCTCGGCTCGCTCGCACTGGAATATCTTGGCAAGCAATGCGTCATTGACCAGCACCTCCACCTTGGGCGGTGAATGCCCCGCAGCCAGACTATCGTTAGACGCGACAACGGAATGTGCTGCACCGCAACACCGGGATGGCGCCAAGCCATACCTGCTCTCGATCCGCTCGATGAGACGCAAGGCGCGGGCGCCATCGCGCCCAAGCCCGTCACTGGGGAGATCAGCATCAATCATCTGGTTTTGCATGTTGGACCTTCGATCGTGTGGCACCGGTACGCAATGGTGCGGCGCATCAATCGGCATATTCTAGTACACACATCAGTCCGCATGCTATCTTTGGTTCAATTTACAACAGTCGTCGGTTCCGATGAGGCCAGGAAGGCGCAAAAAAACCCGCCGAAGCGGGTTCTTGTCACTTCCTTGCAAGTTCCGCGATTCGCATTTTCAGGCGAATCATGTGCTCGCGATAGACCAGCGCTTCCTGCGTGGTCGTGTCGGGGCCGATGCGCCCGCCATACACGTCGAGCACGCCCTTGAGCACAACCGCGTCATCGGGCGCGGCCAGCCAGGCCCAATCGGCTAGCTGCGCGGCCAGCGCCGGATTCGCCTTGACGATGGCCCTGGCGCGCTGCACCAGCTTGCGCGCGCCGCCGGCCAGCGCAGCGACTTCACGCGCTTCGTCCGCCACTGGCGCCGGATTCCAGTGCGATGGCATATCGTCCCACCACCCGCCATACTGCTGGGCCACCATGCGCGCAACGTCCTTGACCGACACATAGTCCTCGCGCGCATCGTCACGCTCCGCCAGTGCGGGCGCAAGGCGCACCCGCTCGACGGCCTGGTCGCGCCGCAGGCCGGCATTCAGTCCGTCGACCACCTGCGTCGTTATGCTGTCAAGGATGTCCGCATGTGCCACCAGGCGATCTTTGATGTCCGCTGCGTCCGCGAGGGCGGCGCCATGCATTGGCAGCATCCGTTCCGGCTTGAGCGCCGCCATATCCCGCAGTGCCTTGGCCCATTGATCAGGATAGCGCTGCCGGCGTTTGCCGTTGCCCGCGTTGGGCAGGAAATTCTGATAATAATCCGCGGTGACGACCAGCTTGCGCGATGGGACGGACACCCATAGCTGGTCCTCCGTTTCGCCACGCGCGTGGGTCAGCACGAACTCTTCGCCGCCGATCGGCAGCGAGACCTTGTCGTTGAAGGTGAGCGTCGGAAGGATCGCATCGTCCATCTTCCTGGGCACGTCAGCCAGGGCCTGCTGGTTGTTGCGCGCGATCAGGCCGAACGACTTCATGTCATAGGCGAGTTGTTGCA